>NZ_JAVDXI010000003.1:0-481287 GCF_031457805.1 Caulobacter sp. BE264 | reverse complement strand
CACCGCAAGCTCGCCGCCTAACATCAACCCCCAGACGAGGCCCGCTCTCCGCTAATTTACGTCCTCATCTGCGCCAAATGTCCTGACGACGGACAGCCGGCGCTGACCGCGCCATCGATCAGAGCCTCCCTGGGCGGCCTGAGTGACTGGCGCGGCATCGGCCAATTGCTGCTTGCGGCCGAGCCTGCGACCACCATCAGGCTGCCGCTGGACGCTCGACAGATCATCAGGGCGCAATCCAATTAGCGCGCGCGGCCTGTGGGGCCGTCTTCAGCCTTAGGTTCGTCGACCGTGAAGCTGTAATCGCCGCCCTTGATCTGCGCCTGGGCCTTGGTGAAGAACTTCGCCGGGATCGCCAGGCTGCCGGACCGGGCGTCATCCATGCGATCCATGAGCGCGTTGAATTCGGTTTCCAGCGCCGCGGTGTCGCCGATCGCGCCGATCCGGGCGGCCTGACGGAAGCGATCCTGTAGCACTTTGAACTGAGCGGCCTGCCGCGCGATATCGTCGGCATGGCCCTTGAGCTTGAGGCTATCGTAGATCGCCGGAAAGAAGCCCGCCACCAGGGTCAAGACCGCAGCGATCACCGGACTTTGCGATTTCAGCGCCCCATAGCTGGCCAAGCCGCCCAGGATGATGGGCGTGACGATGAAAGCGCGGTTCCAGAACCGCACGGACCTGAGCCAGTGGTAGAGGGCCGTTGAGGTGTAAAGACACGACTCCTCCTGACGCAGGCATTCGCGCACAATTTCGGCCTTGCGGTCAGCCATCAGTCCCTCTGGATCGCCTGTCCGAAGATCTTGCGCCATTCATCCCCCGCTTCGCCAACACGATCGTCACGCTCATGGACGCAGGCGACCACGGCGGCCTCATAGGCCCGCCGCGCCGCCGGCGCCCAGCCCTCGCCCAAGGCGCTCACTTCGTTTGTCCCCGGGACCCACACCCAGCCATTGGTCCTGGACAGAAGGAAAGCGAAAAAATCACGCACGAGCCAGTCGTAGTAGAAGAAGCCGTAGTTCGCCCAAGCCGACTGATTGAGGAAATCGGGGACCAAAATTTCGATCTGGAACGATTTTATCCCGACATTGCAGATGTGCTTCCAGGCCTTCAGCATGCGAACAAGCCGCCGCGCATTCTCGTTTTTCAGAAGGTCTGAGACGTCCAGCGCCATTACTTGCGCGGCCGGGTCGGTCAGCTTGAAAAAGCCGCCGTCGTGGGTGTCGCAGATCTGAAATTGCCCTGCGACGGTCGGAAAGGCCGGAATCACCTCCACGGTGAGACTGTTGAAGCCGACAACCACGACCTGGCCGTCGCCTCGCAGCCGCGTGTTGGGGTAGCGGGCCTCGATAACGCCTTTGACTTCCTGCAACAGCGCCGACTGACCATTTCCGGCATAGGCGGCAAACCGCTGATAGGTCGCGAACGGCAACTCGAACAGCAGATCCACGTCCTCGGAATGGACGATCTGGGTGGCTTTGCCCCAAGATCCGACGAGACGGCCGTGATCGACATCCGAGGCGAGGTCGTAATAGGCCGCGTTCAGGCACCGAACGATGCCGGCGATCTTGGTTCTGGCGTCGGTGATCTGCTCGTTCGTGGCGAGAAGCGCGACATCGAGACGACGAAACCGTTCAGTGACCGCGACCCACATCGTGTTCTTGAAACAGCGCCCGCAAGCTTAAGGCTGGCATGTTGCACCGGTTACCGCGCCCGATCAATGTTCCACAATCGTTCCGGGCGCGACGGAACCATCGCGTCCCCTCGGGAACAGCGGCATTGGCCTTCAATTCTCAGTCCTTAGCTGGGTTCCGGAAGCCTGTGGCGAGTCTTGCTCCAGCCTAGCGCCGCCGCGAACGGCGTCCCTACCCTTGGGCCCGTGCTCCCACGCCTTCGCCCGACCGCCCGCCTCCTCACGCCCATCGGCTGGACGGGCCTTGCCGTCATCGCCTTGCTGGGCTCGGTCCTGGCGCTCGCGACCTGGGATGTCTTGTTGCGCCCCTAGCCACGCTTCAGCTCATCGCTTGCGATCGCTTCGGATACCTTCGCGACCACCAACCTAGTCGCCCGGATGCAGACTTTCCCAACGGAAGCGATGAGTCAGCTTGCGGCTTCGGCTAACGCCTAACTTTTCTGGCTAGCGCTAGGCTCAGAAGGCGGTCCGCCCAATCGATATCGTCACTGTCCAACACCGACAGACGCGCCACCAGACGCTGAAGCGAATCCGTTTCAGCACCGGCTGACCCCAAGCCGTCGGCCCAAAACAGCGTCCCTACCGGCACGCCTAAGACCCGCGACAAGGCCTCGAGCGTTTCGAAGCTCGGAGCCGATAATCCGCGCTCAATCTTGTTCACGGTCTCGACCGTACGCCCGATCTTCTCCGCTAGCTGGGCCTGACTCCACCCCTTCATCTTGCGCTGATGACGGATGGCTAAGCCGACCTGAGTGCGCAAACCCGCCATGCGTCTATTGGCTCGACCCGTATTGAAACTACGGGCGCAAGCTCACGTGCATCGCGGTCCAGCGACAGGAACTCTCATTGCAATCAGTTGCAAAACAAGAAGTATGAGTTCGTATCAATTTGCGGAGGGCGCATGTCGAGCACCGAAGAGCAGCCGAAATGGGGAGCCAAGCTGGGCCGGATCGCGGCCTGGATTGTGGGGACGATCCTGTTGATCAATGCAGCGGCCCTGGTCCTCGCGATCCCTGAAGGGCGTATCGCGGGCATTGGGTTTCTATTCGCGGGGCTTCTGATCCTGCCGCCGACAGCGGCATACGTCCGGGAGAAAGCTCAGCCGCCCGTATGGGCTCCACCGATCGCGGCTGTTGTAGCCGTAGTCGCTGGATTTGGTGTTCAGGCGGCGCTCACTCCTGATCCCGTTTCTATAGCAGAGGCGGTGAAGCCTCAGACCAATAGGCTCGCGGCCGACACCGACGCTCAGCGGCTAGTCGATGAGTATGCCGCTATGGACGATGGCGCACGGTTCGCGCTTCAGATCGACGATCACCTGATGGCATCAGTCGAAGCGATCTCCACCGCTCCACCAGACAGTATGCCAGATGTCTGGGCACGTTTGGGCGAGATCGAGCGAATGGCGGCTAAGGTCCGTGAGGGCCGAGGAACGAAGTTGAACGACGCCCAAAGGAAGAAGCTCGCCAAGTTCGAGGCCGCGCTGGCGGCAAAGCAGGAACAAGTCTTCCCCCAGCTCAGGAAGGCCTATCGCTCGCTCTCGAAATCGACGCTGTGGGAGAGGGACATTGATGTGAAGGGGAGCGGCCGAACGATTGAGTACATCGGCGGCCTCTTCGCCAGCAACGCTAACATCAAGGCTGCGCAGGATGTGGTCGGAGCTGATCTGCTGCGCCTTCGGTTCGACATCGCCCGCTACCGCTGGATACCGGACGGCCGTGGAGCCCAGTACAGCCTAGGCGCTCCGCCTGATCGTGAAATCGTTGGCTAATCAAGGCCACCTATCGAAATACTTTTTGAACAAAAACAACATCTTGCCAGAGTTTGGGTGGTCAACATCCTTAGAGGCAAGCGTGTTCTACAACCTCCTTTCCGCCGACCTACAGTCGCTAGGTCAGCCCCGCCTTCTAACTCCGGCTACCCCCGCGACCCTTGGCGATGACGGTGCTCTGGCCCCCCATGTTCTGCGGGGCCTGGACGACTTCTTTTCCGAGGACGCCCTTCGGGTCATGTCCGAATGGGTAATGCCGGAGGGGCTTCCCACGGCAACGGATCGAGAGGATCGCTGGCGTCTGGCCTCATCGCTTCAGAAGGCAATTCGACGGGGCGATGTCGCTGCTGCTATGCGCGCAGCCCATGCCTGCCATGCCGTCGATCCAGCTTACCTTCGCAAGCGCCTAGCGGTCTGCGCCATTGAGGACGTGCTGTTGGGCAACCTCCGAGCCGTGGCCTGGACTTTGGCGCTCATGGGGAACCACGTTGCTCGACGATCAGCGGGAGAATTGAAATCGGCGGTGTGGCTCGCCGAGGCTCTCGCTGGCGGAGCCAAGGATCGGACGGCCTGCAACCTGATCCTCGCCGTCGATTTCGACAGGGACCGGCATCAGCAAACTGAGGTCATGGCCTCTTGGTTGGACGAGGACCTAGCCGCCTGGGCGCTCGATCTCGACCGGCCCTTGGTGGATCGCATGGCTGCGACCTGGATGCTGGCGGGGACCAAGCGATTTCCAAACCTCAACGCTCCCGAGTGGAATGAGAGGCCTCGCGACAGGCTGATGAGCCTGATGGTCGCGAGCGGTATGCCTCTTATCCTCTGCTACATCGCCGACCGAGCAGCGATCCGGGGCGGGGGCTGTATGCACGCCTCCCTGTTGCCGATGTGGCAGGTCATTCAGCAGGACGAGGCTGACTTGCGCTTCTTACCCGGTGAACTTCCCGACGATCCTGGGATCGGCAAGCTCCTCTCGTCGGCTTACGACATGCACACACGTCAGGGCCAAGCCGCGATCATCCGGCTGATGGCGCTGCCAGGCATCGCCCAGGCTTTGACGCAGGTGTCGCCGTCAGATCGGCGCGGAGCCTTGTTCGAGGCCGTCTTCGCGGTGGAGGGGGGAAGGCTATCGAGCCGGGTATCCTCGCCTCAGTTGGACAGCCTTACAGTGTACGTCGACGACTTGGTCCTAGCGTACAGTGGCTTGCGGACATCGGAGGAGCGAAGGGGCCTGCTGAAGGCCACAGCCGATGCTCTGCCAGAGCTTCACCGTCTTCGGCGTGAGATTGTTCTGGGCGGGCGCAACCAACGGGAAGGCGCATGACCATGGACAAGTTGGAAACCAAGGCCGGGAAAAGCCCTCAAAGCTCTGGGCTCCCCAACCTACCAGTCTGGCCGGGACCTCAGCTACTCAGCCGCCCATTAAGCCCTCTAAGGGCCCTCCCCTCTCCCCCCAAGAAACTCAGGGAGCAAAACTGCTACACACTGCTACACAGGGTGCTACACAGCGCCTCCGAAACTCGAAGCGGGAAGCAGGGATTTTCTCAATCTTTCCAATACGCCTCTACAAGAAGAAGACGCACCCTCGTATCGTGTCGGGTGCGCCAGTTTCTCTAAAGACTCTGAATTGGCCTGACCGCGCGCCGCGAAAAAAAGGCCCGACGTGTCCGCCGGGCCTTTGCGTTTCGGTCGGGTGCTTCGACTAGAAGAAGCGCTCACCAATACGGATCGTGTCGCCGGGCGAAACCAACGTCGAAGGCTTCAACTCGCCCTTGTTCTCGGACGTGTCGCCATTGCGCTTGATGTAGACGCTCTTCTTGTCGGCGCGGTAGGTGAAGCCGCCTGCGGTCGCGACGGCGTTCAGCACGGTCAGGCCGGACGTATACGGATACGTGCCGGGCTTCTCGACCTCGCCGAGGATATAGAACGGGCGGAAGGTGAGCACCTCGGCGCTGACGCGCGGATCCTTCAGGTAGCCGTCCTTAAGCTTGTCCTGCACCGCTGTCTGGAACTGGCCGACGGTCATGCCGCCAACCTTGATCTCGCCGATGAGCGGCAACGACATCAGGCCGCTGCCCGACACGAAGAATTCGCCGGACAGCGATTCCTCGCCGTAGACCGTTACGCGCACCTTGTCGCCCGGCCCCAGCAGATAGTCCATCGCCTGCGCGTTGGCGGCCGTCGCCGCAGGCTCGGCGCCGGACTGGGCATGGGCTACGCCGCTTGACGTCGAGACCATCATGAAAACCACGGCCGCCAGCATGGCGAACGCGCGGGAGAGTTTCGAAAAACCGATCATGGTAAAGCGTCTCATCTCGGACTTGTCAGACCTGGGAACTGCAATGCCACATCGCACGTGACCGCGCGATGAACAAGGCGAACTCTAAGCCGCTCGCCCTTTACTAAATTGGATGATCTTGGGCTCGCCGCCATCAAGTCTAACAGCGGTCAGCACGCCCGTGGCGTAGGCGCCTGTATCGACATTGATACGCTGGCGACCGACGAACACCTCTTCGACGGGCGTATGGCCGTGCACCACGGTGGCCTTCAGTCCGTGGGCGTTGTCCAGGAACTCGTTGCGGATCCACAAAAGGTCCGCCGCGACCTGCCGCTCGAGCGGCAGGCCCGGCCGCACGCCAGCATGCACGAAGACGTAGTCTCCATAGACGGCCATCAATTCGAGACGCCGCAAGAACTGTTCATGCTGCGGCGGAAAGGCGTTGCGGAAGGCAAGCCGCGTTTGTTCCCAAACCTCGAGCTCTGCACGACCCACCGGGCGCTGCACGCCGTACGAAGCCATGGTCTCCCCGCCGCCGTACTCCACCCATGACGGCCCGGCCTGCGGATCATCAAGGAAATGCAGCAGAGTTTCCTCGTGATTGCCCATGAGGGCGCGGAACTCGAAGCCTCCATCCGCCGCCTGTCCGCTCAGCGCGATCAGACGGTCAATAACGCCAGACGACTGCGCGCCGCGGTCCACATAGTCGCCGAGCATGATCAGGACCGGCGGATCCTGTCGACCGAGGGCGCGATAATCCTCGGTCATACGCGCGATCAATCCGTCGAGAAGATCCAGCCGTCCATGCACGTCGCCGACGGCATAGAGCACCCGCCCTCCGGTCGAGACCGCGCGGCGCTCTTTCTGCTTGGGACGGAATAGGGCCTTGAACATCGAACTCGTCACGTGAGCGACCTGACGCCGCCTGGAGCAGGAGCCCTAGTTTAGCCTTAGGGGGCGCCAGCGTTCAACCGAAAGCCGACGAATTAACCTCCAATTCATCACAATCATTTCCCCCCAATTTACCAAGTAAATTCCAACTTTGTTTTGGTAAATTCCAAATTCATTACAGTCAAACACATAGATTATACCATCTAAATTCAGCTCGTTTTCGGACACATCATGAATATTGACCTCGCGAACACAGCGAGGTCAGCATGTTCAAGCCGCGAAACATTGTTATGGGGCTCATCGGCGTCGCCGCTTTGATGGCAAGCACCCAAGCCGAGGCCGGCGCCGCCTCGTTCATGCCGCGCGGCGAAGGCATTGGCGCGCCGGCCGGCTTCGCGGACCTCTGCCGTCGCGACATTGAGACATGCGGACTTCCCGCGGCCCAACTCGCCTTCCTCGGCGGCCAGAACCGCCAGACCTTCGTCCAGACCTCGTCGATGAGCCTAAACGCGGACGCCAGCGACACCGATCTCAAACTGGCGGCAGTGGAAACGATCGAGGCGTACACCGTCGGACCTGTCGAGGACTTCGTGGCCGCCGGCCTGCCCCGGACCTTTGCGTCGCTCGAAGAGTCGAAGGCCGTCCCGACCTGGTACGACCACGACGAACGCGACCAGATGAAACTGCTGAACAAGGTCAATCAGCAGGTGAATCGCGATGTGAGGAAAGCCAACGACAGCGATCTGTACGGCCAGGAAGAATACTGGGCGCTGCCGCGTCTGATCGATGGCAAGCTCTACGGCGACTGCGAGGACTTCGCTCTTGAAAAGAGGCGCCAGCTGATCGCCGCCGGCGTCCCCGAGTCATCCCTGTCCCTGGCCGTCGCGGTTACGGCCCGCGGCGAGGGCCATGCGGTGTTGATGGTGTCTTTGAAGAGCGGCGATTGGGTGCTCGACAACCTCACGCCCTGGGCCACGCCGTGGGCGGATCTGAACTATCGCTGGGTGCAGCGGCAAGTGCCCGGCACCGCCTTGTGGACGAGCGCCGCTTAGGGTCTCGCGCCACTCCCTTCATCTAGACGCCAAAGTCCCCGAGCCGATAGCTCGGGGGCTTTTTTTCCTCGGCGCGACTGAGACAGCAAAACACCCGCCCCATGGCTGGAGCGGGTGTTTTTGAATTCCGGAGAAAGCCGTGGTTGGATCCGGTCAGATGAACCTGAAGGCGCCAATGACCAGCAGCGCCCAGAGGCCCGCCGACAGGCCCGCAGCCAAGCCTAGACCGACAAGCGGCGCGAGGCGCCGCCTGGGCGCTGGCGACACATGGGCGAAGGACATTTCGGCGTCGATCATCAGACAGCACTCCTGCTTGCTGTTGATGTAAACTCAGCGCAGCTAAGAGCCCGTGAAAGAATAAGGTCTATCGCGCATTAACACTCTTAAGCGCCATTTTTGATTTTGGCCGCGACGCTCTCGGACGATTGCGATAGCCTGCGCAGGCGGAACTGGAAACCAGTCTGCAACTTGGTGGGGAAGATAAGGAATAATTTGGTGAACGGGGAGCCTTGTTCCCAACTCTTGGCGCCAGGCATGCCAGGACCGCTCCCTCGTGTAGCCCGCGACTTGCGCAAGCGAGTCCTTGATATCGCGGCCGCCACGCTGTTGCTCATTCTGTTCGCCCCGCTTCTCCTGCTGGCCGGGATCGCCATAAGGCTCGAGTCCCCCGGTCCCGCGCTGTTTCGCCAGACACGAGGGGGATTGGCCGGTGCGCCGTTTCAGATCTTGAAACTGCGCACCATGCGCTGCCGGGAGGATGGCCCTGAGGTTATGCAGGCGCAGCGAGGGGATGATCGTATCACACGCGTGGGTCGCCTCCTCCGGGCGACCAGCATCGATGAACTACCTCAGCTCCTCAACGTGTTGCGCGGCGACATGTCGTTGGTGGGGCCAAGGCCCCATGCCACGGCCCATGACGCCTACTATGGCGCGCGGATTCCAGAATACTACGCCCGCTATCAGGCCCGACCAGGTCTGACAGGCTTGGCCCAGGTCAAAGGTCTCCGCGGCGGCACTGAAACCGTTGACGCCATGCGCCAGCGGATCGAGGCGGATCTCGACTACATCCAGACCTGGTCGCTTCGGCGCGACTTCAGGATCGTTCTCATGACAATCCCGAGCCTTCTGGTCACCGACAACGCCTATTGAGTCGAGGCCTTGGCCAGGCGCTGCGCGACGATGAAGAAGGCCAGGCCAATCCGGCCGCTCGGGTCCTGGATGCTATTGGCCAAAGCCGTGAGCCGCCTGTCGCCCCCAGGTCGCTTGTACTCGACACCGGCCTGATACATAACCTGCTTGCGGACTTCGGGGGTCAAAAGGCCCCAATGCTCGTAGGCGATGCGCGTTCTGGCCATGAACACGCTGGTTTGCAGCGGAGCGACGGCATAGGAGCGCGACAAGGCCGCGTTCGCGGTGGCGAGGTCCTTACGCGCGAAAGCGACGGCTGCGTTCCGCAGCCAGGCTGCGCCGACGCCCGGACGCATGGCAAGTTCGCGACGGCTAAGGGCCTCCAGCCGCTCCAAGGTCGCGACATCCTGCGGCGTTGAGGCCAGCCCCTTTTCGATGCTGGCGGCGAGGACTTCGCTCGGAGCCGTCGGCATCCACGACAGGTCGCCGCCAAACCGCGCGGAGGCCATGGGGATGGCCACCAGCGCCGAAGCCATCAGGCTAATCCCGCCAAAGACGCCGATCACTCGGAGCGCCTGGATGCGAGCGGCCTTGGCTTGACCGGCCACCGGGGTGAGCGCGCCGAGCCCGACGGCGAACAGCGCCTGCATGGCCGGGGTCTGGACCGCGAAGTCGGAAAGTCCGTGCAAGAGAACCAGAACCGTTGCAGCGATCGCCGCCCGCGCGATCGCGCTGGCGGTCCCCGGCCTTCCTGCGCCACGCGCGATGGGCCACAAGATCAGACCCAGGAGCCCAAGCATGCAGACAGAGCCCACCACACCCGCTTCCTCCAGCCACTGAAGGTAGAGGTTGTGGGTGGCTCGAACATCGAACAGCACCCGCAGATTTTCGCTGGTCATAAACAGCTGGTTGATGGCCGGGAAAGACCCCAGGCCGTAGCCAAACCATGGCGCAGCGACGAAGGCGTCCCAATGGGCGGCGAAGATCGCCTGGCGCACGGCCACGTCACCATCCAGGTTTTCCAATCGCGCCGTAGTAAGCTCGGCGCTGCGCATGGCGACCCCAACGGCGACCAGGAGCGCCGCGGCCCCACCGACGATCGCGACAACGCGGACCTTCTTGCCCTGGGCGATAACCTGGGATGTCAGCAGGACCGCGAGCGCGACGATGGTGGAGAACAGACCGGCTCGCGATGCGGTCAGGGCCAGGGCGACGGCGAAGACGGCGGTGAGCACAAGGCTGACAGACGCATCGAGCGGGAGCTTGTCCAGCCTGACCGCGCCGCCGGCTCTCTGGAGAAACTGGGTCACGTACATCGTCGAAAAGACCACGCCCATGCCCATCAGTGTGGCGGCCGTGTTCGGGCTCATCAGGGTCGCGGTGAGGCGCCCGGTCGCACGCGTGCTGACATGCTGGATGATGGCCAGGGCCGCATAACCGCCCAGGGTGACGAGAAGAAGCCAAAATACGGAACGCCGCCGCGTCTCGGACTGTCCGATGATCTGGGCCGCGAGAAACAGGCAGGCCAGACCGCAAAGGCGCAGCAAGCTCAGCCAAACCGCGGAGCGATCGACCGTGAGGGACCCGCCGTCCGCCGCAACATATTGCCAGACTGGGTGAGCGCCGCCCGGGCCGAACGGCGTCAGCGCCCAGCCCACGGCCAGCATCAGCGCGGCGAACGCCGCCCAGAGCGTGGTTGACCCCATTCCCGCGGCGACCTTCCGCGCCCACGCGCAACTGGTCAGCAGGACGACTAGGAAGAGGGCGTGCAGGGCCGCAAAGGCCTGGCCAACCGCATGCTCGGTGGCTCCGAAGGCGACAACTTCGAAGCACACCAATGCGACGAGGGCGCCGATAGCGGCGCCCTCCGAGGTCTTCAGCTTTCGGGCTCGGGCCATCCCTCTTGAGGGCAAGGCCCCGCCCCCGGTCGCCTTAGTCCGCATAGTACTTTCGATAGTTCGCGTAGTAGTAGTAGGAGTCGCCGTAGCCGTAACGCGACTGCGCCTTGAGGTCCATCTGGGTCAGGGCGACACCGGCGATGAAGGCGCGCGTGCCTTGGAGCAAGGCCAGCGCCGATTGAACAGCCTTCACCGGCGTCTTCTTCCAACGGACCAGCATCACCATGGCGTCGGTGTGGGGAGCCAGGATACGCGTGTCCGCAATGGCGAGCAGCGGCGCGGTGTCGAGAAGGACGATCTCGTAGCGGCCGCGCAGTTCGCCGAGCAGGCGGAGCATTGCGGACGACCCGAGAACATCGCGCGGGGTGTAGGCCGACTTGGCCAGCGGCAGGATATGAGCGCCGCTTTCATCGTTGATGATGGCCTGGTCGAGCGTCGCCACCCCGTTGAGCACCTCCAAGAGACCGACCTGGGCCGGCTCTTTGAGGAACTGACTGATCGCGCTCTGTCGCAGGTCGCAGTCGACGACGATCACCTTGGCGCCGGAGGTCGCAAGGGTGCGCGCCAGCGAGAAGGTCGTGGTCGTCTTGCCTTCGCCCGGAAGCGAGGACGTCACCGCGATCACCTGGACGGTTTCGCCGACCTTCGAGAACAGGATCGACGCCCGGAGCTTGCGCAGGCTCTCGGCGAAGCTGGAGAGCGGCTTGGCCAGAAGATAATCCGGCGGCGTCATGCCCTTGAGCGTCTTAGCATCATCAACCGTGGTGCCAAGGCTGGGAACCGCGCCAAGGTAAGGCAAGCCCAGTCGACGCTCGACTTCATCCTCGGTGAAGAGGCCCGCCATCAGGATTTCCGCCAGCACGACGGCGGCGACGCCGGCGCCGAGCGCCAGAACCAGACCGAGCGCCAAGTTCAAGCTCGGCTTCGGATAGCTGGGACGCGTCGGGATCTTCGCGGGCGAAACCACGCGGGCGTCCGCCTGCTCGATACCCTCCTGGGTCGTCGTCTGCTTGAACCTCGCAAGCAGCGTCTCGTAGAGCGTCTTGACCGACTGCGCCTTCCGCTCCAGTTCAGCCAGGCCGATGGCGGCGCGGTTGTTGCCGGCGAGCGTCCCGCGAGAGGCCGCGACGCTGGAAGCGACAGAACCGGTTCGCTGACGCGCGACCTGGGCCTGGGCCTCGAGATTGGAGATGATCCGGCGGATTTCCGCCTGGATCTGGCCGTCAATGTCGGCCAGCTCGCGCCGCGCCTTCAGCAGATCGGGATGGCGATCGCCATAACGCCCGCCGAGATCGGCGACTTGAGCGCTTTTCTCGGATCGCTGTTTACGGAGTTGCTGCACAACCGGCGAGTTCAGAGACTCGCCGACATCCTCACCCGTGCTGCCCCGGGCCAACTGCTGACGCGCGATGTTCAGTCGGGCGTCGGTTTCCGCCTGCGACGCGCGGCTGAGCGCCAACTGCTGGTTCAGGCTGGAGATCTCCTGCTCCGTCAGGGTCGCCCCCTCAGCGCTGAGCAGATTGTTGGCGATCTTGTATTGCTGAACAGCCGCGTCGGCGGCTTGCACCTGGTCACGGAGTTCCGCAACCCGCGTATCAAGCCATTCATTGGCCTTCTGGGTCGCGTCGAACTTCGCTTCAAGCTGCTCGGTCAGGTACAGGTTGGCGAACGCATTGGCCAGTTCCGAAGCGCGCTTAGCGTCTTCGTGCGTGTACTCGATCGAAATCAGGTAGGTCAGGCCGGCGCGCCGCACCTTCAGCCCATCCAGGACGCTGTCGACGACCCGCTCGTTCCGACGCTGGAGCTCGACAGGATCGACCTTATCGAGCGGCGTGGCCGCCTTGCGCACGGACGACAGCAGAGCGCCCGCGCCCTTCGCGTTCGGCAGATACGGATTGAAGTAGGGATCCTGATCGAGCTTGAGTTCCTTGACCACGCGCGCGGCGAGCGAACGCGACTTGAGGACCTCGACCTCGGTGTCGACAACCGACGAGTCCGCCGGCAGGCCGGAGAGCACGGCGCTCATGTCCGTGACCTGCTCCTTGCGCACGTCGAGCATCACCTGAGCGATCGCCGTGTATTTCGGAGTCTGCTGCAGGGTGAACAGCACCACCGCCGCAAACACCACCACCGCCACAGCTGCGAACAGCCTGAAGCGCCGCCTGAACGTCGCGATCGCAATGTTCAGATCAAAAGACAACGCTCCGGTGTCATTCACCGGAGCGTTCGAAGTTTCAAACCTGGAGCCGTCCATAACTACTCTCAGTAACCGGCAAACCTTGCCGTTTCGTGGACGTTGATCAGAACTGCAGGGCGACCGAAGCCACCAGCTTGTTGTCCTTGAACGAAGCGCCCTTTTGAGCGCCCGACGAGTCCTGCTTGAGGTAGTTGTAGGTCAGGAACAGACCCACGCGGCGGTTCACGAGATAGGTCGCCGTCGCCGAGAAGTTGTTACGCTTGTCGTCGCGGTCCACGCCTTTGTAGGCGTCCTTGCCGTAGCTGTAGTTCGCCGACAGCAGCACGTTCCGCATCAGCTCGTGGTCAATCGAAGCGCCGACGGCGTTGGCGATGTAGCCGGGCGAACCGGGAGCCGTCGATTCTTCGATCGAGCGCGATGCATTGACACCAACGGTGGTCAATTGCGTCGGGAACCACTCGACATTGGCTTTAGCGTTGAAGCCGCTGATCTTGTTGAAAACGGCGCTGTCGTAGGTCTGCTTCATATAACCGACCTGGACGTCACCGCGCATCGCTTCGGAAACGTCAAAGTTGGCGCCGACGCCGATCACATAGCCGTCCGAAGAACGGTCCTGAGTGGCGACGTTGGTGTCGTAGTCCTTCTTGTTGCCCGTCGCAGTCGCATAGATCGCGGTGTCAGGGCTGACCGCGTACTCCGCCTTCGCGCCGTAGGTCAGCTCGTTGCGGTCACGGAAGTCCTGATCGACCACGCCGGTGCCGGCGATGTTCGCAACGTCCTTGTAGTTGAAGTCGCGGTTATCCACGCGGCCCGTCACACGAAGGCGGTTGAACTCCTTCACCAGCGATGCCGAACCCGAGGTCAGGTCGTACTTCACCGGAGCGCCAGCGGCGACCGGCGAGGTCGGGGCCGTACGCGGCTCGACCAGACGCTGGGTCTGCACCGAGCCGGTCAGGTTCGAGCCGCGCTCGATGTCGATGCGGCCGTTGGCCGAGACGGTGAACTCTTCGGCGTCTTCACTACCGTTGTCGGCGTAGCGGATCACATTGCCGCCGGCGAAGAAGCCCAGGGCGTGACGCGACCAGTCCGAGCGCACGGCGAGTTCCGGCTTTACGCGCCAGATTTCATCGCTCGTCTTACCCGCAGCGACAGCGTAAATGTTGTCGTTGTGCTCGAGGTCGACCGTCACGCGCGGATAGACTGTGAACCCGCCGGCTTTTTGACCCGTGGCTTCAAAGTCCGGACGCGGCCGCTGACGGACGCTGACGTTCTTGTCGCGGCTGAAGCTGGACCCCAGATCCTGCGCCTGCACGATCTGCGGCGCGCTCAACGCGATGCAGGCCGCGATGGCCGAACACGTTAGAATTCGCATGGTATATCCCCACCAAATTGAAGGCCGCCGGCGCGCGTCGTGACGCGCCGGTCGACCTCAAGACAAGTTTATTAGCCGCAGTACGCGGCGCTGACGCCCGCGCACGGATCAAACGGCGCCGGCGTGGTCGTAGTCGTGGTGCCGCCAGCGCCACCCGTAGCCGCTTCACCGCCCGTGCTGGTCGAGGCTGTAGATTGAAGACTGACCAGGACGCTCGGCGCGCCGCCCGGCGTCGTCGCGGCGGTCGTGGTGACAGTCGCGCTCTGGCTATTCTGCGCCAAGGCTGCTTGGACGGCCGGCGCTTGGGCGACGCTCGCGGCGACCTGCGGCGCGACCGCAGCGGCGACCTGAACGGCGACACCGGCGTTCACGACGCCGCTCGCAACAGCCGCCACCAGCGCTTGGCCGATCGCGGCGGGGGAAGCACCCGTCGCCGCGAGGGCGGCGGCGACAGCCGCTTGAATGGCGGCCAGCTTGGCGGCCGGCGAAAGCGCGGCAAAGCCAGGCTGAGCAGCAGCCGCTGCTGCGGCGCCGGCGATCGCCGACTGCAGAGCCTGCGGCGAGGGCTCAGTCGCAGGGGCCGGAGCTGGGGCCTGATTGGCCTGAGCCAGAACCTGACCAGCGCTCAACGGCGCGATCGCAACAGCCAGGCTGATCGCCACGGCGCGGAAACGGTTAGAAGCCATGACTGCTCCCTCCAATTGAACGTCGTCCTCTTAGGACAAATTAAACAAATGCTCTACTCTGGATACGCCACGACCGTCAGTTCACAACGATGGCGTTTCCCAAAGAACACACTCGCGGTTCAATTCCCCACCCGGAAAAAGAACTTTGGGTCTTCATCTAGTCGAATGACCAGACCGGTCCGTCGCACTGGTTGTGTCCAGCGACTGAAACAACGGGCCGGGAATGCGCTATACAAACATGATGACGCTGGCAAGACAACAAATGTCATCCTGAATCCAGCGCGGGCGCCAGAGTTCTGAACGAATTCGCTTTCGGAGCGAAAAAATAGTTCAAAAATTCCGCAAGGACGCTTCTCGGCCCGCCGGTAGGGGCGTCGAATGAAAGCATAGTCGACGCGGAGCTTCGCGGCGCCGTTAGGCTACAGGCCGTCATAGCGCTATGGATCGCTAGGCGGCGGCGTCTCTGCGCCCCTCGACCGCCCGGGCTTGCACTAGACACCCGTACCACCCCAGACCCTGGTAAGTCTCGTAGCCGGGCGTACGCGCGTAACCCACCGTCATGTCGCCGTCCGCATAGCTGCCCATGGGCCCGGCTGAGGTGTCGAGCGGGAACGTCTCCGTCAGCACGCCTTGGCCGTCGGACGCCGCGAGCACTCGGCCGCGGCCGTCCAACAGCATCACGCGCGAGCGCTCGCGTTCTTCCGGCGTAAGGCGCACGCCATCGACCACCGCCTGCGCTTGGGGGCGCCAATCGAAGTGCACGCCCAGCACGCCCAACGGGCGTCCGCCAACCTCACCGCCCGCTCGGATCGCCGTGGCGTAGGTGGCGACGGGAGCGTCACCCAAGGCGGCGCTGCGCTCGATGTCACACGCCACGAAGTCATCGCCGGTCGCTGTGCGGAGACCGTCGCGGAACCATCGCGCGTCCGCGACCGAACGGCCAACGACGTTCGGATAGCGCCCGGGACGGCCATTGGCGACCACCCGCCCCTGCGCATCGCAAATCCAGAGGTCGAGATAGACAGTGTAGGCGTCGAGAATAACGCCCAAACGGTCGCTGGCGTGACGCCTCGCGGCCGGATCCTCGCCCTGCGCCAAACAGGCGACAACGGCCGAATCTGTCGCCCACCAGCGCACGTCGCAGGTGCGTTCATAGAGATTGCGATCGACGATCTCGATGGCGTTGAGGGCCAGGTCCGCCAGGCGCTGACCCCGCATGTGCCCCAGGATCGCGCCGCCGATCGCCGAGAGTTCGTCGAGGTCTGACCGAACCTGGCTTTCTAGAGCGGCCGCCACAGCGTCGATCTCGGTGGAGATCTTCTTGAACTCCTCGGCGACGATGGCGAAGCCCTTGCCCGCCTCGCCGGCCCGGGCGGCGACGATCAGGGCGTTGATCGCCAGCATCTTGGCTGCGCGGTTGACGCGGGCGATCTCGCCGATCTTGGCCCCGGCCACGCTGGACAGCCGTTCCGACAGATCCAGGATCCGTTCCGGACGAAGACTGGCGTCCTGTTCCATGATCTACGCGCCCCAAAGCAAACTTTCGACCGAATCGAGCCGAAGACTGCAAGATGACGCCCCCGTCACGGCGCGGCGATGCGTTCAGACCGGATCACCAAGGTGAAACGGGCGTTTCTGGAAAACAAAGCGCCGGGTCGCCCGTCCATTGGGCGCCCGGCGCTCAGGGAACAAACACTTGCGGCGAAGCTTAGCCGCAAAGCTTAGCCTTAGACGTCGACCTCAGCGTCGAGGGCGTTCTCCTGGATGAACTCGCGACGCGGCTCGACGAGGTCGCCCATCAGACGGCTGAACATGTCGTCGGCGTCGTCGGCATGATTGACCCGCACCTGCAGCAAGGTGCGCGCTTCAGCGTCCAGCGTGGTCTCCCACAGCTGATCGGGATTCATTTCGCCCAGCCCCTTGTAGCGCTGGATGGTCAAACCCTTGCGGCCCGCATCCAGCACGGCGTTCACCAGGTCGAGCGGGCCGCGCACCGTGGTCGACTTGTCCTTGCGGCGGAATACGGCGCGGCCCGAGAAGATTTCGGCCAGCTTGACGGCGCGTTCGGCCAGGCGGCGCGCGTCGGCGGCGTGCAGGAGCACATCGTCAAGCACCACCCGTTCGGAGACTCCCCGGCGAACGCGGCTGAAGACAAAGCCGGTGTCGCCACGCTCGCCGCTCCAGGGCCCGTCCCCCTCCTCGGCGTACAGGTCAAGCCGCGTCGCCGCAGCCTTGGCGTCCGGCGCCTCGCCCAGCAGGCCCGCAAGCGCGGCCTGTTCAATGGCGCTCGCCGGCGCGCGAGCCGCCAAGCGGTCGATATTGGCCTTGGCCGAACGACAGGTCTGCACCAGGGCCAGCAGGTCCTGGCCCGTCATCCGTTCGCCGGAGGCGAGATCGAGCTCAGCGCCGTCGACGCCCTCGTCGACCAGGAACGCGTCCATCTCGGCGTCGTCCTTGAGGTAGCGCGAGGACTTGCCCTTGCTGGCCTTATAGAGCGGCGGCTGGGCGATGTAGATGTAGCCGCGCTCGATCAGCTCAGGCATCTGCCGGTAGAAGAAGGTCAGTAGCAGGGTGCGGATGTGCGCGCCGTCGACGTCGGCGTCGGTCATCAGCACGATCTTGTGGTAGCGCACCTTGTCCGGGTTGAAGTCGTCGCGGCCGATGCCCGCGCCCAGCGCGGTGATCAGCGTGCCGATCTGGTCGGACGACAGCATCTTGTCGAAACGGGCCCGCTCGACGTTCAGGATCTTGCCGCGCAGAGGCAGGACGGCCTGGTTGTCCCGGTTACGGGCTTGCTTGGCCGAGCCGCCGGCCGAATCGCCCTCGACGATGAAGATTTCGGACTTGGCCGGATCGCGCTCGGAGCAGTCGGCCAGCTTGCCGGGCAGGCTCGTGATGTCGAGCGCGCTCTTGCGGCGGGTCAGCTCGCGGGCCTTGCGGGCGGCCTCGCGGGCGGCGGCGGCCTCGGCGATCTTGGTCACGATCGCCTTGGCCTCGTTCGGGTGCTCCTCGAACCAGGTCGAGAGCCCTTCGGACACCAAGCCTTCAACCGCGGGGCGCACCTCGGACGAAACCAGCTTGTCCTTGGTCTGCGAGCTGAACTTGGGGTCAGGCACCTTGACCGACAGCACGCAGGTCAGGCCCTCGCGGCTGTCTTCGCCGCCCAGATTGACCTTCTCCTTCTTCAGGATGCCGGTGCTCTCGGCGTAGCTGGTGATGATGCGGGTAAGGGCCGCGCGGAAGGCTGAGAGGTGCGTGCCGCCATCCCGCTGCGGGATGTTGTTGGTGAAGCACAGCATCTGCTCGTGGTAGCTGTCGTTCCACCACAGGGCCAGATCGACCTCGACCTTGTCCTTGACGCCCCTGACCGAGATCGGCGCCTTCAGGAGCGGCGTCTTGGCCTTGTCGAGGTGACGCACGAAGGCTTCGATGCCGCCCTCATAGAACAGCTTCTCCTCCCACGGCTCGACGTCGCGGTGGTCCTTGAACCAGATCGTCACGCCCGAGTTCAGGAAGGCCAGCTCGCGCAGGCGATGCTCCAGCGTTTTCCGATCGAACTCGATGAAAGCGAAGGTGTCCTTGGAGGGGAAGAAGGTCACCTCGGTGCCGGTCAAGGTCTCGCCGGCCTTGGGCCCCTCGGTCCGCACGGGGGAGTCCCCAGTCACCTTCAGCGAGGTGACCGCATCGCCGCGCTCGAACCGCATCTGGTGGACCTTGCCGTTGCGGTGGATCAGCAGTTCCAGCCAGTCCGACAGGGCGTTCACGACCGAGACGCCCACGCCATGAAGGCCGCCCGAAACCTTGTAACTGTTCTGGTCGAACTTACCGCCGGCGTGCAGCTGGGTCATGATGACCTCGGCCGCCGAAACGCCCTCGCCCTCGTGCATGTCGACCGGGATGCCGCGCCCATCGTCGGTGACCGTCACCGAACCATCGGCGTTGAGGATCACCTGGACCTTGGTGGCGTGGCCGGCCAGGGCCTCGTCGATGGCGTTGTCGACCACCTCGTAGACCATGTGATGCAGACCCGAGCCGTCGTCGGTGTCGCCGATATACATACCGGGGCGCTTGCGAACGGCGTCGAGGCCTTTCAGCACCTTGATCGAGTCCGCGCCATACTGGGCGGCGGCTTCCTCGGTCGTCATTTCCGGGGTCGAGCCTTCGGGAACTTGGTCTTCGGTGTTCTCGGTCATTCGTCTTCCAGAGTCGTCAGGCCGGCGTCGCCCACGCGAACGCCAAGAGCCCGACCCTTGAGATGGTCGAACAGCGACTCGTCCGTGCCGGTGAGAAAGGCCTGGAGCTTGAGCGCCGTGAGTTCGTCGGCCAGAGCGGCTCGCCGGGTAAGGTCGAGATGCGCAGCGACTTCGTCGAGCAATATTACAGGATTCGGCGCGGTTTCCGCACGCGAAAGTCGCGCCGCCTGGGCCAAAACCAGGTTCAAAATCAGGGCTTTTTGCTCGCCGGTCGAGCATTCAGCCGCTGGGCGGTCCTTCTCGACGTGGAAGATGGCCAGATCACCCCGATGGGGACCGGTCAGCGCTCGGCCGGCCGCCCCGTCTCGCGCGCGCGCGGCGGCCAAGGCCTGGGCCAGTTTGCGCTCAATCTCGGCGAAGGCCGCTCCCTCCAGCGCCATGCGCTCCCACTCCCCGGTCAGGGACAGTCTCGCCAGGGGGAACGGCCGGTCTCCCCGCCCATCGATCTCGCCCTGGAGCGCCGTCAGCGTCCGCGCCCGGGCCTGGGCTAGCAGGGCGCCGAATTCGGCCAGTCGAGCCTCCAGCGCCGTCAGCCAGGCCGAGTCGGCCGGTGCGCCGGTCTCCGCGGCGTCGATCAGCAGTCGCATCCGCTCGCGCTGGGCCTTGTCATAGGCGTTGGCGTTGGCGGCGTGCGCCGGTTCACCGGCAAAAACCAGCCGGTCGAAGAAGCGTCGTCGCTCGGAGGCGGCCTCCAGAAACAACCGGTCCTGAGCGGGCGTCAGCCAGATGGGTCGGACATGGTCGGCCAGACGCCCCGGCGGCACGGTCTCGCCGTCAAGCCGCACGGTCCGGCGCGCCGCTCCCCCCTGCTCCACGCCGGTGCCAATTCTGACCGGCGCATCCTCGCCCGACTGGACTTCGGCCGTGACCGCCCACGCACGGCCCGCCGCCTCGCCTGGCATTCGCCGACCGACCTCCGAAAGGCTCACGCCGCGCAGGCCCTTTCCAGGGCTCAGAAGACTGATCGCCTCGAGGAGGTTGGTCTTGCCCGCGCCGTTCGCGCCGAACAGGTAGACGCTACGCCCCCCCGTCTCCAGGCGCGCGCGCTCGTAGGACCGGAAATCCGTCAGGGTCAGGGAAAGCAATGCGGCCGACGCCATGCGGGCGTTCTTAAGGGGTGTCGCCGCCCGGGGCTAGAAGGGCCGAGACGCCCGCTCCAGTCGAGGACGCTGGAGCGGGGTCCGCCTCGGAATGGCCCTCCGGAGACTTGCGCGACATGTAGGCCCCGCCACGGCCAAGCTCGCCGCCACTCTGTGGCGAGACAATGGCGAAATCACTGCGAGGCCTGTTCATGGCCGTGAATTAAGACCCCGCCTGCCTTGGTGACGTCAGCCCAGCTTGTAGCCGCACAGCTTGTTGCCATCCAGGTCGCGGAAATAGGCGAAATACGCCTTCGGCATGCGCTCGCCCGGCGCCCCTTCGCAGACCGCGCCCAGTTCCAGGGCCTTGGCGTGGAAGGCGTCCACTTCTGCGGTCGTATCGAAAGCGAAGCCGCCCATCATGCCGTTGCCGACGCAAGCGGGATTGCCGTCGTGCGGACCCAGGACCCCGAACATGCAGCCGTCGCCACGATAGAGACGGCCACCGGACGGGTGGTCAAACAGCGGCTTGAAACCGGCCGAGGCCAGGAGCGCATCGTAGAAGGCCTTGGCCTTCGGCAGGTCGTTCGATCCGACCGTCACATAGTTGAGCTTGGCCATGGGCCGCCTCCCGTTTTGATATGAAACGGACCTTATCGCGTCTCCGCAGCCGCGCAACTTGCCCCTGACGTCAACGCTCCCAAAGGCTGCGATGGCCATAGACCCAAGCGCCCACGTCCGCGAAGCGATCCGTGACGATCGAGCAGGTGCGAACGCGGCCAGCCTTGGCGCTGACGATCCAGCCGGACCGCTCCAGGATCTTCAGATGCTTCATGAAGGACGTCAGCGCCATGTCATGCGGCGCGGCCAGCTCACCGACGCTGGCGGGACCCTGACCCAGTCGGCTCAGGATCGCCCGGCGGGTCGGGTCCGCCAGGGCCTGGAACGCCGCGTCCAAGGTTTCGGATTTCTCAGCCATGCGGCTCAGTATGGTTAAGGCCCGCGGAGGGCGCAACGCGCAACCTCATACGCGCCAAAGAGCGCGGCAAAAGCCCGGTCCCCGGAGGCCTCTTTGAAACTCACCCGACAGGTTCAGCGTGCGGGCGGCCTATTTGGCGGGTCCCAAGCCGAAGACCTTGGTTAGGAATTGAGTCTCGACCTCGCGTCGGCGGTCGTTGTTGACCTTCTTGCGGAAGCCGTGACCTTCGTCCTTGAACTGCACGTACCAGGTCTCGACGCTCTTCTCGCGCAGCTTTTCGACGATCTGGTCGGATTCAGACTTGGGCACGCGCGGATCGTTCCAGCCCTGCATGACCAGCATCGGCTTGGTGATATTGCCGACATTGTTCATGGGCGAGATCGCCTCGAAGACCTTCAGCATTTTCGGATCGCGCTCGTCGCCATATTCGGCGCGGCGCAGGTCGCGCCGATAGGCTTCGGTGTTCTGCAGGAACGACACGAAGTTGGAGATGCCGAACTGCTCGATCCCGCCGGCCATGCGGTCCGAATAATGGGTCATGACCGCCAGCGACATGTAGCCACCGTAGGAGCCGCCGCTGACGACAACCCGGCTCGGGTCCAGATCCGGCTGGGTCTTGATCCAGTCCAGCAGGGCCCCGATGTCCTTGACCGAGTCCTCGCGCTTTTCGGCGTTGTCGAGGTTCAGATAGGTCTTACCGTAACCCGTCGAACCCCGAACATTGGGGAAGATGACCGCCGCGCCCAACTCGGCGACGGCATGCTGGCCCAAGGTGTTGAAGGTCGGCCGCGATTGTCCCTCCGGACCACCGTGAATGTCGATGATCACCGGCGCCTTTCGCCCCTCGGCGAGCTTGGGCTTGTAGATGAAGGCCGGGATCGATCGCTTGTCGAAGGAGGGGTAGCGAACCAGCGCCGGCGCCACCAAGGCCTTGGGATCTAGACCGCCGAGTTCCGACGCCGTCCAGCGCTCGAGCTTGCCGTCGGTCACGCTCCAGCTCCAGGCGTCGCTGGCGGCGGTCGCCGTGGCCAGGCTGAAGCCCAGCTTGGCGCCGTCCGGCGAGAAGCCCAGACCTGAGACCACGCCGGCGGGCAGGTCGGGTTGCGGCAAGGCCCGGCGGGTGACGAAGTCCTGCACGACCAGCTTGGAATAGCCGTCCTCATTGACCGAATAGGCCAGGACGCGACCGTCGTCGGACAGCGCGAAGCTCTCAACGTCCCAATTGCGGTCGCCGGAGATGTTGGTCTTGGCGCCGGTCGCCAGATCGATCCGGATCAGGCGCAGGACGTCGGAGCCCTCGTCCGAGAGCAGCAGCACCGACCGGCCATCGGGCGTGAACTCGCCGCCGCCATAGGCGATCTTGGCCTTGCTCGGGTTCAGCTCCGTCAGCTGGCCGCTGGCCACATCGAGCAGCCAGCGCTTGGATTCCGCGATCGAGAAGTAGCGCCCCAGCAGGACCGTCTTGCCGTCGGGCGACAAGGCCAGCGGAGAAACCTGACCCTGCCCCTTGAAGATGACCTTGGTCGCGCCGGCCGCGTCGCGCATCACGACGTCGTAGTCGGCCGAGCCCTTCACGGCGCGGGACCACACCAGGACGGCCCCGTCCTTCGACCACGTCGGCGAGACGTTGCGCACGCCGGTCTCGGTCAGCTGGGTCGTCTTGCCGTCCGGCTCACGCAGGAACAGCTGGAACCACTCATCGCCGCCCGTGTCCTTGGAGAACAGGATACGGCCGCCCGGCAGGACGCGAGGCGAGGCGACGGGCTCTTCGTAGAAGGTGATCTGGCTGCGGTCGGCGCCCGGCGCGGCCACCACGTGCAGCTGGTTGGTGTTGCCAAAGCGCGTACCGATGACCATGCCGCCGCCCGGCAGCCAGTCGCCGAACGACGCCGAGCGGGCGTTCTGGTAGCGCGCCAGGGTCTCGCGGATCGACGCCGGTGCGACCGGCACGTTCTCGAGAATCTGATTGCCGATCTCGCGCCGCTCGACCTGAGCGAGGACGGGCGTGGCGACGACCAGGGCCAGCACGGCGACTGAGGCGGCGAACAGCGTCTTCATGGCGGACCCCCAACAAGCAAAACGGGCGCTCGATGGCGCCCGTTTCTCAACAACCAAGCTGCGGATCAGACCCGCAGCGGCATCAGCACATACTTCACGCCGGGATCGACCGGATCGACCACCAGGGTCGGGCTGGCCGGATCGGCGAAGCGGAACTCGGCCTGCGGGCCGGCGATCTGGCCGCAGACGTCCAGCAGGTAGCGGGCGTTGAAGCCGATTTCGAAGGGCTCGCCGTCATAATCGACCTCGACCTCTTCGACGGCCTGGCCGGCTTCCATATTGCGGACGGTCAGGGTGATGCGGCCCGGCTCGACGGCCAGCTTCACCGAACGGCTCTTCTCGGCCGAGATGGTCGCCACCCGGTCCACGGCCTTGGCGAACAGGTCGTTGTCCAGCGTCAGGATCTTGGCGTTGTCGCGCGGGATCACCCGCATGTAGTCGGGGAAGGCGCCGTCGATGACCTTGGAGGTCAGGGCGGCCGCGCCGAACTCGAAGCGGACCTTCTGGGGCGAGACCTGCAGGTCGACCGTCTCGCCGGCCGATTCCATCAGGCGACGAGCCTCGGCGATGGTCTTGCGCGGCACGATCACGCCCGGGATGCCGACCGCGCCTTCCGGCGCGGGCATCTCGGCCAGGGCCAGGCGGTGGCCGTCGGTGGCGACGGCGCGCAGCTTGGTCTCGCCGCCCTCGTTGACCGTGTGCACATAGAGGCCGTTGAGGTAGTAGCGCGTCTCTTCAGTCGAGATCGCGAAGCGGGTCTTGTCGATCAGGCGGATCAGCTCGTTGGTGTCGACCGCGATGCGGCTGGACAGCCCGTCCGAGCTCATCACCGGGAAGTCGCCGGCCGGCAGCACCGGCAGGTTGAAGCGCGAGCGGCCGGCCTGGATGACCAGGCGCGGATCATCGCCGCTGAAGCTCAGCGACACGTCAGCGCCGTCGGGCAGCTTGCGGACGATCTCATAGAGGGTGTGGGCCGGCGCGGTGATCTGGCCGGGCACATCGATCTGGGCGAAGCCCTCGTCGATGATCTCCATGTCCAGATCGGTGGCCGAGAACGACAGACGGTCACCTTCGGCCGACAGCAGGATGTTCGACAGGATCGGGATGGTGTTGCGGCGCTCGACGACGCTCTGCACATGCCCCAGCGCCTTCAGGAGCGCCGCCCGTTCGATCGTAAGCTTCATAGTCCGGTCCAGATGTCGGGTTCAGCCGCCCCTGGGGAGAATCAGCCCCGCGCGAACCCGTGGAGAAGGGACCGCCGACATTAGCGAAAACACGCGCGCGGGGAAGAGGCCGAAGGCCTTGCGCTGCGGGATTCGGGCGCCATTTATTGAGAACGATTCTCAAATAGGAGCATGAAGATGCGCCTTGCCCTCAAGACCCTGACCTACGCCTCAATGCACCTGACTGTCGCGGTGGCCGTGGCCTACGCCCTGACCCGCGACTGGCGCGTCGCGCTGGCGGTCGGCCTGGTCGAACCCATGGTCCAGACTGTGGCCTTCAATATCCATGAGCGGCTCTGGTCGCGCGCCGACAGGCGGGCGCGCGACCGATCCGGTGATCAGGCCTTGGCGTCGAACGCGCCGCCCGTGCTGTCGCCCTCGGCGGCCGCGCCGGCGTAAGGGTTGGCCGAAGCCGCTGGCGCGTCCGGCGAGGCCGGGCCGGTCGAGCCCTTGGCCGCGACAGCGACCATCGCCGGGCGAACCAGACGGCCCATCAGCTCATAGCCGGCCTGCATCACCATCAGCACGCCGCCGGCCGCGACCTCGGTCGAGGGCTGCTCGGTGACCGCCTGGTGCAGGTGCGGGTCGAACTTGTCGCCCTTGGCCGGATCGATCTTCTTCAGGCCGTTGCGTTCGAAGGCGCTCTGCAGCTCCTTCTCGGTCATCTCGACGCCGATGATGAAGTTCTTCACCGCCGGGTCGGTCGAGTCCTTGGGGCTGTGCGCGGTGGCGCGGCCCAGATTGTCGGCGGCGCCCAACAGGTCGCGGGCGAACTTCTGGATCGCATAGGCGCGCGCGTCGTTCATCTCGCGCTCGGCGCGGCGCTTGGTGTTCTCGGCCTCGGCGGCGTAGCGGAGCGCCTGCTCCTTCAGTTGCGCCACTTCCAGCTTCAGCGCCTCGATTTCCTGCGCGGCGTCATCGGCTTCGAACGGCATCTCTTCCGCCGGCGTTTGCTCGTCGGTCATTGGGTAAAGTCCTTATCCATCCATCATCCGCCCGAGCACCCGGGCGGTATAGTCCACCAACGGAATGACTCGAGCGTAGTTCAAGCGGGCGGGCCCGATCACGCCGATCGCGCCCAGCACCTTCTGACGTCCCGTCATATAGGGCGCCGCGATCACCGAGGAACCCGAAAGCGAAAAGAGACGCGTTTCGGCCCCGATATAGATGCGAACGCCCTCGGCGTCGCGCACGTCGTCCAGCAGGCCGATCAGCTGACCCTTCTGCTCCAGGTCGTCGAAGAGCTGGCGCACGCGGTCGATGTCCTCGCGGGCGCGGGCGTCGGCCAGAAGGTTGGCCTGGCCGCGGACGATCAGCGAGCGCGCGTCGCCCTCGCCGCCGCTCCAGGCCGCCAGACCATCCTCGACGAGGCGCGCGGCGGTCTCGTCCAGTTGCCGGCGTGCGGCGTCCAGCTCGCCGCGCATCTCGGTCCGCGCCTCGGTCAGGGTGCGGCCGCGCAGGCGGGCGTTGAGGAAGTTGGAGGCCTCCTGCAGCGCCGAGGGCGTCACGCCCGGCGCCTGGCGCATCAGGCGGTTCTCGACCTGACCGTCCTCGAAGACCATGACCGCCAGCACCTGGCCGCCGCCCAACGGAACGAACTCCACATGCTTGACCCCGCCCTCGCGGACAGGCGTGACCACGATGCCCGCGCCTCCGGCCAGGCCCGACAGGATCGAGGACGCCTCGGCCAGGGCTTCCTCAAAGGAGCGACCCTTGACCGCCAGCCGCGCCTCGATGGCGCGCTTTTCCTGCTCGGCGACGTCGCCGACCTCCAGGAATCCGTCGACGAACATTCTCAGACCCGCGTGCGTGGGCATGCGGCCGGCGCTGGTGTGCGGCGCGTCCAGCAGGCCCAGCTGCGCCAGATCCTGCATCGTGTTGCGGATCGAAGCCGGGGAAAGGGCGACGCCGCCCTTGGAAATGGTTCGCGAACCGACAGGCTCGCCGGTCTCGATGTAGGACTCCACGACGCGCCGGAAAATGTCGCGGGCGCGTGCGTCCAGCTCGGCCAGCCCAGGCGTGCGGACGATCGGCCCTGGGAAGAGCTGCGTCATGCCCCAGCGCTCCGATCAAGCGTGACTTCGAAGACCCGGTCGGCGAACAAAAGCGGTCGGCCCCTTTCAAGTTCGACTTCCAATAGGATAAGCGGCCACCCACACACATTCAAATCTCCCCGTCGATCAGGAGTCTCCCATGCGTCCGTCCGAACGCGCCCCCGACCAGCTGCGCGCCGTCACGCTGGAAACCGGCGTCAACCGTTACGCAGAGGGCTCGTGCCTGATCGGGTTTGGCCACACCAAGGTGCTGGTCACCGCGACGGTCGAGGAAAACGTCCCGGGCTGGATGCGCAACAAGGGCGCCGGCTGGGTCACCGCCGAGTACGGCATGCTGCCCCGCGCCACCCATAGCCGCGGCCGTCGCGAGGCCGCCGCCGGCAAGCAGACCGGACGCACCCAGGAGATCCAGCGCCTGATCGGCCGCTCCTTGCGCGCCGTCGTCGACCTGAAGGCCCTGGGCGAACGCCAGATCACGCTGGACTGCGACGTCGTCCAGGCCGACGGCGGCACCCGCACCGCCGCCATCACCGGCGCCTGGGTCGCCCTGCGCCTGGCCACCCAGTACCTGCTGGATGAAGGCGTGCTGAAGACCGACCCGATCCTGGGCCAGGTGGCCGCCGTCTCATGCGGCGTCTTCAAGGACACGCCGGTCCTTGACCTCGACTACGAGGAAGACTCCAGCGCTGAAGCCGACAGCAACTTCGTCCTGACCGGCGAGGGCGACATCGTCGAGATCCAGGCGACGGGCGAGAAGCGCGGCTTCACCCGCGCGGAGTTCGAAAGCCTGTACGGCCTGGCCGAAAAGGGCATCAACGAACTGTTCGCCCTGCAGCGCGCCGCGATCAGCCGTTAAGATCCAGGACTTGCCGAACCCGGGCGCCGGTCCCAGATTCGAGCTCCAAGTTTAGGAGTCTCGCGTGCCCACCCCGTTCGAAGGCTATGAAGTCGAAGCCCGCCTGCGTCCCTCGGCCGAAGCCTATCGCTTCGACCTGGACCAGGCGCTGGCCTCGGTGGTCGCCCTGGAAGCCAGGGTCCCGGCCGACGCCTACACCGCCACCATCCTGGGAACCGAGCGGGTCGGCAACGGCGTCGTCGTCAGCCTCAGCGGCCTGGTCGTGACCATGGCCTATCTGGTGACCGAGGCCGAAGAGGTCGTGCTCACCCGCAACGACGGCCGACGCGTGCCAGCCCATGTGCTGGGCCTGGATGTCCGGTCGGGCCTTGGACTCGTCCAGGCGCTGGAGCCCCTGGACCTGCCGGCGATCACGATCGGCAGCGCGCGCGATCTCGAAGCCGGCTCGGCGATCATCGCCGCCGGCGCCGGCGGCCGCGCCCATGCGGTGGCGGGGCAGGTGCTGACCCGCATGCCCTTCGCCGGCTACTGGGAGTACAAGCTCGACGACGCGATCATCACCGCGCCCGCCCATCCGCACTGGAGCGGCGCGGCCCTGATCGGTCCCAAGGGCGACCTCGTCGGGCTCGGATCACTGACCCTGGAAGGCCGCGACCAGACCGGCGAAGCCCGTCCGCTGAACATGTTCGTGCCAGCCGAGCTGTTGCCGCCGATCTTGGATGATCTGGCGCGTGGTCGCAGCCCGCACCCGCCGCGCCCGTGGCTTGGGGTGTTCGCTCAGGAGATGGAAAACCACGTCGTCATCGTCGGCGTCTCGCCCAAGGGCCCCGCAGCCCGCGCCGAACTGCGCGCCGGCGACCTGATCCTGGCGGTCGGCGACCAGCCGGTTTCGGACCTGTCGGAATTCTACGACGCGCTCTGGGGCCTGGGAGAGGCGGGAGTCACCGTGCCCCTGAAAATCCTGCGAGAAGGCGACGCCTTCGAGATGGAAGTCCGCTCCATGGACCGCGCCGGCCTGCTTAAGAAGCGGCGGCTGAACTAGTCCTCGTTCGCGTCCGCCGGGCCGTACTCGAAGCTCAGCAGGTCGCCCGGCTGGCATTCCAGCTCACGACAGAGCGCGTCGAGCGTCGAGAACCGCACCGCACGCGCCTTGCCGGTCTTCAGGATCGACAGGTTGGCTATGGTCACGCCGACGCGGTCCGACAGTTCGGTCAGCGACATGCGGCGTTCCAGAAGCACGCGGTCGAGGTTCACGCGGACGGGCATGCAGGATCGCTCCGGATCAGATCGTGAGTTCGGCTTCGCGCCGCAGGCGCGCGCCCTCGCGGAACACTTCGGCCAGGACGAACACCACCAGCACCGAGAACCAGGCGGTCAGGGTGAAGCTGTCGTCGATGACCTTGGCCTTGGGGGCCAGCCAGCGGGCCAGGCCCGAAAAGACGTAACGGCCGACCTCAAGCCCCGCCAGCACCAGGCCGATCAGGCGCAGGCGCACGACATTGTCGGGATGGAAGGGATCGCCGGCGGTGAGGGTGGCGAAGATCTTGCGCAGGCGCTCAACGATGACCATCCAGCCGCCCAGCAACAGAGCCCAGGCGGCGAGGGCGCCGGCGAACAGCGGACCGTTACGGCTGACCGCCTCAACCGCGTCGCTGATCGGCAACATCGAGGCCAGCAGTTCCGGATTGAAACTGAACAGCAGCGCGATCAGCGTGAACAGCGACAGCAGGCTGACGAAGATCCATAGCCCGACATAGATCACGTCGAGGATGATCTTCAGAAAACTCGAAACGGAGCCTGGCCCCAAGGCGCGCATGGCTGGTCCCCCGACAGCGACGCTAAACAACATGCCCCGCGTCGCGGGAAGACGTCAAAACGGCGGGTCTCCCCGGATATCTCGTCGCTAAAGCGTCTGCGCCACGAACGCCACGGCCGACACCGGCACGGCCACGATCAGGGCGGCGGTGATGGCGGTCATGACGACCTTATCGGCGATACGGAACAGACGGGCGGCGGACATCGCGTTTTCCAGTTTTGAGAGGTGGGGTCGGGGTCGAGTCATTCGACCCCTCGCCACGATCAACAATTAGGATGGGTTTGCGGTTCCGCCAATGTCGTTTATCGAGAAACGATATTAAACTTTCGCAATGATCCGGGACGCGTCACCGACGTTGCCGTAGGGACACACTTAGCTGGACGAAGCGTCGGTCGCGATCATCGAGGCCCGCTTCGAGACGGCTTCGTACCACGCCGACAGGGCCGGTCGCCCCGGACGCCAAGCCACCACCTGACGGACATCCAGATAGGCCAGCTGTACGGCGATCGCGATCTCGGCGATCTCGAACCGGTCGCTGGGCAGGTCCGCCGCCTCGAAGAGGTCCAGCGCCGCGTTCACCGCGCGCAGCTGCCGGTCAAACAGGTCCTGTCGATGCTGAGCCTCCGGCCGCATGCGCTCACGGACAATCAGGATCGCCGCATCGCCCAGGCCGTCGGCGGCGGCCTCCAGGGTCAGCGCCCGACGGCGCGCCGGTTGCGCGGCCGGGATCAGGCGCGGCTCCGCCATCCCGTCGAGGAAATCGACGATTACGGCGGAATCGAAAACGGTTTCGCCGCCCTCGAGAACCAGCGTCGGCACCTTGTTCAGCGGGTTGAGGACCCGCAAGCTTTCGTCCTGGAACGGCGCGATCGTCTCGACGGCCAGCTGGTCCGAAAGCCCTTTTTCCATGGCCAACACACGAACCTTGCGGGCAAACGGAGACAAGGGCGAGTAAAGAAGCCGCATGATGGATTCCCTGGAGACGACGAATGGCGCTGAAGCTTGAAATGGGATCGAAGCTTGTGGCCGCCACCCACAATCCTGGCAAGGTCCCCGAGATCGCCGCCCTGCTCGACGGCCGGTTCGAGATCATCACCGCCGGCCAGCTGGGGCTGCCCGAACCCGACGAAACCGAGAGCACCTTCGTTGGAAATGCGCTGCTGAAGGCCCGCCACGCCGCCGACCTGTCAGGCTTGCCCGCCCTGGCCGACGACTCAGGCCTTTCAGTCGCCGCGCTGGACGGCGCGCCCGGGATCTTTTCCGCACGCTGGGCGGGGCCGAGCAAAGACTTCGCCATGGCCATGAAGAAGGTCGAGGAGCGGCTTGAAGAAACCGCCTCCGACGATCGCTCGGCCTGGTTCACCTCGGCCCTGGCGGTAGCTTGGCCGAACGGTCCGGCGGTCGTGGTCGAGGGGCGGGTCGACGGAACCCTGGTCTTTCCGGGACGCGGAACGCGCGGCTTCGGCTACGACCCGATCTTCGTCCCGGAAGGCCACGCCACGACCTTCGGCGAGATGGAGCCGGCCGCCAAGGACGCCATGAGCCATCGCGCCCGCGCCTTCGCCAAGCTGAAGGCGGCTCTGTTTGACTGATCCTCGCGCCGGGTCTGTGGGGGTGTACGTTCACTGGCCCTACTGCGCCCGGATCTGCCCCTACTGCGACTTCAATGTCGTGCGAGACCGGGGCCGGGTCGATGAGCAGCGCGCCCTGGCCGACGCCATCGTCGCGGACCTGGAGGCCCAGCGCGCCCTGACGGGCGACCGCCGCCTGCTGTCGATTTTCTTCGGCGGCGGCACGCCGTCGTTGATGGATCCGGCGCAGGTGGCGCGGGTGATCGAAACGGCCAAGCGCCTGTGGTCGCCGGTCGATGATCTCGAAATCAGCCTTGAGGCCAACCCCACCGACGCCGAGGCCGACCGTTTCGCGGCGCTCGCCGACGCCGGGGTCCAGCGCCTGTCGCTGGGCGTCCAGGCCCTGGACGATACGGCGCTGAAGGCCTTGGGCCGCAATCACGACGCCGGCGCCGCGCGCCGGGCCATCGCGGCGGCGATCCGGGCCTTCCCACGCCTGTCGATCGACCTGATCTACGCCCGCCCCGGCCAGACCGATGCAGCCTGGCGCGCCGAATTGGCGGAAGCGATCGCCCTGGGCCCCGAGCATGTTTCGCCCTACCAGCTGACCATCGAGCATGGCACCGCCTTCGATCGCGCGGTCGGTCGCGGAACTCTGGTCGTTCCAGACGAGGATCTCGCCGCCACCCTGTTCGAGACCACCCAGGAGGTGCTCGAGGCGGCCGGCTTCGACGCCTACGAGGTGTCGAACCACGCCCGGGGCGAAGCCGCCCGATCGCGGCACAATCTCGTCTACTGGCGCGGCGTCGACTATGTCGGGGTAGGCCCAGGCGCGCACGGCCGACTTGCCCTGGCCGAGGGCCGCGCCGCCACCACCGCCCACCGCGCGATCAAGGACTACATCGCCGCCGTCGGCGAAAATGGCGTCGGCTTTGCGCGCGAGATCCTCAGCGTTGAGGACGCGGCCGAGGAGCGCCTGATCCTGGGCCTGCGTATCGATGACGGCGTCGGCTTTGATGAAATGGCCCCGCTGGGCCTGACCGCTGACCTCGCCAAGGTCCGGGATCTGGTCGAAGCCGGCTTGCTGGTCGATGATCCGCAGCGTCTGCGCGCCACGCGCGCGGGGCGTCTGGTGCTTGATCGGCTGACAGGCGCGCTGGCGACCTGATATGGGTTTGACTCAACCGAAGGACACCGCGCCCTTGAGTCGTCTGCTCCCCCCGCCAGCCCTGTCCGACGCGCCGCTCGCGCCCGGCCTCTATCTGGTGGCGACGCCGATCGGCAATCTGCGCGACATCACTCTGCGGGCGCTGGACGTGCTGGCCGCCTGCGACGTTCTGTTGGCCGAGGACACCCGCGTCACCGGCAAGCTGCTGTCAGCCTACGGTATCCGGACCAAGCTGGAGCGCCACGACGAGCACGTGGCCGAGCGCGCGATCCCGGGCATCCTCGAGCGTCTGGCCGCCGGCGAGCGGGTGGCCCTCGTTTCGGACGCTGGCACCCCGATGGTCTCCGATCCCGGATACCGCCTGGCGCGAGAGGCCATCGCCGCCGGCCATGACGTGATCCCGATCCCCGGCGCCTCGGCCGCGCTGGCCGCCCTGACCCTGGCGGGCCTGCCCACCGAGCGCTTCCTGTTCGCGGGCTTTCCGCCGCCGAAGAGCGCGGCGCGACGGACCTTCTTCGAGGAGTTCGCCAACACCCGCGCCACGTTGATCTTCTACGAGGGCGCCTCGCGGGTGGCCGACTGCCTGACCGATATGGCGGCCGTGTTCGGCGCCGATCGTCCCGCCGCCGTCTGTCGCGAACTGACCAAGCTCTACGAGACCTGCGTTCGCGGCCCGCTCGCAGAGCTGGCGGCGGATCCGCGCTTCGATGCGCCGAAGGGCGAGATCGTGATCCTCGTCGGGCCGGGCGCCGAGAAGGTCGCCAGCGCCGATGACGCCGAAGCCGCCCTGCGCGAGGCGATGGCCCGCCTGCCGCTGGGCGAGGCCGCCTCGGAAGTCGCCAAAGCGTTGGGGCTGTCGCGCAAGGATCTCTATCGTCAGGCGCTGGCGCTGAAGGAGCAGGTCTGATGGCCGCCGGCGTTCGCCAGGCGCGCGGAGCCACCGCGCGTAAGGTCGGACGCCGCGCCGAGGTCGTCGCCGCCTTGTGGCTGATGGCCAAGGGCTATCGCATTCTCGGCTTTCGGCTGGCTACGCCGCTGGGCGAAATCGACCTCGTGGCGCAACGGGGCAAGGTCCTGGCCGTTGTCGAGGTCAAGCAACGCACGACGATCGAGGACGCGCTGGACGCCGTGAAGCCAACCCAGAGAGAGCGGCTGCGCCGCGCCGCCATGCATCTGGCCGGGCATCGCGCCGGCTTGCGCGACCTGAAGGTGCGACTGGACCTGATCGCCATCGCCCCAGGGCGGCCGCCTCGACACCTTCCCGACGCCTGGCGAGGCGCCTGACGATGACACGGGAAGAGGCTGAAGCGATCCTGATCAAGGCGGGCGAGGGTCCCGACGAAGGCTTTCCGCTGTTCGAGGCGGCCCTGGCCTGCGCCGTGCACGACGATCCCAGCCGCGACACCAAGGCCGCCATCGATCTCGCCAACGACGCCGTAGAACGCCTGCACCGCCGCGCCGAGAGCGAATCGCCGGAGGAGGCCGTAGCCGAAACGCTTGCCGGCGATCTGCGCCTGACCGGTGACGTTCTCACCTATGACCACCCGGACAACGCCGACGTCATCGCCATCGCCCACCGCCGCAAGGGCCTGCCGGTGGCGCTGGGCGTCTACTACCTGCACGCCGCGCGGTCCGTGGGGCTGGAGCTCTACGGTGTCGACTTCCCCGGCCACTTCCTGCTGCGCATCGAGACCGACGAAGGCCCCCTGGCCCTGGACCCGTTCAGCGAGGGCCGGGTGGTGCTGCCGTCGGAGCTGTCGCGGCGCGCCCTGCGCACGGGCCTGATGCCCGACGTCGCCGCGCGCCTTGAGCTTCTGATGGCGCCGATCAGCGACCGCGCCGTGCTGATCCGTCTGCAGAACAACATCTTCGCCCGCGCCCAGCAGGCCAAGGACTGGCCCCGCGCCGAACGCTCGGCCCTGCGGCGGGCCTTGCTGAACCCCAAGGACCACCGCCCCTGGCTGGACGTCGCGGCCGCCCGCGAAGGCCAAGGCGCCCTCGCCGGCGCCCTGCAGGCCCTGTCCCGCGCCCAGGTCCTCGACGGCGGCGCGGCGATCGCGGCCCGAGCGGCGCGTGAGCGGGTGCGGCTGCGCTTGAACTAGCGTTCCGGCCAAAACGGCTTAACTAGGCTCCAGACCAAGAACCCCAGGAGCCCCCATGTCGCTGCGAGTCGCCGTCCAGATGGATCCCATCCTGGGGATCAACATCGACACCGACACCTCGTTCCTGATGATGATGGAGGCCCAGAGCCGGGGGCATAAGCTCTGGTTCTACACGCCCGACAAGCTCTCACAGGAGGACGGACGCGTGTTCGCCCGCGCCCAGCCGGTCGAGGTCTTCGCCGACAAGGGCGCGCACGCCAAGCTGGGCGAGACCGTCGTGCTGGACATGAAGGACGACATCGACGTCGTGCTGATGCGCCAGGATCCGCCGTTCGACATGGCCTACATTACGGCCACCCATTTCCTGGAAAAGGTCCACCCCCATACCCTGGTCGTGAACAATCCAGCCGAGGTGCGCAACGCGCCCGAGAAGCTGTTCGTCACCGACTTCCCCGGGGTGCAGCCGCCGACCCTGATCACCAGCGACCATGAAGCGATCTACGATTTCCGCGCCCGCCACGGCGACATTGTGCTGAAGCCCCTCTATGGCGGCGGCGGCTCGGGCGTGGCGCGTCTGCTGGCCGATGATCCCAATCTCGACGCCCTCCTGGAACTGCACGCGATGATCGGCCGCGAGCAGGTCATCGCCCAGAAATTCGTTCCCGCAGTCAGCAAGGGCGACAAGCGCGTGCTGCTGGTCGATGGCGAGCCCGTGGGCGCGATCAACCGCGTGCCGGCCAGCGGCCAAGTCCGCTCGAACCTGCGCGTCGGCGGACGCGCCGAGGCGGTGGAGCTGACCGCCCGTGACCTGGAGCTTTGCAAGATCATCGCCCCGGAGCTGAAGCGTCGCGGCCTGCTGTTTGTCGGCATCGACGTGATCGGCGAGTACCTCACCGAGATCAACGTCACCTCGCCAACGGGGGCTCAACAGCTCAAGCGGTTTACCGGTATCAACGCCGCCGAAGTACTTTGGAACCGGATCGAAGACATTCGTTCAAACGGTGGGTAACTCTGCGTAAACCGCCAGATTTCCCGAAACGTTCGTTTTTCGTTCTTGCTCCATTTCGTTAACTGTGTTGCTCCTTGTGGATAAGTTCAAGTTCCTCAAGGAGTTACGATGGCCGCTCGCGTCGTCACCGTCGCGTTCGAGGGCGTCGAGGCCCGCAGGGTCGATGTCGAGGTCCAGCTAACGACCGGCCAGCACGCTTTCGTGGTGGTCGGGCTGGCCGACAAGGCGGTCGCCGAAAGCCGCGAAAGGGTGCGCGGCGCTTTCGCCGGTCTGGGGCTGTCATTGCCCGGCAAGCGCATCGTCGCCAACCTGGCGCCGGCCGACCTGCCCAAGGAAGGGGCGCACTTCGACCTGCCGATCGCCCTGGCCGTGATGGCCGCCCTGGGCGTGATCCCGCTGGACGCCCTGGACGGCTGGGCGGCCATGGGCGAGCTGTCGCTGGACGGTCGCATCGTGCCCGCCGCCGGCGCCCTCCCGGCCGCCATGGCGGCCGGGGCCATGGACCTGGGCCTCATTTGCCCCGAAGCCTCGGGACCGGAAGCGGCCTGGGCCGGCGGCACGCGAATCCTGGCGCCGCGCTCGCTGGTGGCGCTGATCAACCACTTCCGGGGCAGCCAGATCCTCTCGGCGCCGACGCCGGGTCCGATCATCGAAGGCGAGCCGCCCAAGGACCTGCGCGACGTGAAGGGCCAGGAGCACGCCAAGCGGGCTCTCGAGATCGCCGCAGCTGGCGGTCATAACCTGTTGTTCTGCGGTCCTCCGGGCTCGGGCAAGTCGATGCTGGCCCAGCGCCTGCCCAGCCTGCTGCCGCCTTTGACGTCTTCCGAGCTGCTGGAGACCTCGATGGTCCACTCGGTGGCTGGACTGATTGCGCGCGGAACGCTCACCCGCGCCCGCCCCTTTCGCGCGCCGCACCACAGCGCCAGCATGGCCGCGCTGACGGGCGGCGGGCATCGCGCCAAGCCGGGGGAAGTGTCCTTGGCGCATAATGGGGTGCTGTTCCTGGACGAGCTACCCGAATTCGGCGTGCAGGCGCTGGACAGTCTGCGCGGTCCTCTGGAGACCGGCGAAGTGATGGTCGCCCGCGCCAACGCCCATGTCCGCTATCCGGCCCGGGTCCAGCTGGTCGCGGCGATGAACCCCTGTCGCTGCGGCCACGGCGGCGCAGGACGGGGCGCCTGCGGGAAGGCGCCCCGCTGCCAGAAGGACTATCAGGGCCGCATCTCCGGACCGCTCCTGGATCGGATCGATATCGCCGTCGACATGCCCGCCGTCACCGCCGCGGACCTGGCCCTGCCGCCGCCGGTCGAGGGCTCGGCCGAGGTCGCCGCCCGCGTAGCGCGCGCAAGAGCCCTCCAGATTGAACGCGCCGAAGCCCTCGGCGCAGCCGATGGCCTGAACGGCCGCGCCGAGGGCGCCTTCCTGGAAAGGGTCGCCGGGCTCGACACCCCCGGCCGCGACCTGCTGTCCCGCGCCGCCGAGGCCGGACGCATCAGCGCGCGGGGGTGGACCCGCGTTCTGCGCCTGTCGCGCACCATCGCCGACCTCGAGGGCGCGGAGAGCGTCAAGCGGGTCCACGTCGCCGAAGCGCTGGCCTATCGGCGCACCAGCGGGGCGGCAGACGAAAGCGTCGCGGCGGCGGGCCACGTTTGACCGCCCGTTAAGCCGCGTCGGCTAACCTTGGTTTCCATGAGCGACAGCAGACCCGACGACCGCCACCCCAGCGTCACGCCCGAGCAGCTGGCGACCCTGAGCCACGAGTTCCGCACGCCGCTGAACGGCGTGCTGGGCATGGCGCGCCTGTTGGAAAACACCAAGCTGACGGCCGAGCAGCGATCCTATGTCACCGCCCTTCGCGAGAGCGGCGATCACCTTCTGTCGCTGGTCAACGACGTGCTGCATTTCGCCCGTCTGGGCGCGGCCTCGATCGAACTGTCGCTGGCGCCGGTCGATATCGAGGGCCTGCTGCGCCAGGTCGCCGAACTGATGAGCCCGCGCGCGCACGAAAAGGGGATCGAGATCGCCTGGGCCGTCTCCTCGCCCTTGCCGACCATCCTGGCCGACGAGGGCCGGCTGCGCCAGATCCTGCTGAACTTCGCCGGCAACGCCGTGAAGTTCACCGAGACCGGCGGCGTCCTGCTAACGGCCAGCGCCGTGGACGGCGGTCGAATCCGCTTCTCGGTGGCCGACACCGGACCCGGCGTAGCCCCCGAAGCGCGCGCCCGGATTTTCGAGGCCTTCGTCCAGACCGACATCACCCACGCCACCCAGCTGGGCGGGGCCGGGCTGGGCTTGGCGATCGTGTCGCGCCTCTCGGCCGCCATGGACGGCGCGGTCGGTGTCGGCGGCGAGCTCGGCCAGGGCGCGGAGTTCTGGTTCGAAGCGCCGTTCGCCCTAGCCGCCGCCCCCGTGCGAGCCGCGCCGCTGGAAGGCCGTAACGTCGCCATCGCCTCGCCCAACGCCATTGTCCGCGCCGCCACAGCTCGCCAGATCGAGGCGGCGGGCGGGCGGGCCTACGCCGCCGTCGACATCGCCTCGGCCCTGGCCGGCGCGCCCGCCGACGCGGTGCTGCTGATCGATGCGGCCCTCTCGGGCCCCCGCGGCGCGCTCAAGCCGCCCGCCGGCCGGCGCTCAGTGGTGCTGCTGACACCTGAACAGCGCGACCGCATCGACCGTCTGAAGGCGGCCGGCTTCTCGGGCTATCTCATCAAGCCCTTGCGTGCGGCGTCGCTGGTCGCCCAGGTGCTGCAGGCGACCGCCGCGGGCGGCGTGGCCGAGGACGAGCCCGCCCACGACGACCGCATCGCCGGCGCCGTCGCCAGCGGCGCGCGGGTGCTGCTGGCCGAGGATAATCCGATCAACGCTCTCCTGGCGCGCACCCTGCTGGAGCGCGAAGGCTGCAAGGTCGACCGCGTCGCCGATGGCGAACAGGCCGTCGCCGCCGCCGCGGCTGGACTCTACGATCTCATCCTCATGGACCTGCGCATGCCGGGCCTGACCGGAATCGAGGCCGCCCGCGCCCTGCGCGCCAAGGGTGTCGCCACCCCGATCGCCGCCCTGACCGCCGACGCCTTCGACGAGGACCGCCGCACCTGTCTGGCGGCGGGCATGGACGACTTCCTCGTCAAGCCTCTGACCCAGGAGGCCCTGCGGGACGTCCTCACCCGCTGGACCACCGGCGGCGTCTCCGGCGGCTGGACGAAACCCGCGACGCGAGCCAAGGTCGCCGGCTGATACGGGGGCGTTCCCCCGCTGGGGGATCGCCGCATGTCCGAAGAAGCCAAGGCGCCGGAAAAGAAGAGCCTTCTGCAAACCCTCGCCTTCTTCGGCGAGCGACGCAGCCTGGTGATGCTCGGCCTGGGCTTCGCGTCCGGCCTGCCGTTCATGCTGATCTTCGACACCCTGTCGCTGTGGCTGCGCGACGCGGGCCTGTCGCTGGCGGTCATCGGCTTCTTCAGCCTGGCGACCCTGTCGTTCTCGTTCAAGTTCCTGTGGGCGCCGCTGATCGACCGCACCACCGTGCCGGTGCTGCACCGGCTTCTCGGTCATCGCCGCGCTTGGATGCTGGTTTTCCAGACCGTGATGGTCCTCGGACTGTGGGCCATCTCGACCATGAACCCGCTGAACCAGCTGGGCTTCCTGGCGGCCGCGGCCGTCACGGTCGGCTTCGCCACGGCCTCACATGACATCGTCATCGACGCCTGGCGCATCGAGGTCGCCGACAAGGAAGAGCAGGGGCCGATGGTCGTGGCCTACCAGTGGGGCTATCGCGTCGCCATGATCGTGGCCGGAGCGGGGCCGCTGCTGCTGGCCGAGCGGTTTGGCTGGAACCTATCCTACGCGGTGATGGGGTTGATCGTGGGTCTTGGCGTGCTGGCCACCCTGTGCGCCCCGCGCGAAGCCGAGCACACCATCCGGCCGATCCCGACGGACGACGTCAAGCAACCGAAAGCGCTTGAAGTCAGCGAGTGGCTCGTGCGCCTGGCCGTCCTGCTGCTCGGCGCGCTGGCGCTGGGCTCGGGCCTGTCGGGCGATGCGACCCTGCTCTCCAAGCTGATCGGCGGCGAAGCCCTGGCCGAGGCCTGGACCGCCAAGCCGAACGGCGTCTGGCTGCAACTTGTCGGCGTGATCACCGGCCTCGCCATCGTCGTTGTCGCCGCCTGGCCGATCCCCAAGATCCGCACCAAGCCCGGCGTCTACATGTCCAAGGCGTTCGGCGAGCCGCTGGGCGAATTCCTGACCCGGTTCCACGGGGTGGCCGGCCTGATCCTGGCGGCCATCTGCGTCTATCGGGTGTCGGACTTCGTGCTGAACATCATGAACCCGTTCTACCGCGACATGGGCTTCACGCTGACCGAGATCGCCGAGATCCGGAAGGTGTTCGGCATCATCGCCTCGATGGCGGGGGTGTTCCTGGGCGGGGTGATCGTTGCGCGTCTGGGCCTGATCAAGGCCCTGGTCATCGGCGCCTTCGCCCAGCCGATCAGCAACCTGATGTTCGCGCTGCTGGCCATGAGCGGTCACAACACCAGCATGCTGTTCGTGTCGATCTGCCTGGACAACATCGCCGGCGGCGTCGCGGGCACCGCGCTCATCGCCTACATGTCCAGCCTGACCAGCGCAGGGTTTACGGCCACGCAGTATGCGCTGTTCTCGTCGCTGTACGCTCTGCCGGGCAAACTGATCGCCTCGCAGTCGGGCCGGATCGTCGAGGCTTCGGCCAAGGCGGCCGAGGCGGGGGGCTTCACCGCGCCGCTCAAGGGCCTGTTCACTCGGTTGCCGCCCGAGAGCTTCACCGCCGCCGGCGCCAAGCTGGGCGTCAGCGCACCGGCCATGGCGGCCGGCTATACGGCCTTCTTCATCTACACCGCGCTGATCGGCGTCGCCGCGATCGTGTTGTCATTCATGGTGGCGGCCCGTCAGGGCAAGACGCTGGCGGCGTCTTAGAGCGTTTCAAAAATTCTCTAAACCGCCAGGCACACCACCTGCGCCACCCGCAGATCGCGGCGCAGGCCGTCGGCGACGCGGCCGTAGTTCTCGGTGGTGATCGGCTCGCTGGGGGCGAACTCCGAGGCGGCGGGGCGACGGTGCGATCCGAGCACGGCCTTCAGGGTTTCAGGCGCGGTCGTGTAGATGCGGCCCCGGCGCGGGGCCTCGGCCACGGTGACGCCGATCACCCGTCCTGCCGCATCGAGCGCGGGCGCGCCCGAAAGGCCCGAGAGCGTGCCCTTCAAGGTGTCGGTGCGACCGACCTCGGCCCAGACCAGCACGGGCTCGGTCCGGGCGCCCCGGCCGTGGACGACCAGATTCTCGCGTCCCAGCAGGCGCGAGGCGGCTTCACCCGGATGGCCTTGCGGGAAACCGGGGTGATAGGCGCGCGCGCCCCGGCGCAGGGGTTCGTCCAATCCCATCGGCACGGCGGGCGCGCCGCCTTCGGTGGTCAGGACCGCCGCATCGGCGCGGGTGTCGACATGGACCTTGGCGGCCACGCCGCGCCCGTCGGCGACGACAATGGCGGCCTGCTTGCAGCCGTCGACCACATGGCGCGCCGTTAGCCAGACGCCGTCGTCGCCGACCGAAAAGGCCGTGCCTGAGCCCGGCGCCGGCTTGTCGGGCACCTGAACCACGATGGAGGGATCAAACGGCGAGGACGGTCCCAGCGGCAGGCCCTCTTCGCCCGGCACCGGCGGCGGGGGCGGGGGCGCGTCCGACCGCTCCTGGCGGCCGACGGCGACGATCACCAGGGCGCTCACCGCCGCAGCGTAGACTAGCCAGTCGGGAAGCTTGGGGAAATGCACCGGACGACCTCCGGGCGCGAGTGTATCAGCCGCCCACCGCCGCGGCCAGAATGAGCGCGACGCCCAGCTTGGCGCCGACCAGCAGGGCGGCGGCGGCGACCTCGCCCTCGTTGATGCGTTCGGGCAGACCCTTGAGCAGCATGTCGGTGATGCGGAAGACCAGCAACTGCACCGCGATGGTGGCCGCGCCCCAGATGACGATTTCGGTGACCGAGGTCGACGCCCGCAACGACACCGACAGCGGGATGGCCAGGCCGACGAACACGCCGCCCAGCGACAGGGCCGCGGCCGAGTTGCCCTCGCGGATCAGGGTGATTTCCTTGTGCGGGGTCAGCAGCGCGTACAGCGCCGCCCCCAGGATCAGCATCACCAGGGTCACGCCCGCATGCAGCAGGGTGATCGGAAAGCCGGTGGCGAAGGCCTGGACCTCGGGCGACTGAAGCTGGGACGGCATGGACGCAAATGACCCCGATAATCGTGCTGACCCCTGACTAACACGGGTCGGCAAGACTTGCGTAGGGGGCGCCCGTCCGTGGGGAAACAGGCCCTACTTATAGAAGCCCTGGCGCAGGTTGATCCCGTGCTCGACGAAGACCTTCATCGCGCACAGCATCCCGGTCCAGCCTTCGCAGTTGCCGAACGCCGCCTTCTCGTCCGCTGGCGTATCGCCCCAGCCAGCCTCATGGATGCGCACCAGGGTCCGTCCGTCGCCGGTGTCGGCGAAGGTCATGGTGACCATGGTGAAGCCGCCGGTCGCCGCTTCCCAGCGCAGAACGATCTTTTCGTTGGTGACGACTTCGACCACCTCGACCGGGAACGCGCCCGGGAAGTCGTGGAAATCCCAGGTGACCATCGCGCCGGTCTCCAGCCGGCCCTGCGCCCCGCCGGTCGTGAAGTAGCCCGACAGCTTTTGGGGATCGGCGACGGCCTCGAAGACCTCGGCCACGGGCTTGGCGATGCGGCCGCCGACGGTGAATTCGTAGGGCATCGATGTGCTCCGTCCTTGCTGCCTGCGACAATGTGTTATAAATCTATAACATGTCAAGCGAGGACGAATCGGACCTGATCTTCAAGGCGCTGGGCCATCGGGTCCGGCGCCGGATGCTGGATCTGTTGAAGGACGAGCCCCTGACCACGGGCATGCTCTGCGGCCGGTTTCCCGAACTCGATCGCTGCACGGTGATGCAGCATCTGGGCGTGCTGGAAGAGGCCGGGTTGGTGGTGGCCGAGCGGCGCGGGCGCGAGCGGTGGAACCACCTGGACGCCCTGCCGATCCACGCCCTCCACGAACGCTGGATCGGGCCCTACGCGGCCTATGCGGCGAGCATGCTTAGCCGGCTCAAGACGATGGTGGAGGCGGAAGAGGCCTAAGCCGCCTCGTCCTCGTCATCGTCGGAGAGCACGCCCGCCATCGCCGCCAGCGACAGCTTGCGCAGCGCCGAGGCGCGGACCTTTTCGCTCTCGCTCTTCAGCTGGCCGCAGGCGGCGAGGATGTCCCGACCGCGCGGGGTGCGGATCGGCGAGGAATAGCCGGCCTTGTTCAGGATCGCGGCGAACGCCTCGATCGTCGCCCAGTCCGAGCACTGGTAGTCGCTGCCAGGCCAGGGATTGAACGGGATCAGGTTGATCTTGGCCGGGATGCCCTTGATCAGCTTGACGAGGGCGCGCGCTTCCTCGGGGCTGTCGTTGACGCCCTTCAGCATCACGTACTCGAAGGTCACGCGGCGGGCGTTGCTAAGGCCCGGATAGGCGCGGATGCCGGCCATCAGCTCGGCGATCGGGTACTTCTTGTTCAGCGGCACCAGGACGTCGCGCAGCGGGTCGTTGGTGGCGTGCAGGCTGATGGCCAGCATGGCCTGGGTGGTCGAGCCCAGCTTTTCCAGCATCGGCACCACGCCCGAGGTCGACACGGTGATCCGGCGACGCGAGATGGCGATGCCCTCGTTGTCGCTGATGATCTCGATGGCGTCGGCCACCTGGCCCAGATTGTAGAGCGGCTCGCCCATGCCCATGAACACGATGTTCGAGAGCTGGCGATCCTCCTTGTCGGACGGCCATTCCGCCAGGTCGTCCTTGGCCACCTGCACCTGGGCGACGATCTCGGCCGTGGTCAGGTTGCGGACCAGCGGCTGGGTACCCGTGTGGCAGAAGCTGCAGTTCAGCGTGCAGCCGACCTGGCTGGACACGCACAGAGCGCCGGCGCGCCCGACGCCGGGGATGTAGACGCTCTCGACCTCGATGCCGGGCGCCATGCGGATCAGCCACTTGCGGGTGCCGTCCTTGGACACCTGGCGCTCGACGATCTCGGGGCGGGCGATGGTGAAGGCCTCGGCCAGACGCGCGCGAGTCTCCTTGGCCACATCGCTCATGTCGGCGAAGTCGGTGACGCCGCGATGATGGATCCAGCGGAAAATCTGGGTGGCCCGCATCTTGGCCTTGCCGTGCTCGACCACGCCGCTCTCGACCAAGGCCGCGACCAGCTGCGGGCGCGTCAGGCCCGACAGGTTGACCAGCGGCTTGGCGACGGGTTGGGCGGGCGTCGTCTCGGACGAGACGCGCGACAGGTCGAGGGTGACGCTCAAGGGGATGTCCGGCTCTTCGGGGTCGAGGCGGGTCTATAGCAGATCAGGCCCGGTTTTCCAAAAGGACGGCCTGCGACCAAATTCCTGTCATCCCGGCCGCAGCGAAGCGGAGAGCCGGGACCGCCACGAACGCGGAGCTTCCGGCGGTCCCGGATCAGCGCGCTGCGCGCTTGTCCGGGATGACAACTTTAGCAGTTACACCTTCCTGAACCGGCTTCCCTGGCTGGCCATCAGGGCCAGGGCCCAGTCGTCGGGGACGATCTTGGCGATGGCGGCGATCGCCTTGTTCGGCGCGCCAGGCACGCAGATCGAGCGGTTGGCCTCGGCGGCTTCGTAGCCGGCGGCGGCCACCTCGTCGGCGCCCAGCCACATCCACTCGGGCACGCCCTGGCTGACCTGGGCGCGCGTGCCGTTGACGTCGTGGAACTCCGAATAGGTGAAACCCGGGCACAGGGCGGTGACGTGCACCCCGTTGGACAGGTTCTCCAGGTGCAGGCTCTGCGAGAACTTCACCAGAAAGCCCTTGGTCGCCGCGTAGAGCGTGTGGCCCGCCGCGCCGGGAACCAGGCCCGCCAGCGAGGCCACGTTGACGATCCGGCCGAACTTGCGCTCGACCATCCCCGGCAGGACCTTGTGGGTCATCTCGCAGACGCTGGTCAGCATCAGTTGCAGGAACTTGGCCTGATCAGCCCAGCTCGTCGCGTCGTAGGTCCCCGGCAGGCCATAGCCGGCGTTGTTGATCAGGGCGTCGACCTCCCGTCCCTGCTTGGCGATCGCCGAGAGCACGGTGTCGACCCCGCTGACCTCGGCGAGATCGGCCGGAATGGCATAGGCTTCGACGCCCGAGCGCAGCTTGATCTCAGCGGCCAGTCCTTCCAGGCGGTCGACCCGGCGCGCGGTCAAGGCCACGTCATAGCCGTGGCTGGCGTAGATGCGGGCGGAGGCGGCCCCAATGCCGGCGGAGGCGCCGGTGATCAGGGCGAGACGACGGGCCATGACAGAGTGATCCGGTGGAAACTTCGCCAGAGTCGAGCACGGCCCGTGATTTGGTTCAAGCAACCCTCCAGACGCCGGGACGAAAGAGGCGCGCCGGAATGGCGAGGCGCGCCCCTTTCGGATCACGGCCGGGAGGGCGGCGGCCGCGATCGTGGACCCGCCCTAGGCGGCCTGGTCGAGTCCGCCGCGCGCCGCGCCGGCCGCCCAACGCGCCGCCGCCTTGGCGACGCGCTCGCCCAGCAGGCGCGCGGTCTCGCGGTCGCCGGAGGGCGGGGTGATCTCGGGCGAGGCGTTGTCCGACTGAGCGGCCAGACCGATGAACGAGCCGACGCGGTTGATCGTCTCGGGGCCGCGCTCGGCGGCGGTGACGTTCGGCGGCGCCAGGCCCAGGTTGATCCAGTTCATGCCGTGCTGGGCCGCCAGGATGGTCAGACTGGCCAGCGCATGGGCCTTGTCGCCCGCGAAGCTGTGCGAGTTGGTGAAGCCGGCGGCCAGCTTGTCCTTCCAGGCGCTGGTGAAGAACGCGCTGGAGGTGGCGTCGGCGAACACTTTGAATACGCCCGAGACGTCGCCCATGTAGGTCGGGGCGCCGAAGATGACGGCGTCGGCCTGGGTGATCTGGTCGATCAGCGGCGCGAAATCCTGGGTCGCGCTTTCGATCTTCAGCAGCACCGGTGTCTGGCCGGCGTCGCGAACGCCTTCGGCGACCTTCTGGGCCAGGACTTCGGTGTGGCCGTAGCCGGAATGATAGGCGATGGCGACGGTGGTCATGGGTAATCCCTCGCGTTTAGAAACTGAAACGGTAGCGATTACGTAATGACGCCCAATCGCGCCACCAGAGGAACAGCAACAATGTTTGATGCAGTTTTTCGAAGGCTGGAATCAGCGCGGCTGAAGGCCAGGGCTTATGGTCTAGTGAAGTTCGCTCAGAAGATCCGCGACCGTGATCCGGGACAACCGCTCGGCGGCGGCCTGATCTGCAGCCAGGATCGCTGCGCGGACGGCGTCGGGGATCTTCTCGCCCACCGGGCAACCCTTCACGCCCTTGGGCGCGACGCCGAGATGGGCGCAGCCGTTGACGGCCCGCAGTACGACATCAAGGGTGATGGTCTCGGCGGGCTTGAGCAGCCAGGCCCCACCATTGGCGCCGGCGCGGGCGCCGATCAGGCCGGCCTTCCCCAGCATCGCGGTGACCCGGCGGACCACGACCGGGTTCGTCGGCACCGAGGCGGCGAGCTCGGCGCTGGCCACGGCGCGATCGGCCGAGAACGCGGCCTTGTGCGCCAGATAGGCCAGGGCATGGGCCGCGACGGGGAATTTCTGACTGTCCGACATCTCAACCCGGGAACGTAAGGTGGCCGCCCGCGCGTTCAACCGAAAACTGCGCAGCGATGAAAGCGTTCGCCGACGAACAGGCCGCATGATGCGACGCAGCGTGACGATTGAACCGGGCGCGGTTTGGGTGTATCGCGCCGCGCTTGATCGCGATATGGGTCGGCCAGCAGCGTTTTGCGAGGGCTCCCCGGAGGGATTACATGGCTTCCGAAGCCCCCATCGACTCCGCAGCCGACTGTGCGCCTGCGTCCTCAGACATTCCCCAACAAGACGGCGCCGCAACCAACGGTCACGGCCATGACCTGAAGGGCCATGGCTTTTTTGCTCTGGCCCTGGGCTCGGTCGGCGTGGTGTTCGGCGACATCGGCACCAGCCCGCTCTACGCCTTCAAGGAAGCCCTCGCCGCAGCCGCCCATGACGGCGTCACCCGGTCGGAGATCTTCGGCGTCGTCTCGCTGGCCCTGTGGGCGATGTTCCTGATCGTGACGATCAAGTACGTCGTCTTCATCATGCGCGCCGACAACAAGGGCGAAGGCGGGGTGCTCTCGCTGATGGCCCTGGCCCAGCACGCCATGGGGCGGCGCACCACCCTGGTCTTCGCTCTGGGCGTCGCCGGCGCGGCGCTGTTCTACGGCGACGCGGTGATCACGCCGGCCATGTCGGTGCTGTCCGCCGTCGAAGGCCTTCGCACCATCCCCGCCCTTGAACACGGCGTGACCAATGAGGTCGTGCTGCTGATCGCCACGGTGATGCTGCTGGGCCTGTTCTTCATCCAGAGCCGGGGCACGGCCTCGGTCGGCAAGCTTTTCGGCCCGGTCTGCGCCGTTTGGTTTGGCGTGATGTTCTCGCTGGGTCTGATCAATCTGGCCGGCAACCCCGGCATCCTGATGGCGGTGAACCCGTTCTATGCGGTCAAGTTCCTGGCCGAGCACGGCCTGACCGGCTTCATCGTCCTGGGCGCGGTGTTCCTGACCGTGACCGGCGTCGAGGCCCTGACCGCCGACATGGGTCACTTCGGCCGCTGGCCGATCCAGGCCGCCTGGCTGTTCTTCGTCTTGCCGTGCCTGGCCATGAACTATCTGGGCCAAGGCGCCTTCGCCCTGACCACGCTTCAAGCCGCCGAGGCGGCCGGAACCGCGATGCCGGAGCTGAACTGGTTCTTCGAGATGGCCCCCGAGGCGCTGCGCCTGCCGCTGGTGCTGTTGGCCGGTGCGGCGACCGTGATCGCCAGCCAGGCCGTGATCACCGGCGCGTTCTCGCTGACCCAGCAAGCCATCCAGCTGGGCCTGTTGCCGCGCCTCGACGTGCGCCGGACCTCTGAGACCCAATCGGGCCAGATCTTCGTGCCCCAGCTCAACACCATGCTTCTGGTCGGCGTGCTGGCCATCATGTTCACGTTCCAGACGTCCTCGGCCCTGGCCCACGCCTATGGCCTGGCCGTGACCGGCACGATGATCGTGACCACGTGCATGGCCTTCATCGTCATGCGCAAGCTGTGGAAGTGGAGCATGCCGATGGCGCTGCTCTTCCTGGTGCCGTTCCTGGCCCTGGACATCACCTTCCTCAGCGCCAACGCCCTGCGCTTCTTCTCGGGCGGCTGGCTGCCGGTGCTGATCGGCGCGGCGCTGTTCACGGTGATGGCCACCTGGGTGCGCGGCAGCCAGATCCTGACCGACAAGACCCGCCGCGACAGCCTGCCCGTCGCCGACCTGATGGACATCCTGCGCGCCCGCGCCCCGCACCGCGCGCCGGGCACGGCGATCTTCCTGACGTCCGACCCGGACATGACGCCCGTCGCCCTGATGCACAACCTCAAGCACAACAAGGTGCTGCACGAGCGCAACGTCATCCTGACGGTCCGCACCGCCGAGACGCCGCGTGTCGCCGAGGAGGACCGGGTCAAGATCGAGAAGGTCAACGACGACTTCAAGAAGGTCGTGGTCAACTACGGCTTCATGGAAAGCCCGAACATCCCCAAGGCCCTGGCCGTGTGCCGCAAGCAGGGCCTGAAGTTCGACATCATGGCCACCAGCTTCTTCCTCGGCCGCCGCTCGATCGTGCCGTCGGCCAACAGCGGCATGCCGCTGTGGCAGGACCGCCTGTTCATCTACCTGATGAAGAACGCCGCCAACCCGACGGACTTCTTCAAGATCCCGCCCGGCCGCGTGGTCGAGCTGGGCGCCCAGGTGACGGTCTAGGCGATGGAAACGGCCCTGCGGATCATCGGCGACGGTCTGTCGATCGCCGCCCTGACCATCATCGCCACCACCGCCCACGGCGCCTGGAAACGCATCCCGGCCGGCGCGAGCGTGCCGATCGTATGGGGTCGTGACGGCAAGCCGGCGCTTCGGTTCAACAAGGCCGCAGGCCTGCTGTGGATTCCGGTCGCGTCGATGGCGATCATCTTCGCCTTCACCCTGTCGGGCACGACGTTCCGGGCGGAAGGGCTCGAGGCGGTGATGGTGTTCTGCGTGCGCGCCACCCTCGGCGCCGTACTGGCCATGGCCCAGCTTTTCCACCTGCGGTCGGCCATCAAGACGCTGCAGGACGAGGACGTCCTGTAGGCAGCCCTATTAACGCTTGACCCGCGCGGCCTTTCGCCGTTGAAGGCGCGCGACTTTGTGTTTCTCTCCGAAAGGACCCGCTCATGGCCGACAAGTCCGTGAAGAAGGTCGTGCTCGCCTATTCGGGCGGCCTCGACACCTCGATCATCCTGAAGTGGCTGCAGACCGAGTACGGCGCTGAGGTCATCACCTTCACGGCCGACCTGGGCCAGGGCGAAGAGATCGAACCGGCCCGCGCCAAGGCGCTGGCCGCCGGCGTCAAGCCCGAGAACATCTTCATCGAGGACGTCCGCGAGGAGTTCGTGCGCGACTTCGTGTTCCCGATGTTCCGCGCCAACACGGTCTATGAGGGCCAGTATCTGCTCGGCACCTCGATCGCGCGTCCGCTGATCGCCAAGAAGCAGATCGAGATCGCTCGCAAGATGGGCGCCGACGCCGTCAGCCACGGCGCGACCGGCAAGGGCAACGACCAGGTCCGCTTCGAGCTCGGCTACTATGGCCTCGAGCCCGACATCACCGTGATCGCCCCCTGGCGTGAGTGGGACTTCAAGTCCCGTGAGGCCCTGCTGGACTTCGCCGAGAAGCACCAGATCCAGATCACCAAGGACAAGCGCGGCGAAGCGCCGTTCAGCGTCGACGCCAACCTGCTGCACTCCTCGTCCGAGGGTAAGGTCCTGGAAGACCCGGCGGTCGAGGCCCCCGAGTTCGTCCACATGCGCACGATCGCGCCGGAAGACGCGCCCGATAAGCCGACCATCATCACCATCGACTTCGAGAAGGGCGACCCGGTCGCCATCGACGGCGTGGCGATGAGCCCGGCCACCCTGCTGACCAAGCTCAATGAGCTGGGCCGCGACAACGGCATCGGCCGCCTTGACCTCGTCGAGAACCGCTTCGTCGGCATGAAGTCGCGCGGCGTCTACGAGACCCCGGGCGGCACCATCCTGCTGGCCGCTCACCGCGGCATCGAAAGCATCACGCTGGACCGCGGCGCGATGCACCTGAAGGACGAGCTGATGCCGAAGTACGCATCGCTGGTCTACAACGGCTTCTGGTTCTCGCCCGAGCGCGAGATGCTGCAGGCCGCCATCGACTACAGCCAGGACAAGGTCACCGGCAGCGTCCGCGTGAAGCTGTACAAGGGCAATGTCACGGTCATCGGCCGCGAGAGCCCCTACTCGCTTTACGACCAGGACCTGGTCACCTTCGAGGAAGGCAAGGTCGCCTACGACCACCGCGACGCCGGCGGCTTCATCAAGCTCAACGCCCTGCGTCTGCGGGTCCTGGCCAAGCGCGACAAGCGCGGCTAGTCGCGCGTCGGCGCGAAAGGTTGAAGGGCGTCGCGGGGGATACTCGCGGCGCCTTTTTCTATGGGCGATGTCTTTTCTGAGCGCGCGCCGCTATGGCTAGCCCACGCGTCTGAGGGGGTCTGGAGCGATGACACCGGCAAGAGCCTTCAAGTTGGGCGTTGCGCCTGTTGCGCTAGCGCTCTCAATCAGCGCCGCCGCTTCGGCGCAGGTCGCCGAGGCTTCGCCGCCTGAGCCGTCAGGCTTTGCGAGCCAGGCTGATGTACAGGCTCAGCTGAGCGAAATGCTCGGCGCGATGAAGCCTGATCAAGGCTTCGCCTGGCGCCCGCTGGTCCGCGACGGGACCAATGTGGCGGCGATCGAAATCTGGAAGAAGCCGGGCCGTCCCGCTGTGCATCCGAGCGAGGCGGAATACGCGATCGTGCTTGAGGGGGCGGGCACGCTGGTTTCCGGCGGCGCCCTCGTCGATCCGGAGACCCGCAGGCCAGGCCTGGTGGAGGGGAGTCGCATCGAAGGCGGCGCGACGCGGCCGCTTGGCGCAGGTGATGTCATCCTGATCCCCGCAGGCGTCCCTCACTGGTTCGGAATCATCGGGGAGCGCTTGGTGCTGTTGGGGATCAAGCTGCCGGGCGGGAGTTAGCCGCCGCTCACACCCGATTGTACGGGTACCGATCCCGGATCATCCGCTGGAAGAACCGCCCCTTCGAGCGAGATCGATAGAAGGCCTGACTGATCCGTTCGGGCACGCCGACATAGACGTATTCGTCGCCGTCGTGGAACGTGACGAACAGCTTGCCGTGCTCGGGGGTGTAGGTGATTTCGGTGATCGCCGTGGATTCCACTCGCATGGCGCAAAGCCTCCGCGGATGAGGATCGTCATCGGGAAAAGCGAACGAACGGGAGCGAGGTTCCAACGGATCCTTCGCGCGCGACGACGACAGCTATCCCTAACAAGTGTTTAACGCGCAAGTCCCTTAAGGCGCGCGCGGGGGGATGCCAAGCCACCTCGAACCCCGCTAGGGTCGTCCCTTAAGCGGCCCAGAAGGCCGTCGGGAGGAAACAAACACATGCAGCAATCCCACGCGCTGGTGGCGATCGTCACCCTGGTCTCGTTGCTCGTCTATGTCTGGATGATCCTGAGGATTGGCGGCGCCCGCCGTCGCTCGGGCATCGACGCCCCGGCCATGACCGGTGATCCGGAGCTGGAGCGCCACATCCGCGTCCAGGCCAATACGGTCGAGTGGCTAGTGATCTACCTGCCGTCGCTGTGGCTGTTCGCGATCTACTGGAACGACCTGTTCGCCGCCGCCGCCGGCGTCGTGTGGATCATCGGCCGCATCCTCTACGCCCTGGGCTACGCCGCAGACGCCAAGAAGAGAGAGCTGGGCTTCATCATCCAGATGCTGGCCACGGCCGTGCTGCTGTTCGGCGCCCTGGGGCGGGCGATCTACGTCTATGCGGTCGTCGGCGCCTAGCTTTGCTTGGTGGTCCGTGGCGGAGCAGCCTATATCCGCGCCATGGACCACCTGCCCGTCGATCCCGCCCGCTATGGCGCCTTTCTCGTCGCCATGTTCGTCATGGCGATCACGCCAGGGCCCGCCAACCTGTTCGCGATCGCCACGGGCATGGCGCGGGGCAAGACCGCCGCCCTGTTGGGCGTCTTGGGCATGAACACCGCCACCCTGGTCTGGTTCGCCTGTTCGGCGCTCGGCCTGGGCGCCCTGATCATCACCTTTCCCAAGGCCTTTCACGTCCTGGCCCTCGCTGGCGCGGCCTATCTCGTCTGGCTGGGCCTGAAGTCGCTGTGGGCCGGGATCCGGAACCTGGAGAGCCAAGCGTCCGCCAGTGTCAGGGCCGGCCGCTCCGCCTTCTTCGACGGCTTCATGGTGCAGATCGCCAACCCGAAGATCCTGCTGTTCTTCTCGGCTGTGCTGCCACCCTTCCTCGACGTCGACCGCCCGCTGGTCCCGCAGCTGATCATGTTCGCCTGCGCCACCATCGGCATGGACCTGATCAGCATGTCCGCCTACGGCGTCGGCGGCGCGGCGCTGTCCAGCCGGATGAACGAACCGGGCTTCCGTCGCGGCTTTGCGATCCTGGTCGGAATTCTGCTGATCACGGCCGCCGTCCTGATCGTCTCGCGCGGTTAAGTTTCAACCATGAGGCAAAGCGGCCTTGGCGAAACCACAAAGCGCGGCCAGAGTTGTGACAATGTCCAAGGACTCCGCGTGAAGGAGCACGTCATGTCGATCAAGAAGGCCGCCCTCGCCGCCGCGCTGGTCGTGACCGCCGGCCTCGCCGCCTGCGCCACGCCTACGCCGTATCAGCCTCGCGTCACCTCCGGCGCCGTCACCGGCGGCTTCTCGGAGCAGAAGCTGGAAGGCGACCGCTATCGCGTGTCGTTCGCCGGCAACAACCTGACCTCGCGCGAAACCGTCGAGCGCTATCTGCTGTACCGCTCGGCCGAGCTGACGGTGCAGCAAGGGTATGACTGGTTCGAGACCGCTGACCACCGCACGGACCGCACCTCGCGCACCTATGTCGAGCCCGATCCGTTCTCGCGCCCAGGCTTCGGCTTCGGCTATCCGTACGGCTACTGGCGCCCGGCTTGGCGCTATTACGGCCCCGCCTATGGCTGGCGCACCTGGGACCCCTTCTGGGGTGACCCCTTCTTCGCTGATCGCGGCCAGATCCGCACAGTCGAGAAGTTCGAGGCCGGCGCCGAGATCGTCATGCACAAGGGCCAGAAGCCGCAGGGCGATCCCCGCGCCTACGACGCCCGCGAGATCATGGCCAACCTGGCCAGTACGATCGTCCGGCCTGAAGCGAAGTAAGTCGGAAGATGCTCCCCCGCGATGCGGGGGAGCTGTCACGGAGTGACTGAGGGGGCTAGCGCCGCCAAGGCCGAGTTCGCCCCCTCCGGCCCTCTGGGCCACCTCCCCCGCATCGCGGGGGAGGAGCGCGCGACCCTTACCGCGGCGCCATGCGGATGCCGCCGTCCAGGCGGACGTCCTCGCCGTTGAAGTAGCCGCAGGTGATCATGGTGACCGCCAGCTGGGCGTACTCTTCCGGATGACCCAGGCGCTTGGGGAAAGGAACGCTGGCGGCCAGGCCGGCCTTCACCGCTTCCGGCGCGTTGTTCATCAGCGGGGTGTTGAAGATGCCCGGCAGGATGGTGTTGACGCGGATGCCTTCGCTCATCAGGTCACGAGCGATCGGCAGGGTCATGCCCACCACGCCGCCCTTCGAGGCCGAGTAGGCCGCCTGGCCCATCTGGCCGTCCTCGGCCGCCACCGAGGCGGTGTTGACGATCGCGCCGCGCTCGCCGTCTTCTAGCGGCTCAAGGTCCAGCATGCCCTTGGCCGACTTGGCGATGCAGCGGAACGTGCCGACCAGGTTGATCTGGATGATGCGGTCGAAGGCGTCGAGCGGGAAGTGCTTGGTCTCGCCGGTGGCCTTGTCGCGGCTGGCGGTCTTGGCCGCGTTGCCGGTGCCGGCGCAGTTCACCAGGATGCGCTCCTGGCCGTGCGCGGCGCGGGCCTTTTCGAAGCCGGCGTCGACATCGGCGTCGCTGGTCACGTTGACCTTGCAGAACACGCCGCCGATCTCCTTGGCGACCTGCAGACCGCGCTCTTCGTTCATGTCGAAGAGGGCGACCTTGACGCCTTGGGCGGCCAGGGCGCGGGCGGTGGCTTCGCCGAGGCCCGAAGCGCCTCCGGTGACGACGGCGGCGACGGTGTTGTCGAGTTTCATTGGACGTTTCCCTGCTAGTTCGCGTTTGAAGCGTTCGCGTTTAGGATCAAGTTTGAACAGAGGTTTATCCCGATGAGCGGCGGCGCCAAACCGTCCCCCGACGTAAACGTCAACGAGGTGCTGGATCCAGCCAAGGCGCTGGTCCCCGCGACCGTCCGCGTGAACGAAGAGCGCGTGCGCGAGGGCTTCCTGCCGAAAATCCGCAAGGTCGCGGCGAAGATCCCGTTTGCGGCCGACGCCCTGTCGGTCTGGTGGGCCGCGCGCGATCCGGAGACCCCGATGGCGGCCAAGGGCATGATGCTGGCGGGCCTGGCCTATTTCGTCCTGCCGACCGACGCCCTGCCAGACCTTCTGCCGGTCATCGGCTTCACCGACGACGCCGCGGTGATCGCGGCCCTTATGGCCGTCCTCGGCAAGACGCTCAAGCCGCGCCACAAGGAGGCCGCCCAAGCGTTCCTCAATCGGCTTTCCGACGACACCTGACCCGGACCATCCATGCCGTTCACCGCTCTTCTGCTCGCCGCCGCCGTTGTCTCGACCCCGCCCGCTGATCCGGAGGACAAGGCTGTCCTCGCCGCAACCCAGGTCTTTTTCGACGGCCTGGAAGCCGGAGATTCGGCCGCCATGCGCGCCGCAGCGCTGCCCAACATCCCGATGATGGCCGTCACGACCAAGCCGGACGGCTCGATCGACCTTCGTCGCTTCGGGTTCGAGGACAGCTTCGGCAAGAAGGTGGCGCCGGGCCTCAAGGAATGGATGTGGTCGCCGGCCGTGGTGCGGCGCGGCGCCTTGGCGACGGTCACCGGACCCTTCGAGATCACCCGCGACGGCAAGACCGTCCATTGCGGCGTCAATATCTTCACCCTCGCCAAGGCCGACGGGGCCTGGAAGGTGGCGAGCGTCAGCTGGACGGCCGAACCCGAGGCCTGCCCAGAGCTGCGGAAGCGCTAGCCCACCCGGAAGGTCAGCACCGTTCCATCCCAGCGGGCGTCATGGCGATCTTCCTCGACCACGTCGCGGACGCCAGGATAGGTCTCGGCCGCGCGACGCCAGAAGGCGCGCGCGCCGACGTTACGGCGCACCGTCGCCGCTTCCCAGACGCCCCAGGCCGAGGCGAACAGCGCATGGGCGGCGGCCAGACCCACGCCGCGCCCGCGATGCTTGCGGACCACAAAGAACTCCGCCACCGCGCGGTCGATCGGCGTGTCGGCGTGGGCGACCGCATTGACCAGGCCGAAGCCGACGGGCAGGCCGTTGATCCGGAACAGCCAGGCCTCGCGGGTCGGGTCGCGCCAGTAGGTCTCGAGCCCGGGATAGTCCGAATAGCGCCCGTCCGGGCCCAGCTCGCCTTCGACCTCACGGTCGAACCACAGTTCCGAGAAGTCGTGGATATAGAGCTGCATCAGGTTGGCGACGATCGTCGCCTCGTCGGCGCGGGCGCGATCGACGATGAGGCTGCGGCTCACCAGTAGTTTTCCATGATGGCCTTGGCCCAGTCGGGCTCGCGGACTGCCCCGCGCGGCGCAAAGCCGCTCATCACCGGCTTGATGTCGAGCACGGGCGTGCCGTCGATGGCGTCCAGACCCCGCACCTCCAGCCCCCGCCCCGCCACCGAAACGATCTCGCAGACGGTGACGCCGATCCGGTTGGGCCGGTTCTTGCCGCGCTGGGCGAAAATGCCGATGCGCGGCCAATCGGCATTGCCGCGCGGATGGCGCGCCCCGGTGATGATCTGGTCCTCGCCGACCTTGTCGAACACGAAGATCACCTCGGCGTGGCTGAAGGCGTCCAGCCCCATCAGCGCCTCGTCGTCGAAGCGCGCGGGATCCAGGACGATCCGCGCGCGGCTGTCGCCCCAGTCGTCGTCGTCCGGAACCGTCCGTCCACCCTCGACCCATCCGATCGGCGTCATCATGATCGACATTGCGCGTCCTTACACGGAAGATGCGAGGGCCTCTCGCGGACAAATCTTCTCCAAAGGCACTGTCATGATCGAAGCGCTGCTGAGCAAGATGATCAAGACCGGCGACCTGACGGCGTGTCTGCCCGGCGGTCGCGTCATCAAGGCCGGAGACGGAACAGGACCGTCCGTGGTGATGCGGATCAACGCCAGGGGGCTGCGCCGTCTCGCCAATCCCAGTCTGGGCCTTGGCGAGGGCTACATGGAAGGCGACATCGTCTTCGAGCAGGGGACGATCTGCGACCTGCTGACCATCGTCGGCGAGAGCGGCGGGCGAAAGCCCAAGCGCGGCTCGGCGCTCACGCGGCTTCGCAAGGCGATCAAGCGCCAGCTCCAGCAGGTCAATGACCGCGTCGCCTCGCGCCGCAACGTCGCCCACCACTACGACCTGTCAAACGACCTCTACCGGCGCTTCCTCGACGCCGACATGCAGTACTCCTGCGCCTATTTCGAGCGGCCCGACATGACGCTGGAAGAGGCCCAAGTCGCCAAGAAGGCGCTGATCGGCCGCAAGCTCTTGATCCGGCCCGGCATGAAAACGCTCGACATCGGATCGGGCTGGGGCGGCCTCTCGATGACACTGGCCAAGGACTTCGGGGCGCGGATGACCGGGGTCACCCTGTCGACCGAGCAGCTGGCCCTGGCCAAGGAACGGGCGGAGGCGGCCGGCCTCTCAGAGCGGATCGACTTCCGCCTCACCGACTATCGCGACCTCGCCGAACCCTTCGACCGCATCGTCTCGGTCGGCATGCTCGAGCATGTCGGCGCGCCAAACTTCCAGACCTATTTCGACACCATCGCCCGCCTGCTGGACGAGGACGGCGTCGCCCTGGTCCATTCGATCGGCAAGATGCACGGACCCGGCGCGACCAACGCCTTCACCCAGAAGTACATCTTCCCCGGCGGCTATATCCCCGGTCTGTCCGAGATCGTCACGGCGATCGAGCGCGCGGGCCTCTGGATCACCGACATCGAGATCCTGCGGCTGCACTACGCTGAGACCTGCCGGATCTGGCGCGAGCGCTTTATGGCCGACCCGGACATCCCGCAGATGTTCGACGAACGGTTCCGGCGGATGTGGGAGTTCTATCTGGCCGGTGCGGAGCTGGGCTTCCGCCACGGCGGCCACATGGTCTTCCAGATCCAACTGGCCAAGAAACGCGACGCGGTTCCGCTGACGCGAGACTATCTGCTCAGCGGGTCTCGATAGCGACTATTCCACCGTCACCGACTTCGCCAGATTCCGAGGCTGGTCGACGTCCGCGCCCTTCACCACGGCGACGTGGTAGGCCAAGAGCTGGATCGGGGCCGACATCACCAGGGTCGAGACCAGAGGGTCGCTGGCGGGAGCGGTGACCACCACCTTAGCGCCGGCGGGGGCGTGCTTCACGCCCTCGGTGTCGGTGATGAAGATCACCTGGCCGCCGCGCGCCATCACCTCGCTCATGTTCGAGGCGGACTTCTCGAAATAGCTGTCGTGAGGCGCGAGGATGACGATGGGAGTCTGGTCGTCGACGAGGGCGATCGGGCCGTGCTTGAGCTCGCCGGCGGCGTAGCCCTCGGCGTGGATATAGCTGATCTCCTTCAGCTTCAGCGCCCCTTCCAGGGCCAGCGCCGACATCGGGCCGCGACCCAGATAGAGCACATCGCGGGCCTTGGCGACGTCGGCGGCGATCTCCTTGATGGCGTCTTCCAGGCCGATGGCCTCGGCGATCAGGCGCGGGGCCTCCAGCAGAACCTTGACGAGACGCTGCTCCTCGGCGGCGTCGATCGTCCCGCGCGCCTTGGCGGCGGCGATGGCCAGGGCGATCATCACGCTGACCTGGGCGGTGAAGGCCTTGGTCGAGGCCACGCCGATCTCGGGACCGCAGTGGATCGGCCAGACGACGTCGACCTCGCGGGCCATGGTCGACTCGGTGGCGTTGACGACCACCGCGCTCTTCATGCCCTTGGCCTTGCAGTAGCGCAGGGCCGCCAGGGTGTCGGCGGTCTCGCCCGACTGCGACATGGCCACGACCAGCGAGCCGGGGCGCAGGGCCGGGGTGCGATAGCGGAACTCCGAGGCGATCTCGACATCGACCGGCAGGTCGGCCAGCTGCTCGATCAGATACTTGCCGACCACGCCGGCGATGTAGGAGGTGCCGCACGCCACGATCTGGATGCGCTCGAGCTTGGCGAAGTCGATGTCGCCGGGAACCGAAGCTTTCGAGGTCAGGGTGTCGACATAGGCGGCGATGGTCCGCTGGCAGCCCTCGGGCTGATCATGGATCTCCTTTTCCATGAAGTGCCGGTAGTTGCCCTTCTCCAACATCACCGACGAGGTCGGCACCACGCGGACCGGGCGATCGACCGGCGCGCCCGAGGCGTCGAAGATGCGGCGGCTGTCGTGGTCGAGGGCCACGTAGTCGCCCTCCTCCAGATAGATGACGCGGTTGGTGAAGGGACCGACGGCCAGGGCGTCGGAGCCCAGGAACATCTCGCCCTGGCCCTCGCCGACCACCAGCGGGCTGCCGCGGCGGGCGCCCAGGATCAGGTCGGCCTCGCCCTGGATCAGCACCGCGAGCGCATAGGCGCCGGTCAGGCGGTCCAGCGTGGCCTTGAAGGCGTCGAGCGGGGCAAGACCCGTGGCCAGTTCGGCGTCGATCAGCTGGGCGATGACCTCTGTGTCGGTGTCGCTCTCGAAGGTCCGGCCGGCGGCGGCCAGCTCGGCCTTCAGCTCGGCGAAGTTCTCGATGATGCCGTTGTGCACCAGGGTGACGCGGCCGGCGGTGTGTGGGTGGGCGTTCCGGACGTTCGGCGCGCCGTGGGTGGCCCAGCGGGTGTGGCCGATGCCCGTGGTCGCCGTCAGGGGTTCATCGGCCAATACGGCTTCCAGAGCCTTGATCTTGCCCTGGGCGCGCCGACGCTCGACCTTTCCGCCAACCACGCCCGCGACGCCGGCGGAGTCATAGCCGCGATACTCCAGCCGCTTGAGGCTCTCGATCAGCCGGTCGGCGACGGGTTCTTTTCCGACGATGCCGATAATGCCGCACATGAGCCATGATCCCTTGTAGAACGCGCCGACAGGCTTATGCCTACCGACACGCGAATTTGCGTGAGGCGCTTTAGCACTGGCTAAAGACCGCTTCGCATAAATCTGCATTTCGGATCGTTTCGCGTCCGAAGCACGACCCAAAAGAGACGACAGAACGACCATGAGCAAGCGCGCCTATTTCGGCACCGACGGCATCCGGGGCCAGGCCAACAAGCATCCGATGACGGCCGAGGTGGCCCTGCGCGTCGGTCTGGCGGCCGGCAAGCTGTTCCGCTCGCAGGACGAGCGTCGCCACCTCGTGGTGATCGGCAAGGACACCCGCCTGTCGGGCTACATGATCGAGCCGGCCCTCGTGGCCGGCCTGACCAGCGTGGGTCTGGACGTGCGCCTATTCGGCCCTCTGCCGACCCCCGCCGTGGCCATGATGACCCGCTCGATGCGCGCCGACCTCGGCATCATGATTTCGGCCAGCCACAACAGCTTCGCCGACAACGGCATCAAGCTGTTCGGCCCCGACGGCTACAAGCTGTCGGACGCCCAGGAGCTGGGCATCGAGGCCTTGATGGACCAGGGCCTGCAGGAGGGCCTGGCCGCCCCGCGCGAGCTGGGCCGCGTCAAGCGGATCGACGACGCCCAGGCCCGCTATGTCGAGATCGTCAAGGCGACCTTCCCGCGCCATCTGAACCTGTCGGGCCTGCGGATCGTCATCGATTGCGCCAATGGCGCGGCCTACAAGGTGGCTCCGACCGCCCTCTACGAGCTGGGCGCGGAGGTGATCACCCTGGGCGTCTCGCCCGATGGCACCAACATTAACGAGGAGTGCGGCTCGACCCATCCCGAGGCCATGGCCAAGATGGTGCGCGAGTACCGCGCCGACATCGGCATCGCCCTGGACGGCGACGCCGACCGCCTGGTGATCTGCGACGAGAAGGGCGTGGTCGTCGACGGCGACCAGATCATGGCGATCATCGCCGCAGCCTCGCACAAGGCCGGGACCCTGAAGGGCGGCGGCGTCGTCGCCACGGTGATGTCGAACCTTGGCCTCGAGCGTCAGTTGAACACCCTGGGCCTGTCGCTGGAGCGCACCGCTGTGGGCGACCGCTATGTCATGCAGCGCATGCGCGAGGGCGGCTTCAATGTCGGCGGCGAGCAGTCGGGCCACCTGATCCTGTCGGACTTCTCGACCACGGGCGACGGCCTGATCGCAGCCCTGCAGGTGCTGGCCGTCATGGTCGAGACCGACAAGCCGATGAGCGCGCTGGGCCGTCAGTTCGAGCCGGTCCCGCAGCTCCTGGAAAACGTCCGCTTCGCCGGCGGCAAGCCGCTGGAGGCGGCGGCGGTGAAGGAAGCCATCGCCGACGGCGAGGCCCAGCTGAACGGCGCGGGCCGCATTGTCGTGCGCGCCTCGGGCACCGAGCCGCTGATCCGCATTATGGCCGAGGGCGACGACCCGGCCCTGGTGAAGAAGGTCGTCAAGTCGATCGCCTCGGCGGTGAAGGCGGCTTAAGAATGCCTGCTCTCGCTAGGCTGTATTCGCATTGAGTGTGGGCGCTGACGCGGCTGGAAATCCTCGTCCTTCGACAAGCTCAGGATGAGGATTTTGTGTGAACCGAGGCCAGCAGTCGTCCTCACCCTGAGCTTGTCGAAGGGCGAGGGCGGCCGCCATGACGCGTCCACACCCAATGCGAACTCAGCCTTTCATCACCCCACGTCGTCGGTGTGGCCAGCGCCCCCCTGGCCGCCGCTCCAGGCTTCGCCCGAGCGTTCCCACCAGTAGGGCTGACGGACCCGCTGGCCGGTGACGGTCTCGTTCAGGGTCGCCGGGTCATAGAGCCGGCCGCCCAGCATTACGCGGTGCAGCTTGTCGCTGTTGCGGATGTCGACGGTCGGGTCAGCGTCCAGCACCAGAAGGTCGGCCAGCTTGCCGATCTCCAGCGAGCCCACGTCCTTGGCGTAGCCCAGCGATCGGGCGGCGTTGATCGTGCCGGCCGCCAGGGCCTCGACCGGGCTCCAGCCACCGCGCGCGAACGACCACATTTCCCAGTGCGACCCCAGGCCCGCCTGCTGGCCGTGGGCGCCGATCGACACTTGCACGCCACGATCGGCCAGCTTCTTGGCCTCGCGCGCGGCGGCGCCGTCGACATAGTCTTCCTCGGGCGCAGCCTGACGGCGCGCGTTCTGGGCGGCCAGCAGCGCCGGCGGCGCGTGCTTGGACAACAGCGGATGGGTCCAGACGTCCATGTGCTGGCGCCAGTAGGGATCGCCGGCCGGGCCGCCATAGGCCACGACCAGGGTCGGGGTGTAGTTGGTCTTGGTCTGCGACCACAGGCTGACGATGTCGTCGTAGAAGCGATCCACCGGCACATTGTGCTCGACGGTGGCGTTGCCATCCTGGATCAGGGTCACGTCCAGGGTGTAGAGCGACCCGCCCTCGGGCACGACCTCCATGTTTTCCTTCTGGGCCGCGACGACGACCATCTGCCGCTGGTCGCGGCGGGGCTGGTTGTAGTTCTTGACGCTGTGCGCGCCCTGCGCCTTCAGCCGGCGGACATGGGCCAGCGCGTCGTCCAGGCTGTTGATCTCGGCATAGACCTCGGCGGCCTTGGCTCCATAGATGATCTCGCCGGTCGAGAAGGTGCGCGGGGCCAGGATCTTGCCGGCCCGCTGCAGCTCGGCCGCGGCGAAGATCATCGACGCCTGCGACGAGGGATCGTGGATCGTCGTCGTGCCCAGAGCCAGGTTGGCCATGGCCGACCAGTTCTGCTGCGGGATGAGGTCGTTGCTCCCCTGCGGCCCGTGGGCGTGGGCGTCGACGAGGCCGGGGATGATGGTCTTGCCCGTCACGTCGACCACCTTGGCGTCAGCCGGAACGGGCGTGCTGGCCTTGGGTCCGACCGCCACGATGCGGTCGCCTTTGATCACGATCACCGCGTCGTCGATGATCCCGCCCGCCTTGTCGGCCATGGTCACCACACGCGCGCCGGTCAGGGCCACGACGCCGGTCGGCTTGTCGGCGGCGACCTCCATCGACAGCGACAGACCCGTCTTCACCGGCTTGAACTTGCCATCGTCCTTGCTGGCCCCGTCGGCGGCCGGAGCGCTGGCGTAGAGCGCGTCCGTCTCGGCGGTGAACAAGGTCGGGCCCATGCTCCAGTGGACCTGCTTGCCGTCCTTCGACCAGTGGATGAAGTCCGCGCCCTCGGCGCTGACCCGCGTCACCGGCAGCGGACCGCCCTTCTGGTCGACCGAGACCTCCTGGGTCCCCGGCATCAGCGGCATGACGAAGGCTTCGTAGTTCTGGCGGAAGGCGAGGTTCCGGCCGTCCGGCGAGACCTTGTAGTCGTTGACCATGTCGCCGCTGGCGTGCACCCGCTTGGCCTGGCCGTTCAGATCGGTGCTGACCAGCTGGCGCTTGTCGCCACTCGACATCAGCATGAACACCCGGTCGTTGGCCGCGCCGAACTGCGGCTCAGACCCGCCGCGCGAGACCCGCACCGGCGTCCCGCCCGTAGCGGCGACCCGGTAGATCCCCGGATCCTGCGACCAGCGCCCGGAGGTCAGGCCGCCGCCGCGACGCCGCTCGAACACGATGGTCTTGCCGTCCGGCGAGAAGCGCGGCGCGCCATAGTGGCCCGGCTGGGCGATCACGTCCTTGGCCGCGCCGCCGCCGGCCGGCACGGTGCGTAGCCGCCCCAGCCCCGCGTCGGTCCAGCTGACGAAGACGATCGTTCGGCCATCCCGCGACCACGACGGATAGAGCTCGAACGCGTCTTCGTCGCCGCTGACCAGACGACGCGGCTCGCCGCCCGCCGTCGACTTGATCCACAGCTTGCCCAGAGTCTCGAACACCACCGCCTTGCCGTCCGGCGACACGCTGGCCCAGCGCGGAATCTTGGTGGTGAAGCGATCGGGGGCGACCTCGACCTCGGGATGGATCGCGTCGATCAGAACGCGGGTGTCGTCGATCTTGAACGGGATCACGCCGGACGCGCCGTCCGCCACATTGACCCGCCGGATCTTGCCGCCGGCCCAGAACACCACGGCGGCGCCGTCGGGCGTCCAGGCCATGTTCGGATAGACGCCGGTCACCGCCCAGGTCTCCTGGACGTCCTGATCCAGCGCGTCATAGATCTTGCGCTCCTCGCCGGAGACGAGGTCCTTCACATAGAGCTTGGACTTCGTCCGCTCGCGGCGAACGAAGGCGATCTTCTTGCCGTCCGGCGAGGGCGTCGGCCGCACCGAACCGCCCAGGCCCGAGACGGCGGTCGTGACCTCGCCGGTCTCCAGGTCATAGCGCTCGATATCGAAGAGGGCGGTGTTGGAGTCCTGCGCATATTCGAAGATCGGGCCGGGCGTGACATTGCGGGTGTAGAAGACGCTCTTGCCGTCGGCCGCATAGATCGGCTCGCCCAGCTCCTTTTGGAGCTGCTCGCTGGCGCGCTTGACCAGCTGGACGCCGCCGCCGCCCGAGACGTGATAGACCCAGACCTCGCCGGTCCCCAGCGAGCGGCCGGTGGTGAAGTGCTTCTTGGCGACGATGAAACGGCCGTCGGGGCTCCAGCTGGGCTGGTTAAGCAGACGGAAGTCCTCCTTGGTCACCTGGCGCTTGTCGCTCCCATCCAGGTTCATCACCCAGATATTGTCGCCGCCGCCCCGGTCGGAGGTGAAGGCGATCCGCTTGCCGTCCGGCGAGAAGCGGGGCTGCTGGTCATAGGCCAGGCCCTCGGCGATGCGCGTCGGCGTCCCGCCGGCGATCGGCATGGTGTAGATGTCGCCCAGGATGTCGAAGGCGATCAGCCTGCCGTCGCGCGAGACGTCGACATTCATCCAGGTGCCGTTGTCGACGCTGATCCGCACCTCGCGGGTGGCGACGCCGGGCGGGGCGTTGACGTTCCACTTTTCGGGCTTGTCGGCCTTGGCGGCGCTCGCCGCCGGCGCCGCGCCGGGCGCGGCTTGCGCCAACGCCTGGTGGGCCAGGGCCGAGCCCGACATCAACAACAAGGCGGCCAGCGCCGTCAGCCGACGATCCATTTGATTTCCCCCGAACACCTGATGGGCACGATTTGGGCGTGACCCTAGGGGGGAAGCTGCGCGGTGTCACGGCCGGGGTTCCTCGGCTAGCCGCCCTCCTCGTCCGCCGCCTCGACCACCGCCCGCAGATAGTCGACATGGGTGCGGAAGGCCTTGCGCCCCTGCGGCGTCAGCCTGGCCTGGGTGCGGGGGCGCTTGCCGACGAAGTCCTTTTCGATGGCGACATAGCCGGCCTTCTCCAGGGTGGCGAGGTGGCTGCCGAGATTGCCGTCGGTCGCCTGGGTGACGGCCTTCAGGCGCGGGAAATCCAGCGGCTGGCCCTTCTCGGCACTGAGGGCGGCCATGATTTTCAGGCGTAGCGGCTGATGGATGATGTCGTCGGACGCCGCCACGCTCAGCGCCTCCACAGCCAGACGCCGCTGAGGAACAGCGCGCCGCTGGCCGCCGCCATCCAGAAGGGCAGCCAGGGCTGGAACAGGAAGTAGCCGACCAGGGTCAGGCCGAACATCAGCCCGCCGATCAGCGCATAGCGCGGCGCGGCCCAGAAGCCGACCACCGCGTAGATCACCCCGATCAGCAGGCCCGGAAAGGCCATGGCGGCGGCCGGGTCCGTGGGCTTCATCACCCAGAAGACGCTGAGCGCGAAGACCATCATCGACAGCGAGCCACACAGCAGGCGCCAGGTCATGCCCGGGGGCGCTCCGGCCGCCTCAGGCTTGCCCGCTCGGGCCAGCAGCAGGGCGGCGGCGACGCCGACCACATCCAGAGCCAGCCACACCGGCAGCCACAGCTCGGGCGGCGCGAGGCCCATGGTCAGATAGCCGGTCGCCCAGATCAGCGACCACATCATCAGGATCGGTCCGCCGACGCGGTAGCCGCGCAGGGTCATGCCCCGGCGCTGGGTGCTCTCGATGTCGGACAGCGCGGCGGCCGCCTCGTTGCGGGTGATGGCCATGGCCCCCTCCATTTCCAGGCGCGTCAGAGCGCTCTGTGATGCAGAGTAAGCGCTCGACTTTGAGCTCTGTCAAGCAGAGTTCTCTGGCTGCTTGCGTGCAGGTGGCGCGGCGGCCCCGCCTAGACCTCAGACGAAATCAGATCACATCGTTTTCTCTCGTCATCCCGGCCGGAAGACCGCGAAGCGGGCTGGAGCGCCGGGACCCAGGGGCAAGCGGCAGTGCGGCGGCCCCTGGGTCCTAAGACAGCCTCTGCGAGGCTTCCGGGATGACGAGAGTTTAGCATTTGAAATATAGGGGAATTCCACCCCTTCACTCGAGTCCGCCCCCTAGACCCCGACCTTCGGCGACTTCATCCGCCGCTTGTTGACGTGGTGGCTGGGGGCCTCGGCCTGGATCTCCTCGGGGTATTCGCCCTTGAAGTAGAAGCGCTGCCAGGCCTCCTTGGTGGCTTCGGGGTCGCGCTTGAAGATCAGGTTGTTGAACTCGGTGCGCTTCTCGGCCCAGACGTCATACTGGCGACGCAGCTCCGGATTGGAGTTCATCGAGCGGATCACCGGCTGGAAGGCCTCCATGGGCTTATCCTGGATCAGCATGATGAAGCAGAAGGTCTCGCCCTTCTCGAACCGCACCGTGCCGGGGCGGGTGAAGATCCAGTTCATCGTGAAGGGGAACGGCAGCCAGTCGGTCTCGATCACCCCGGCCAGCGGCTGGATCCCGTCCTTAACGTGATTGGGCGGCCCCATGGCCATCAGCGACCAGCCCGGCGGCGTGCGGAAGAGATAGCCGGTGTGGAAGGTCACCACCCCCCGCGTGAAGTGCGACTTCACGAAGTCATGGAAGCCCGGATAGGGGTGGTCGGGCTGGAACTTGATGCACTCCTGGTGCGCTCCGCCGTCCCAGGTCATGGTGAAGCCGACCGGGCAGAGAATGTCCCACCCGGTGGTGTTGGCCATGGTCAGCGGCAGGCAGCGATAGGGATGGCGCTCGGCGAACCGGTCCATCCAGGCGCGCTGCGGCCGTCCCGGCACGATCTCCGGCGGACGGTTCTCGGTGGGATAGCACTCCAGTTCCATGCCGGTCCTTTGTCTGATCTTCCTGCCCTGGGATCAGGTCTAGCGCTCGCGGCCTCGCGCCGTCCAGCACCTAGAGCAGCGCCACAAACTCCACCGACTTCCCCGGCGAATGCCGGGGCCCAGATTCATCCGGAGAGTTTGGCGTGATCACGCCCAAAGCCGATCTTTATGGTCCAATTCAGGGGGTTCGATCTGGCCCCCGGCATTCGCCGGGGAAGTCGGAATTGGAATTGAGGGTCAAGACCAGTAAGCAGCTCAGCATGAAGACCCGCGCCGACCTGTTCGCCTTCTTCGACGCCCACGGCGTCGACCACAAGACCCTGGACCACCCGCCCGTCTTCCGCGTCGAGGAGGGGCTGGAGATCAAGGCCGCCCTGCCCGGCGGTCACACCAAGAACCTGTTCCTCAAGGACGCCAAGGGCCAGCTGTGGCTGATCTCAGCCCTGGGCGAGACGACCATCGACCTGAAGAAGCTGCACCACGTGATCGGCTCGGGAAGGCTGTCGTTCGGGCCCGAGGCGATGATGCTGGAGACCCTGGGCGTGACGCCGGGCTCGGTCACCGCCTTTGGCCTGATCAACGACACCGACAAGCGCGTCCGCTTCGTGCTGGACAAGGCCCTGGCCGACAGCGACCCGGTCAACTTCCATCCGCTGAAGAACGACGCGACCACAGCCGTCAGCCAGGCGGGCCTACGCAAGTTCCTCGCCGCGCTGGGCGTCACGCCAATGATCGTCGATTTCGGGGCGATGGAAGTGGTCGCTTAAGCTCGCTCGTCAAGCGAACGGGTCATTGCGCGCGGCTCGATGAGGGACCATCTTGACGGCTCAAGCGTTCCCCCAATTTCCGAGTACGAGAACCCCGATGTCCCTGATCGGCGAAAAGCCCGCGCCCTCTTCGAAAAGCGAACACATCAAGGACGGCACGGACGCCAGCTTCATGGCCGACGTGATCGAGGCCTCGAAGACTCAGCCCGTTATCGTCGACTTCTGGGCCACCTGGTGCGGGCCGTGCCGGACGCTGACCCCGACGATCGAGAAGGTCGTCAACGCCGCCAAGGGCGCGGTCAAGCTGGTCAAGATCGACGTCGACAAGAACCCCGGCTTCGCGGGCCAGCTGCGCGTGCAGTCGATCCCGACCGTCTACGCCTTTGTCGACGGCCGCCCGGTGGACGCCTTCCAGGGCGCCCTGCCCGAGAGCCAGGTCCGGGCCTTCGTGGAAAAGCTCGCGGGCGCGGCCGACGGCGGCGCCCTCGACGAGATGATCGCCATGGGCAAGGAGTCGCTGGAGATCGGCGACCTGGGCGGCGCGGCTCAGGCCTTCGCCCAGGCCCTGCAGATCGACCCGACCAGCGCCAAGGCTCTGGGCGGCATGGCCCGGGTCTATCTGGCCAACGGCGATCCCGAAGGCGCGGCCGAGGTGGTGGCCATGGCGCCCGCCGACGCTAAGGATCCCGACCTCGACGCCGCGCGCGCGGCCCTCGCCCTGGCGGCCGAGGCGCCGTCCGAAACCGCCGCCTTCGAGCAGCGCCTGGCCGCCGATCCGGATGATCACGAGGCGCGCCTGGAACTGGCCAAGGCCCTGGCCGGCATGGGCCGCCTGCAGGACGCCGCCGACCATCTTCTGACCATCATCGCGCGCGACCGTGCCTGGAACGACGACGCCGCGCGCAAGCAACTGCTGACCGTGTTCGAGGCCGCCGGACCGACGTCCGAGGTCGCCAAGCAGGGCCGGCGGAAACTGTCCTCGATCCTCTTCAGCTAGCTCAGGAGCTCTGGATGGTGGCGGCCTACCGCAAGATCAGCGACCTGCCCCTGGTGATCCCGGTGTTCCCGCTGGACGGCGCCCTGCTGTTGCCGGGCGGGCAGTTGCCGCTGAACATCTTCGAGCCCCGCTATCTGAACATGCTGGACGACGCCATGTCCGGCGAGCGCATGATCGGCATGATCCAGACAAGGCCCTCTGTCGGGGGTAGAGGCGGCGACCAGCATCGTCCGGCCTTGGCGCCGGTGGGCTGCGCGGGTCGCGTGACCAGCTTCGCCGAGACCAGCGATGGCCGCTATCTGATCACCCTGACCGGGGTCTGCCGCTTCCGGGCCGGCGAGGAACTGCCGGCGCGCACGCCGTATCGCCAGGTACGAGCCGACTTCGCCCCCTACGAAGCCGACCTGCGCGAGGATGTGGCCGGAACGCGCACGGCCACCGAGATCGATCGCCTGATGAGCGCCCTGCGGCGCTATCTCGACCACCGAGGCCTCGCCATCGACTGGAGCGACGCCGAGGCCGCGCCGTCGGACGCCCTCATCAACAGCCTGGCCATGGCCCTGCCTTTCGATCCGATGGAGAAGCAGGCCCTGCTCGAGGCCGAGACCATCTTCGAGCGCAAGGCCACCCTGACCGCCCTGCTCGAGATCGACGCGGCCGGCGGCGACGATGACGAACCCACCTCTATTCAATAGGGATCAGGGCCAGTAGACAGACCCCATGACTGAAACGTCCGCCCCCCTCATCGACGTCGATCCGCGCCTGCTGGAAGTGCTGGTGTGCCCCGTGACCCGCGGCCCGCTGGAATACGACCGCGCCAAGGGCGAACTGATCAGCCGCTCGGCCAAGCTGGCCTACCCGATCCGCGACGGCGTGCCGATCATGCTGCCGGAAGAGGCGCGGGAGCTGGAGGGGTAGTAGACGCTCCCCCGCGATGCGGGGGAGCTGTCGCGGAGCGACTGAGGGGGCTAGCGCCCCTGTCCGTCCAGCCTGCCCCCTCCGGCCCTCTGGGCCACCTCCCCCGCCCCGCGGGGGAGGATCTAGCGCCTTACAGGCTCTGCCCCCGCAACAGCTTCGGCAGATCGCCCACGCCGCCGCCGGCCTCGTGCATGAAGAAGCGCCGCGCCGGGGCGATCTGGTTGACCACAGCCAGGCCCGCGCCCCGCGCCAGGCGCAGCAGCGGGTTGTCGTTCGAGAAGATCCGCACGAAGGCGTCGAAGGCCAGGGCGTTGGTCACGGTGTCGAACCGCCGCCAGCGGGCGTAGCGCTCCAGCACGGCTTCCGCGCCGATGTCCTCGCCGTTTCGCACCGCCTCGACCAGCACTTCGGCCAGCGCGGCGGCGTCCTTGAGACCCAGATTCAGCCCCTGCCCCGCGATCGGATGCACACCGTGGGCGGCGTCTCCGATCAAAGCCAGGCGCGGCGCGACCATCCGCTCGGCCAGCGACAGCGACAGCGGATAGACGAAGATTGGGCCCTCGATCGTCACCGCGCCCAGGAAGTCGCCGAACCGGCGCATCAGGTGGGCGTGGAAGGCCTCGGGGCCGGAATGGCGCAGCGCCTCGCCGCGCGCGGTGCTCTCGGTCCAGACCAGGCTGGCGCGATTGTCGGTCAGCGGCAGGATGGCGAAGGGGCCGCTGGGCAGGAAGTACTCGTGGGCCACGCCTTCGTGCGGGCGCTCGAGCCTGACCGTGCAGACCACGCCGCTCTGGCCATAGCTCCAGCCGATGTCGCCGATGGCGGCCGCGCGGCGCAGCACCGAACCGCGCCCCTCGGCGCTGACGGCCAGCGGCGCGGTCAACACCCGGCCGTCCGACAGGGTCAGCTTGGCCGCGCCGGGCTCGACGGTCAGGGCCTTGGCCGCCATCGGCGCGATCACCGGGATGTTCTGATCGATCACCGCCTTGGAGAGCGCCGCGCGGATCTGGCGGTTCTCGACGAGGTAGCCCAGCGGCTCGCCTTCGATGCGGCCCGAGATCTCGCTGGAGTCGAAGCGCAGGAAGGCCGGCAGCGGCTTGCGGGCCGCAGCGCCCGGCGTGCGGCCGTCGGTGACCAGGATCTGCTCGATACGCTGGGCGTGCGGCTCCAGCGCCTCGCCGGCGCCGATCGCCCGCCACTGGCGGAACGACGAATAGGCGATGGCCGAGCTGCGGCCGTCGAAGGTCGGGGCCAGCTGGGCCTCGAATGGCTGGGGATCGACCAGCAGCGGCCGCAGGCCGCCCGAGGCGAGGGCCAGGGCCAGGGTGGAGCCGGCCATGCCGGCGCCGGCGATAATCACATCAGCGTCGTGAGCGCGCATGGCGGGGATATGGGCCCCGCCGCCCGTCGCTGTCCAGAGCCGGGCCCCTACTTATGGCTCTCGGCGTAGGGGACCTTGGCGTCGTTCTTGATCAGGCCGCGCGTGGCGTCGGCGACCCCGACCAGCACGAACTGGACGGCCAGCGCGCAGAGGATCAGGCCCAGCACCCGGACCACGATGCTCATGCCGATGCGCCCCAGCACCCTGCTGACCAGCGGCGCCGCCCAGAAGGTGGCGACCGCGACGGCCGAGACGGCGCAGATCACTGCGACCCCGATCCCCGCGCCGGCCCAGCCGAGCGGCTTGGCCTCGGCGGCGTAGATGATCACGGTCGAGATCGCCCCAGGGCCGATCAGCAGCGGCATGGCGAACGGCACGATCAGGCGCTCGAAGCGCTGCTTGGCGTAGGCGCGCGGGGTCTGGCCCTCGATCCCCTCCGCAGCGTCGGCGAACATGGTGGTGAAGTCGTCGCGCACCATGTCCAGGCCCAGGATGAACAGGATGATGCCGCCGGCGATCCGGAAGGCCGGCATGGAGATGCCGAAGAAGGCCAGCAGGCCCACCCCCGTGAAATAGAAGAAGATCAGGAACCCGGCCATGAACAGGCCGATATAGGCCGCCACCATGCGCCGGCCGGCCGCGGCCGCGCCCAGGGTGGCGGCGGCGAACAGCGGCACATTGCCGATCGGGTCGATCAGCGCGAACAACGCGACGAAGAAGTTGACGGCGAGTTGGGCCTCGGTCATTCGACGTCCCTACCTTTCAGATCGCGGCTGAGCTTGTCCTTTCCTAGGGCGGACCGACGCGCGCGCCAACCCCGGGGGACTTCTATGACCGCTGATCCGCGCCTGATCGTGCCGCTGGACCTGCCCACCGTCGACGACGCCCGCGCCATGGTCGAGCGCCTGGGCGACGCGGTCAGCTTCTACAAGATCGGCCTGGAGCTCCTGGCCAGCGACGGCATGGCCTTAGCTTACGACCTGAAGGCCTCGGGCAAGTCGATCTTTCTCGACTGGAAGCTGCACGACATCGGCGCCACGGTCGAGCGCTCGGCCCGGGTGCTGGCGACCAGCGGCTGCGACCTCCTGACCGTCCACGCCGAGCCGCAGGTGATGAAGGCGGCGGTGAAGGCGCGCGGCGACTCGTCGCTGAAGATCCTGGCGGTGACCGTGCTGACCAGCCTGACCGACGCAGACCTCGTGGAGATGGGCTACGCCTTCAACGCACGCGATCTCGTCGAGCGCCGCGTGCGCCAGGCGCTCGGCTGCGGCGTCGACGGCATCGTCTCCTCGCCTCACGAAGCCGCCCTGGCGCGCGAGATCGCCAATGACGCGGGCCAGCCCGACTTCCTGATCGTCACCCCGGGCGTGCGTCCCCAATGGTCGGCCAAGAACGACCAGGCCCGCGCCGCCACGCCCGCCGACGCCTTAGCCGCCGGCGCCACGCACCTCGTCTGCGGCCGCCCGATCACGGCCGCCAACGACCCGCGCGAGGCGGCCCTGAAGGTGGTGGCGGAGATGGCGGGGGTCTAACTCACGCCCGCCCTCGATGGGGACGGGCGATCACTTCACCACCAGCCCCACGCCCCGCCCACGCGGGTCGGGCTCCGGGACCGGCGTGCGGTCCAGCACCTGGATCGCCTCGACGTCGCCACTGAAGCTTTCGGTCCAGCTGTAGCCCCGCGCTTCCAGCGCCGCCTTCAGGGCCGGCGAGGGCGGACCTGAGCGCTCGTAGAAGATCACGTTCTCCGGCAGCAGCTGATGGTGATAGCGCGGCGCGGCCTGGGCGGCCTTCAGGCTCAGACCATGGTCATAGACATTGGCCAGCACCTGGAAGACCCAGGCGAAGATCCGCGATCCCCCCGGGGTGCCGATCACCATGGCCACGCGGCCGTCCTTGGTCAGGATGGTCGGGGTCATCGAGGACAGCGGACGTTTGCCGGGCGCGATGGCGTTGGCCGATCCGCCGACCACGCCGAACATGTTGGGCGTGCCCGGCTTGACCGAGAAGTCGTCCATCTCGTTGTTGAGCAGGAAACCCGCGCCCTCGACCACCACGCCCGAGCCGAACGAACCGTTCAGGGTGTAGGTGTTGGAGACGGCGTTGCCCCATCGATCGACGATCGAATAGTGGGTGGTCTGGGGCTTCTCGAGACCGGGCTTCACGGCCTTGGTGGCCGACGGCTTGTCGGGGTCGACCTCCTGGGCGCGCCGCGCCACATAGGCCGGGTCGATCAGGTTCGAGACGGGAACCTTCACGAAGTCCGGATCGCCCAGATACTCGGCCCGGTCGGCGTAGACGCGCTTTTCGATCTCGGCCAGCAGATGGACGTACTGCGGATCGTTCAAGGGCACGCCCTGGAAGCGCGGGGCCAGTTCCTGTTTCATCTGGAGCAGCTGCATCAGGGCGATGCCGCCCGAGCTGGGCGGCGGGGCGGTGATCACCTGGTAGCCGCGCCAGGGCGCGACCAGCGGCGCGCGCCAAGCGGCCTTGTAGGCCGCAAGATCAGCCTTGGTGATCAGCCCCTTCACCGGTCCGCGGGCCATCTGGGCGACGATCAGGTCGGCGGTCTCGCCTGTGTAGAAGGCCTTGTCGCCGCCCCTGGCGATCCGCTCCAGAGTGGCGGCCAGTTCGGGCTGCTTGAACACCGTCCCGGCCTTGTGCGCAGCGAAGTAGGTGCGGAAGTTGGTCTTGGCGAACTCAGGCGGCGGCTCGTCGGCCAGCACGCCCGCCAGGTGCGCATCGACGGCGAAGCCCTCGCGCGCATAGCGGATGGCCGGCGCCAGCACCCGCGCCCAGGGCAGCTTGCCAAAGCGCTGGTGGGCCATGGCCATGCCCCGGACCGTGCCGGGCACGCCCGCCGCCAGGCCGCCGTACAGTGACAGCCCTTCCACCGGCTCGCCGTCCGGGCCCAGGTACATGTCGGCCTTGGCCGCCGCCGGCGCGGTCTCACGGTAGTCGAGGAAGTAGGGCTTACCGTCCATATAGACGGTCATGAACCCGCCGCCGCCCAGATTGCCGGCCTCGGGATAGGTGACGGCCAGGGCAAAGCCGGTCGCCACCGCCGCGTCGACGGCGTTGCCGCCGGCCTTCAGGATCTCCTCCGCCGCCAGCGCGCCGTAACGATCCGGCGAAGCCACGGCGCCGGCGTCCAGCGCCCGGACCGCCGCCACGGTGGACTTCGGCTTGGCCTCGACGCTGGGCGCGACCAGCAGAAGCGCCGCCGAGAAGGCTGCGACGAGATGAGCAAACAGGCGCAAGGCGAGACTCCAGGACTTCGTCCGCCCACGCTAGCCGATTGGCGGGCGCGGACAACGGTCTTGGCGAACGGCGAGCGCGGCAACGACCCTCGCGGCGGGGGGCGTCAGTTCGGCGCCGCGGCCTCGAAGCTCACGCCCTCCAGGATCACATTGTCGTCGATCCGCCAGACCTTCAGCGTATGGCGGCCGGCGGCGACATCGGCGAACGTGTGGTCCAGCGTCACGCCGTTGTCGATCACGGCCTTGTACCAGGCCTTCTGCCCCGCCGTGACGGCGCCGCCCCCGGTCGCGGATAGTCGCGCGGTGAGAATCTGGACCTCGCCGTCGTCGAGAGAAACACCCAGCCGGACACCCTCGCCGCCCAGGGTGTCCAGCGTGGGAGCGATCCGCACCGCCACCCGCGCCGGACCGGCGCTCGCGGCGGAGACGTCGAAGCCGAGCCACATCTTGTCCTGAACGCCGGTGGCGGGACGCCCCTGCGGCCAGGCGATCACCGCCTTGTTGCGACCAAGGTCCGTGATCGTCTTCCAAGCCAATCCCGCCCCCTGTGAGGCGCTGGCGTAAGCCGTCGCCGGGATCGCATAATCGCGTCGAACCGCCGCCGGGCGCGCGAACACCACCCTGGCCGCCAGCTTCTCCGGCGGCGTGTCGGCTGCGACCCGGACGACGCTGGGCATGGTCTGCTCGGTGGGGTCGTTCCAGATGACATAGTTCATGTGGACCTGGTTCATCATCCCGGCCCACTTGCCGCCGCCGAGCGCGTGATATTGCGCGGTCAGCTCCGCATCGCGCCGGAAGGTCGCTTCGACGATATCGGCGAAGTGATTGGCGCGCGCATCGTTGCGGGCGGCCAGCCGACGGTTCCACGCCGTGGCGTAGTACATTTCGTAGAGGTTGGAGAGCGCCAGAACCGGATGCTCGACCAGTTGGAAGTAGGCGTCCTGCTGGTCGGGACGAACCCGCGTCTTGGTGTCCTCGACGGCGCGGACGAGCTCCCGCCAGGCCTCGACCAGCGCTCCGAACTCGCCGCCGTCCAGCACCGCGCCGGCGCCCTCGCCAAGCCGGAAGGTGTCCGGATCGATCAGCTCGGGCTTACGGCGCGCGGCGTAGGTTCCGTAGGTCGCCAGGATCCGCCCGATCTCCGGACCAAGCTCGGGACCAAAGGTTTCGCCGGCCCAGCGGCGGGGGAAGGTCTCGAGCGCTTCGGGCGTCATCGCCTCCGGGTTCCACGCCATGCGCATGAAGAACGACAGCGGATACTCCATCGGCTTGATGTCGCCGACATTGACGATCCAGAGGTTTTTGGCCCCGCGCTGATAGGCCAGATCCATCTGCTGCCAGACCTTGGCGACCTGGTTGGTGTTGATCCACTTGTAGTTCCGGGGCGCCCCCACATAGTCGAAGTGGTAGTAGACGCCATAGCCGCCGGCGCGATCCAGGCGGTCCTTGCCCGCCACCGGCAGCCGGCGGATCTGGCCCCAGTTGTCATCGGCGAACAGCAGGGTCACGTCGTCGGGCACGCGCATGCCGTGGTCATAGTAGTCGAGCACTTCCTTGTAGAGCGCCCAGACCTGCGGGGTCTTCTCCGGCGGCTTGCCGGTGACGTCGGCGATGATCGCGCGCTGGTCGCGGACGATCGTCTCGAGCAGTTCGGTGGCCGCCCCCTCGGCCATCGGCTCGTCGCCGTCGCCGCGCATGCCGACGGTGATCAGGCTCTCGTAGCCGACGCCGTCACCCTTGGACATCATCCGCTCGACGCCGCCGCGCCAGAACGTCCGCAGGTTTTCGGCGTTGGTGGCGTAGTCCCAGCGCCCGCCGGTGACGCCCTTGTCCTTGTTGCGATGCCATTCGTCCTGCGCCCGGGTCATGGGCTCATGGTGGGAGCTGCCCATCACCACGCCCATCGCGTCGGCGAGCACCTTGTTGTCCGGATCATCGTCATTGAACGCCTTGGGCGCCCACATGGCGGGCCAGAGGTAGTTGGCCTTCAGCCGCAGCATCAGTTCGAAAACGTGCGCATAGGCCTTGGCGTTGATCCCGCCGAACTTGGCCTTCGCCCAGCCGCTGAACGCCGGGTCCTCGTCATTGATGAAGAAGCCGCGATACTTGACGCGCGGATGATCGGCGCGCGCGCCGGCGACCAGATAGAGCGCCGAACGCTGCGTGACCGGCACGTCGGCCCACCAGACCCAGGGCGACACGCCCATCCGCTCCGACAGGTCATAGGCCCCGAAGACGGCGCCCCGCCGGTCGGAGCCGACGATGACGAGGGCGCGCTGGATCCCTGGAGTGGGCCGCTCGACGACCACCTGGCGGTAGCCTTCCCACTGCCCCGTCAGGTCCTGGAGCGGGAGCTTGCCGCTCTTCACCAGCGCGTCGATCGCCGGACTCTTGCCCAGCTGCCCCAGAATGATCGTTGGCCCTCGCGCCTCGGCAAGCGTCGTCAGGGCGGTCGCTGGCCGTCCGCTGACTCGGCCAAGGTCCTCGCGCAGGCTGGCGGCGGCGTAGCGCACCGCCGGGTCGGCCTCGGCGTCGATATAGACATCGGCGGGGACGCCGCCCTCGATCAGCGTGAAGCCGCCTGACCGCTTGGTGGCGCAGACATCGACGGGCGCGACGCAGGCGAGAGCCGCCGAGGCGACCATCGTCACAATCAGCGTCAGGGCCAGACCGGCCGCATGGCGGGTCTGCGCCCGGGAAAAGCGACGCCATGCCCGCCATGGACCGCTGACGCGGCCGGCCGTCTCAAACCCAATCACCACGCGCGTCTCCCCGGCATCCTGGTTTCGGGCAGCGTCGAGGACCCGTCCAGGCCCTTGGGCTGGACGCATGGGGACCGACGACATGACCGCACCAGATTGTAAACTGGTCAGGCCACAGGTCAGCACAACCGCGATGTTACCGCAATCATTTCCGCGCCCGCCCTAGGCGCGGTCTTGCATTATCGATAAATAACAGAGCCTTGTCCGCCCGGTTGGAACGCCTAGAATGGTCAGATGAGTTCGCACTCAGAAGTCGACGGCGACGCCCTTCTTCTCCCAGTCGCCGAAGCGCGTGGGCTCAGGACCGTCGCGGCCGCCCTCTTCCGGCGGCAAGGCCAAGGCCGCCTCGGCGGCGCGGCGGGCGGCGGCTTCCTCAAGCGCGCGGCGGGCGGCGGGCGTCAGCGTCTTGCCGGGGGCGGCGCCGGGAACCTCGGGCGCGGCGTCGGCTTCGGGGGTCGGGGTGTCGGTCATGCGCGGGCTCCTCACCTGCCGATATAGAGCGATCCTGGCCGCCGGCAATCATCGCCGTCCACAGCGCCGGGCGACAATAGACTTGCGTCCGGGCGCGTCCCGAGGCACGGCGAGGCGGTGACTCAAGAACTGAACGACGGCCTCCCCGCCCGGGAAGCCGCCCTTACCCTGATCGACGCGGCCCTGTCGCGTCGCGGCGGCCTCGACGAAGCCGCCTCCGCCAACGGTTTCCGCTTCCTGGAGCCGCGTGAGCGCGCGTTCGCGCGGGCGCTGGCCATGGCCGTGCTGCGCCACCTTGGCCCCATCGACCGCGCCCTGACGGCGCGCCTGCAAAAGGCCCCGCCGGACCGGGTGATGCACCTTCTGCGTCTGGGCGCGGCGCAGGCCTTCTATCTGGAGGTCCCCGCCTTCGCCGCCGTGGCGACCTCGGTGGAGCTGGCGGGCGCCAACAAGACCAGCCGGCCGTTCAAGGGCCTGGTCAACGCTGTGCTGCGCGGCCTGCTGCGCGATGCGCCGCCGACCGATGATCCCAGCCTGCTGGCGCCGCCGTGGCTGTACGCCCGCTGGGTGTCGGCGTTCGGCGAGGCCACGGCGCGGGAGATCGCCGGCCAGATCGCCATCGAGCCGGCCACCGACCTGTCGGCCAAGCCCGGCGCCGACCTGACTTCGCTGATCGCGGCGCTGGAGGCCGAGGCCCTGCCCGGCGGGACCCTGCGCTTGCGCCGCAAGGGCGACGTCGCCGCCTGGCCCGGCTTCGAGGACGGCGGCTGGTGGGTGCAGGACGCCGCCGCCGCCGTCCCCGCTCGCCTGCTGGACGTCCAGTCGGGCCAGAGCGTGCTCGACCTCTGCGCCGCGCCGGGCGGCAAGACCCTGCAACTGGCGGCCGCCGGCGCGCAGGTCGTGGCCCTGGACCGCTCGGCCGCCCGCTTGAAGCGCCTGTCGGAGAACCTGACCCGCACGCGCCTCACCGCCGAGATCGTCGCCGCCGACGCCGGCGCCTGGGACGATGAGCGAACCTTCGACGCCATCCTGCTGGACGCGCCCTGCAGCGCCACCGGCACGTTCCGCCGGCATCCCGACGTGCTGTGGGCCGCGCGGCCCGGCGACGTGGCCAGCCTGGCCGGCGTGCAGGCCCGGATCCTGGACGCCGCCGCCGACCGGCTGAAGCCCGGCGGGCGCCTCGTCTACTGCGTCTGCTCGCTGGAACCCGAAGAGGGCGAGGCTCAGGTCGAGGCGTTCCTGGCCCGCCGCAAGGACATGGCGCTGGAGCCGATCACCGCCGCCGAGGCGCCGTCGGCCGGCTTCCCGCAGGCCAGCCTGACCCCGCGCGGGACCCTGCGCCTTTTGCCGCACCACCGCGACGACGGTCAGGACGGCTTCTTCGCCGCGCGGTTTCGCAAGGTGACGGCGTAAGCTGTCATCCCGGCGAAAGCCGGGACCGAGGCAAGCAGAGATGACAGAGCGGCGCGACGCGGTTAAGCCAGGGCCATGACCGCGCCGATCATCGCCCCCTCCATCCTCGCCTCCGACTTCGCCAAGCTCGGGCAAGAAGTCGCCGCCATCGAAGCGGCCGGCGCCGACTGGGTGCACGTGGACGTGATGGACGGCCACTTCGTGCCCAACATCACGCTGGGCCCCGACATCGTCAAAGCCATCCGGCCGCACGCCAAGATCCCGTTCGACGTGCACCTGATGATCAGCCCGGCCGATCCGTATCTGGAGGCCTTCCGCGCCGCCGGGGCCGACCTCATCAGCATCCATCCCGAGGCCGGCCCGCACCTGCACCGCTCCTTGAAGCGCATCCGCGAACTGGGCGCCAAGGCGGGCGTGGTGTTCAACCCCTCGACGGGCATCGACCACGTCGAATGGATCCTCGAGGACGTCGACCTGTTGCTGGTCATGTCAGTGAACCCCGGCTTTGGCGGCCAGAGCTTCATTCCGGGCCAGCTGCGCAAGGTCGAGGCCCTGCGCAAGCTGGTCGACAAGGCCGGGCTCGATATCATCATCGAGGTCGACGGCGGCGTCACTCCGGTCACCGCCCCGCAATGCGTGGCCGCTGGAGCCACCGCCCTCGTCGCCGGCTCGGCGGTCTTCAAGGGTGGTCCCGCCGCCTACGCCGACAACATCCGCGCGCTCAAGGGCGGCTGACGGATCGCGATGGCCGGCAAACCCCCCGTCCTCGGCCTGGCCCTCCCCGCGCTGCCGCGGGGCGGCGTGCTGTGGAAGGCGATCCGCGCCGAGGCCGCCGGCCATGTTGAGCGCGAGTGGTTCGGCTCGGGGCCCCATCGCCTGAAGATCGCCCTGCCCCGGCCAGAAGGCCTCGCCGCCCGGCCGCACGATCCGCGTCCGGTCGACCCCGCCCACGGCCAGAAGATCCTGGCTGGGACCCTGGCCCTGGACGGTGGTTCGCTGCGGCTCGGCCCGGACGGCGATCCGTTCGACACCGCCAGCCCCTCGCGCCGCTTCGCCGTCAGCCTGCACCGCTTCGACTGGCTGCCGGACCTGGTCGCCGCCGGCCCCGACGGCGCCCGCCGCGCCCTGCGCCTGATCGACGACTGGCGGCGGGTGTTCGGCAAGTGGAACGCCTTCTCCTGGGGCCCCGAATGCCTGGAGCGGCGCGTCCACAACCTGGCCTGCGCCGCCAAGAGCCTGGCCGCCGAAGGCAGCGACGCCGAGGTCGCCGATCTCGTCTTCGATCTCGCCCGCCAGGGTCGCCACCTGCTGGAGATCAGGCGCAGCCCCGAACGCGCCCTCGAACGCGCCGCCGCCGCGGGCCTGGCCGGCTGCGTCCTGGCCGGCAAGGCGGGCGAGCAATTGATCGACAAGGCCCTCAAGGCCCTGGTCCCCCGGCTGGACGCCATGGTGCTGGGCGACGGCGGTCACGCCACCCGCAGCCCCGAGGCTGGGATCGAGCTTCTGTTCGACCTGCTGACCCTCGATGACGCCCTGGGCCAGCGCGGCCGTCCCAGCCCCGAGACCCTGTCGCGGGCCATCGACCGGCTGTCCAGCGCCACGCGGTTCTTCACCCTGGGGGACGGACATCTGGCGGCCTTCCACGGCGGCGAGACGGTCGGCCCAGCGCGGATCGCCGCCGCCCTGGCCCATGACGACGCCGGTCCCCGCCCCCTGAACGCCGCCCCGCACAGCGGCTATCACAAGATGATCGGCGGCAGCCTTGAGGTGATCGCCGACTGCGGCGCCCCCCCGGCCGGCCCCTTGAGCGTCAACGCCTGCGCCCAGCCCGCGGCGCTGGAGATCGTCTGCGCCAAGGACCGCCTGATCACCAGCTGCGGCTGGAGCCCCGAGGCCGCCGGCGCCCACGCCTTCCGGCTGTCGGACGCGGCCTCGACCGTCAGCGTCGGCGACGGCTCGGCCGGCCGGCCGCTGTCGGGCTTCCGCGCCAAGGCCCTGGGACCCTGGCTGGTCGATGGCGCGACCAAGGTCGAGGCCAAGCGCCACGACGACGTCGGCGGCGTCTGGCTGGACATCGTCCACGACGGCTGGCGGCATCTGGGCCTGACTCACGCTCGGCGCCTCTTTCTCGACGCGGTCAATGACGAGCTGCGCGGCGAAGACAGCCTCTCGCCCCTGGCCCTCGACCCCAAGGCGGCCGAAGGCCCGCGCCGCTACCTGCCCTTCGCCGTGCGCTTCCACCTGCACCCCGAGGCCCGCGCCTCGATCGCCCGCGACGGCAAGAGCGTGCTGATCCGGGGGCCGAACAATATCGGCTGGTGGCTGCGCAACGACGCCATCGACGTCGAGATCGCCCCCAGCGCCCACTTCGACCACGGCCTGGCCCGCAAGGCCGGCCAGATCGTGCTGAAAAGCCAGGTCCGCCCCGAAGTCGGGGCCAAGATCCGCTGGAAGCTCACCCGGGCCGAGGGGTGAGCGTGACGCCGAAAGTGGAAGCCGGTTTCGGCGCAAGTCACGCTCTGGGGCAGTAAGCCGCCGTGGGTTTCTCTCGCCGCCCGCCGATCGACCCCGGCCGCGCCCACGCGCCGCCGGACTACACGGCCGACGAGATCGACGAGGTCCTCGCCGCCCTGCGCGCCGAGGCCCCGGAGGCCCTGGCTCTGGTCGAACAGGAAGCCCGCACGCCCGGAAGCGTGACGATGCGCGACCACGACGACGCCTATGACCGCCTGCTGACCGTGCTGTTCGAACGCGGCTTCGTGCACACCCACATCGAGATGGCGATGGTGTTTCGGGCGGTGCGGGAGCGGGCGGGGGCCTAGATCCTCCCCCGCGTCGCGGGGGAGGTGGCCCAGCGGGCCGGAGGGGGCCCGCACGTTCGGCCTCCAGCTCGCCCCCTCAGCCGCTTCGCGGCAGCTCCCCCGCACTGCGGGGGAGCATCATCGCATCCCCTCATCCCGCCCCGTGCCCCGCTAGGCTGAACACCCGCGCGGTCTCCGGATCGGCCGGTTTGCCCAGCAGGCGGTCGGCCAGGTACTCGCCCACCATCGGGCCGTGCTTGAAGCCGTGGCCGCCGCCGCCGAAGGCCAGCCAGACATTGTCGTAGTCGGGGTGGCGGTCGATGACGAAGTGGCTGTTTGCGGTGTTGTCGACCTGGCAGACGCGGGCCTCCATGACGGGGGCGTCGCGCATCGCCGGAAAGCGGCGGGCCATGTAGTCGCGGCCCTTTTTCAGCAGATAGTCGGTCGGCAGGCGCTCGGCGGCGTCCGGGTCCTGGGTGACGCGGCCGCCGGCGTCGGGCGCGTATTTCAGGCCCCGCTCCAGGCTGCCGAAACCATAGCCGCCCAGGATGTGGTCGTGCCAGGCCGGCTGGTGGGGCCACGAGAAGCGGTCATCGCCCGCCGGCGGGCCGAAATAGAAGTACTCGCTGCGCCAGACCGACACGCGCGGCTTGGCGAGCTCTGGAAACAGCTTCCCCGCCCACGGCCCGCAGGCGAACACGAACTGGCCGGCGGCGAGGCTGTCGCCGCCGTCGAGGGCCAGATGGCTCAGGCGCCGGCCCTCGGCGCGCCCGGGAACCGCGCGGGCGAAGCGTAAGGCCCCGCCCTTGCGGGCGAAGACGTCCATGGCGGCCAGCACCGCCTCGCGCGCCTTGATCACCGCGGCGCTGGCGGCGGTCTCGACGAAGGCGAACTCGACGTCGTCAAAGGCCATCTGCGGATAGCGGCGGCGCAACGCCTCGCGGTCGGCCACCTCATAGGGCAGGTTCAGGCGCTCGAAGATCGCCTTCTGAGCGGTTAGGCCCGGGGTCCAGCGCTGGGCCAGCTCCAGGCGGGCGTTGGGGAACAGGAGCTGACGGCCGAAATCGGCCTCGCGCGCCTTCCACATCGCCAGGGCCCGCATCGACCAGGCCGAATAGAAGCCCTGGTCGCCATAGCCGGCGCGGATCGAGCGGGTCTCGCCCGAGGACGAAGCCCTCGGGCTGGCCGGGCCGTACTGGTCCAGCGCCAGCACCGACAGGCCCCGCTCGCGCAGCGACAGGGCCGTGAACGCCCCGAACACCCCGGCCCCGACCACCGCCACGTCCGGCGCGCCGGCTTTGGCCTTGGCCGTCGGCTTTGCGGAGGGCTGGGCCTGAGCCCCGGTCGCCCCCGCCAGCCCGGCCGCCGTCAGATTCAGAAACCCCCGCCGATCGATCATGCCCCGCTCCCCTCGCGTCTCTCCGGTATCGCCGCCTTGCGCGCCGCTGCGGAACGAAAAGCGCCGCGGGGCAAAAGCCCGCCGCCGAATGCGCGGCGATTGGGCGCCTTGCCCCCTCTCCCATGGGGAGAGGGCCGGGGAGAGGGGGTAAGGCCTTGGCCGGAGCGCCGGCAGGGCGGCGGCTTTGAAACCCCTCACCCGACCGCTTCGCGGCCACCCTCTCCCTCTGGGAGAGGGAACCGATTTATGGGGATCGGCGGCCGTGAACGCTCGGAATTGGCGACTCGGTAGCCAATGAAATCAAACGCTTATCACTTTTATGCGCCAACTTGTCCCCGGCGCTGAATCCTGCCGCACAATCATAGCCATCCCCGTCGCGGGGGAGGGCGTATGGATCCGGCCCAATACGGCGGCGGGGCTAGGTTGAGCGGGGCCGCGTGGTCTCGAAGCGGTTTCGACCGGGGTCTGTTCGTTGGATAGATCCGGGATCCCGGAAGAGGCCGCAGAGAGGCGAGCGCGGAGCGACAGGGCGGTGATCGTACAAGCCGCCTATCGTGGATCGTCGGGCTGGACACGGATGTAGCCGCTCCAGTTGGTCCGCGCCCGTCCGGGGGCTCCTGGGGTCCCGAGCTGAAAGACGCTCACGCCCCCCATCCTCACGGGCAAGAACAACCTGGCGGAGCGGACAGTCGAGCCGAAACGCAAACACAAACTCACGGTCTCCGGGTTCGCCCGGACGCTCCGTCGCCTCCCCAACACCTTCAGCGGTCACGCCGCGTGAAGCGGCGGACGCATGTTCCCAAAATCCTCCCCCCAGCGGGGGAGGTGTCGGCCCGAAGGGACGACGGAGGGGGAAGAGGCCGGGCCAGGAGAACTTCCCCCTCCGGTCCTGCGGACCACCTCCCCCGCGAGGGGGAGGATTTCTCTAGAACGCCGCGCTGAAGATGGTCCCGTCGGGCGACAGGGCGGCGCGTTTGAGACCGCTGGAGACGAACGGCATGGCGATGTTTCCGTCCCGATCGACCGCGATCAGTCCGCCGTGACCGCCGAGCTCGGCGACGCTGTCGATGGCGGCCTTGGCGGCGACGTCCAGCGGCTGGCCGCCGAAGCGGACGCGGTGGGCGATCTGGGCGGCGACGGCGGCGCGGATGAAGTACTCGCCTTGGCCGGTGCAGGAGACGGCGGCGTGGCCGTCGGCCCAGGCCCCAGCGCCGATGATCGGGCTGTCGCCGACCCGGCCGGGCCGCTTGCCGAACACGCCGGCGGTGGAGGTGGCGGCGGCCAGGCGCCCCTCGCCGTCGCGGACCACGCAGCCGACCGTGCCGGTCGGCAAGGCGTCCGGCGGGTGATTGTCCTCGAAGGCGCCGGCGCGGGTGAACCAGGCGTCGGGGTCCTCGACCGTCTCCAGGCCCTGCTCTCGGGCGAAGTCGATGGCGCCCTGGCCGGCCAGCATGACGTGGGGGGTGTGCTCCATCACCGCCCGGGCGGCCAGGATCGGGCTCTTGAAGCCTTGCAGGGCGGCGACCGAACCGGCGCGCAGGGTGGCGCCGTCCATCAGGCTGGCGTCGAGCTCGTACTCGCCGTCGGCGTTGGGCGAGGCGCCCTTGCCGGCGATGTAGAGGCCGCTGGCCTCGAGGCCGATGACGGTCTCGACCGCCACGTCCAGCGCGCCGGCCCCGGCGGCCAGGCGATCGCGGGCGGCTTCGACGAGGCCGCGCATGTGGGCGATCTCGAGGCCGTAGTCGTGGCCGCGCTTGGCCCCGGCGCCGCCGTGCAGGGCGAGACTAAAACGTTTGTTTGACATTCTGCTTCCTTGGCTCGGCGTCCCGCGCTAGCGTCCGGGCTCTTAGCGAAGAACGTCCTTTTAGCGAAAAGATTTGGGGAGAGGCGATCATGAAGGCAGTGCTCAGCAAGGAAGTCGGCGGTCCCGAGACCCTGGTGCTGGAGGAGCTGCCCGATCCCGTCGCCGGCCCGGGCCAGGTGCTGATCAACGTAAAGGCCTGCGGGGTGAACTATCCCGACGTCCTGATCATCGAGGACAAGTACCAGTTCAAGCCGACGCGCCCGTTCGCGCCGGGGGGCGAGGTGTCGGGCGTGATCTCGGCGGTCGGCGAGGGCGTGACCCGCTTCAAGGTCGGCGACCGCGTGCTGGCCTCGACCGGCTGGGGCGGCTACGCCGAGAAGCTGGCCCTGGAAGAGGGCCGCTGCACGCCTATCCCCGACAACATGCCCTTCGACGAGGCGGCCGCCTTTGTCCTGACCTACGGCACCTCGTACTACGCGCTGAAGGAGCGCGGCGTGCTGAAGGCCGGCGAGACGCTGCTGGTGCTGGGCGCGGCGGGGGGCGTCGGTTTGGCCGCCGTTGAGCTGGGCAAGGCCATGGGCGCCAAGGTGATCGCCGCAGCCTCGAGCCAGGAGAAGATCGATCTGGCGATCAAGCACGGCGCCGACAGCGGCGTCGTCTATCCGCGCGGTCCGTTCGACAAGGACGGCCAGAAGGAACTGGCCAACCTGATCAAGGGCGCCTGCGGCCCGGACGGTTGGGACGTGGCCTATGACGCGGTCGGCGGCGACTATTCGGAGGCCACCATCCGCGCGGCGGGCTGGAACGGCCGCTTCCTGGTCATCGGCTTCCCGTCGGGCATCCCGAAGATCCCGCTGAACCTGACCCTCCTGAAGTCGTGCGACATCGTCGGCGTGTTCTGGGGCGCGGCGGTGGCGCGCGATCCCAAGGGCCACGCCCAGAACCTCAAGGAGCTGATGGACCTCTACGCCGCCGGCAAGATCCGTCCCTACGTGTCCGAGCGCTTCCCGCTGGCCCGCGCCGGCGAGGCGATCGCGCACCTTTCCAGCCGCAAGGCGATGGGCAAGGTGGTCATCACCGTCGACTGAAGGGGGCGTCCGAGACGTGGTTAAATCCCGCTAAGTATCCTTTTTAGCGAAGGAAACAGGATATCTCCGCAGAATGTCTCCAAGACTAGGAGACTCTGCGGAGATGTTCGTTCCCCAGGAGCAGAGCGGCCTCAACGAAGCCGCGCCGGCCGCGCCGCGTCGCCCTTTCCGGCTGTCGCGGCGTCCCGAGGAGCGCGTGCGCGTGCTGGGCGGGACCATGGACCTGGTGCGCCCCGAGGAGGTCTTCCACTTCGTCACCGGCAAGCTGGAGGCGCGGCAAAGCGCCATCGTCGCCAATCACAACCTTCACAGCCTGTACCTGATCGGCAAGGACCACCAGATCGGCGAGTTCTACAAGGCCGCCGACCTGGTCGAGGTCGACTCGGTGCCGCTGATCTTCTGGGCGCGCCTGGTGGGCCGCGCCAGCCGGCGCTTCCACCGCTGCACCTATCTGGACTGGCGCGACGACTTCTGGGCCCTGGCCAGCGAGAAGGCCTGGAAGGTCTTCTTCGTCGGCGGCGCGCCGGGGGTCGGCGAAAAGGCGGTCGAGCGCATCCGCCAGGACTGGCCGAACGCGCGTATCGAAACGCATCAAGGCTATTTCGACGTGACCCCAGGCTCGGCCGAGAACGAGGCGGTCGTGGCCAAGATCCGCGACTATGCGCCCGATATCGTCCTGGTCGGCATGGGCATGCCGCGCCAGGAGATCTGGACGCTGGAGAACCACAAGGCCTACGGGCCGGCGGCGACCTTCACCGTGGGCGGGGCTTTCGACTACGAAGCGGGTGTCCAGAAGGCCGCGCCGCGCTGGATGGGCCCGATGGGCATGGAGTGGCTGTTCCGCCTGATGTCGGACCCGCAGCGTCTTTTCTTCCGCTACTGCGTCGAGCCCTGGTCGCTGATCGGTCCAGCTTGCGGCGACGTGGTGCGAGCGCTGTCCAGGCGTTCGACAACGGGCGAGTCCCGCGCGGCGGAAAACGCGCGCTGGGAGCAGATCCGCGCCCGCAACGAGGCGGCGCGCTAACATGAAGGCTCCTGTAGACACCCTTCGTGACGAGACCGTCGTGCTGTTGAACTTCAGGGGGCTTGAAGTCTGATGGGCCTGGATATCCGCGTCATGACCCTGGAGGCCAAGGAGCGCTCCAGCCTCGCTCATCGAGCCGTGGCCGCCGTAGGCCTCGTCGGCCTGGGCGTGGCCTGGGCGGTGCTGCTGATCCCCTGCATGCTCTGGCTGGCGGTTACGCACCTTGGACGCCGCGTGGAGCCCATCGCCCGTCGCCCCGCGCCGCAAGCGCTCGAAAGCTGAGCGAAACCCCTAGCCAATCCTGGTTCGCTCCGCGAATATGATCATTGATCACTGACCCGCGTGAGGTCGGGACGCGGAGGGAATTCACCATGGTCGGACGTCTGGACGGCAAGGTCGCCGTCATCACCGGGGGCTGCTCGGGCATCGGGCTGGGAACCGTCGAACTGTTCGTCGCCGAGGGCGCGTGCGTCGTCGCCGCAGACCTGCAGGACGAAAAGGGGCGCATGCTGGAGCAGCGCTTCCCGGACAAGGTGCGCTTCTCCCGCTGCGACGTCACCGCGGACGCCGATCTCGCCAAGACCATGGCCCTGGCCGAGAGCAGCTTCGGCGGCCTGGATATCCTGTTCAACAACGCCGGCCACGGCGGCACGCCGGCGGGCGTGGCCGAACTGAGCGCCGAGGCCTGGGACAAGACCTTCGCCCTGTTGGTGCGCGGCCCGGCCATGGGCATGACGCACGCATTGCCCCTGATGCTGAAGCGCGGCGGCGGCTCGATCATCAACACCGCCTCGATCGCCGGCCTGCAGGCGGGCTTTGGCCCCCTGGCCTATTCCTCGGCCAAGGCGGCGGTGATCCACATGAGCCGCTGCGCGGCGGCGGAGCTTTCGCCGCAGAAGATCCGCGTCAACGCCATCTGCCCCGGCCTGATCGCCACCTCGATCTTCGGGGCCTCGATGGGCCTGCCGCGCGAGGTCGCCGACCAGATGGCCGCCCAGATCGCCTCGATCGGGCCCAAGATCCAGCCGATCCCGAAATCGGGCCTGCCGGAGGACATCGCGGCGGCGGCGCTCTATCTCGCCAGTGACGACTCGCGGTTCGTGACCGGAACGCACATCGTCGTGGACGGCGGCATCACCGTGGGCCCACGCAGCGCCTGGGACGCCAACACGCCCTCGCCGATTCTGGCGGCCATGGGCATCACGCCCGAGCAGGCCGAGCAGATGCGAGCCCAGTTGCTGGCGGCTGGCGGGGCCGGGTGACACTCAGTCCGAACCTGCGCGGCGCCCTGTGGATGCTGGCCTCAGCGGTCGGCTTCACGGTGATGACGACCCTGATCAAGTTCCTGGGCGACGACTATCCGGCGGCCCTGCAGACCTTTTACCGGCAACTCGCCGGAGCCCTCGTTCTGCTGCCGCTGATCGCCCGGGACTGGCGGGGGGCGTTCCGAACGACGCGTCCTGGGATCGTGATCTTCCGGTCCAGCGCCGGGGTGCTGGCGCTGATCATGAGCTTCTACGCCTATCAGAAGCTGCCGCTCGCGGATGCGAACGCTCTGTCCTTCACGCGGACCCTCTGGCTGGTGCCCCTCGCGGGCCTAGTGCTGCGCGAACCGATCGGGCCGCGGCGGATCGCTGCGGCCCTGGTGGGCTTCGTCGGCGTGATCATCATGCTGCGACCCGGCGAGGGCGGCGTGGAGGCTTGGCTGGGCTGGCCGCAACTCTGCGCCCTGGGCGCAGCGCTCCTGTTCGCCCTGACCATCACCGGCATGAAGGTCATGACCCGGGACCACACGCCGTTCGTGCTGCTGGTCTATGCTGCAGTCCTGGGCTTGGTCTTTTCCATCCCGCCCGCCCTCTTCGTGTGGCGCTGGCCGACTTGGCCGGACCTCGGATTGCTGGCCGTCATGGGCGTCATCGGCACCTTGACCCAAGGCGCCTACATCAAGGGCATGGAAGCGGGTGAAGCCGCCGTGATGGCGCCGATCGACTACACGCGGCTCGTGTTCGCGGTGATCGTGGGCCTCCTGCTGTTCCATGAAGTCCCGCGTATGGCGACGATCGTCGGCGCGGTGATCGTGGTCTGCTCCACCCTGTTCATCTCGTGGCGAGAGCATCAGCTGGCCAAACGGGCGGCGGCCGAGCTCCCGTAGAGCTTGAGCGATGCGCGAGATGGTGGTCGCGAAGAACGCGCGATACGCTCTTCCGCGCGTTCGGCAAAGTCGCTAGCGATGGCGCATTGTGCAAAGAGGAACGCGATGCAAACCGTTCTCGTGACGGGCGGCGCCGGATATGTTGGTGCGCATTGCTGTCTAGCCTTGGCCGAGGCGGGCTTCCGACCGGTCGTGTTCGATGACTTGTCGAACGGCCATCGCGAGCATGTTCAATGGGGACCGCTGGAAGTCGGTGATATCCGCAACGCTGCGCGTCTGGACGCGGTGTTCGCCGCCCATGCGCCGGTGGCGGTCCTGCACTTCGCCGCCCGCATTGAAGTGGGTGAGTCGGTCACAAATCCCGGCGTCTTCTTCGACGTCAATGTCGGCGGCGCGATCACCCTGATCGAGGCGGCCCGACGCGCGGGCGTAAACGCTCTGGTGTTCTCGTCAACGTGCGCGACCTTTGGGGATCCCGTTCATCTGCCGATGACCGAGACTCACCCACAGGCGCCGTTGAACCCGTACGGTCGCAGCAAGTTGATGGTCGAGCAGGCGCTGGCCGACTACGACCGTTATGTGGGCTTCAGAAGTACGGTGATGCGCTATTTCAACGCCGCCGGCGCCGACCCACAAGGCCGCATCGGCGAGTGGCACGAGCCTGAAACTCACGCGGTCCCTCTGGCGATCCAAGTCGCGCTGGGCCAACGATCGCGCTTCACGATCTTCGGCGACGACTACGACACACGCGATGGGACGGCCGTGCGCGACTATGTCCACGTCCTCGACCTTGCCGACGCTCACGTCGCAGCGCTTCGACGGCTTCTCGCGGGCGGAGCGTCAGACGCCTTCAATCTCGGAACCGGGACCGGGACCACGGTGCGTGAACTGGTCGATGGCGTGGGAAGGGCGATCGGTCGCTCCCTGCCGTTCGAGGTCGCCCCGCGACGCCCCGGTGATGCGCCTGTGCTGATCGGCGACAACGCCAAGGCGAGGGACCAGTTGGGGTGGAGGCCCTCGCGCGACCTGGACGCCATCCTCGACAGCGCCTGGCGGTGGCATCGCAGCCGCACCAAGCTCTGATCAAGCACAACGCGCGGCGGTACTCAGAAAGGGTTTATTCGTAACTCCTCCGGTAGCCTTAAAGGCGAGTGACCCTCGGGGGGCGTTGCGTGTTCAAGTTTCTAACCTGCCTGACGACTCAGCACGACCTGCGGCTCGTGCTTGTCGCTGGTGTAGTCTGTCTGGCGGGTTGCTTCACAACTTTCCGCCTCTATTCACGGATGCGCGGCGCGCGCGGCGTCGTCAGGGCCGCCTGGCTCCTGCTGACCGGCCTTGTCGCAGGGTCCAGTGTCTGGGCCACCCATTTCATCGCCATGGTGGCCTTCACGCCGGGGCTGAAGACCGGCTACAGCCCGACCGGCACGCTCTTGTCGCTGATGATCGCGGCGCTCTTCATGGCCAGCGGCTTCGCAGTCGCTTCGGCGCAGCGTACGACCACCAACGATTTCGCAGGCGGCGTGTTGATCGGCCTGGGCGTGGCCGCCATGCACTACATGGGCATGTCCGCCTTTGTGACGCAGGGCCAACTCGTCTGGGAACATGCGACGGTAGGCCTTTCGGCCATTCTCGGGGTCTGCGGCGCGATCGCGGCGCTAGTGCTGGCCGGCACGGCGCGGACGATCCGGCGCCAGGCGCTCGGCGGCGGTCTGCTTTGCCTTGGCATTGTCCTACTGCACTTCACCGGCATGTCGGCGATCACCATTGTGCCGGACGCCTCGGTCGCGGTCCCCGATCAGCTTCTATCCGGCGGCATGCTGACTCTAGCTGTCGGCTCGATCACCAGCATGATCATCCTGGGCGGACTGGGCGCCGTCGCAATCGAATCCCAGACGTCGCGGTCGGCCCTCGAGCGCATCCGCCGTCTGGCCAACGCCGCCTATGAAGGGCTCGTGGTCGTGCAGTCGGGCCGCATCAACGACGCCAACGCCGCGTTCTGCGAGCTGGCGGGCGCGCCACTGTCGGAGCTGGTCGGACGGCCGCTTTTCGGCGAGATGCTGACCTTCGACGAGGCTGGGCCCAATCGCGACGACGTGCGACGCGAGGGCCACTTGCGCCCCGTCGTCGGGGGGCGAGAAATCCCGGTCGAGGTGTTCTCGCGGCTCATGGACGACGGCGCCCGGGTCGAAACCTCGGGCCTGACGGTGTTGGCGGTGCGCGACCTGCGTGAGCGTCGCGCCGCCGAAGAGAAGATCCGTTATCTCGCCGAACACGACGGCCTGACCGGCTTGCCCAACCGCAACTCGCTGCAGATGCGCCTGGCGGCCGCCATCGACCGCGTCGAGGCGTCCGGCGAAAGCCTGGCGGTCATCTGCATCGATCTGGACCACTTCAAGGAGGCCAACGACCAGCATGGCCACCTGGCGGGCGACGCCCTGCTGGTTGAAACCGCCCGGCGGCTGCAGTCCGCCGTGCAGGCCCCGTCCTTTGCGGCGCGCTTGGGCGGCGACGAGTTCATTGTTGTCCAGATCGCAGGCGGCGATCAGCCGGCCGCCGCCGCAGAACTGGCCGGCCAATTGATCGAAATGCTCGCTGCGCCCGTAGCCTTTGACGGCCAAGATCTGGCGCTGGGATCCAGCCTCGGGGTCAGCCTGTATCCGGACGACGGCAGGACCACCGAGGCCCTGATGGCCAACGCCGACATGGCGCTTTATCGCGCCAAGGAAAGCGGTCGGGGCGTCTACCGTTTCTTCAAGCGCGAGATGGACGACTCCATCCGCGAACGCCGCAATCTCGCGCGCGACCTTCGCCAAGGCATCGCCGACAACGAGCTGGTCGTCCACTATCAGCCGCTGGCTCGCGCCTCGGACGGCGAGGTGTGCGGCTTCGAGGCGCTTGTGCGATGGCGGCATCCGACGCGCGGCATGATCCCGCCGTTGGACTTCATCACCGTGGCGGAAGAGAACGGACTGATCGAGGCGCTGGGCGACTGGGTGCTGCGACGCGCCTGCGCCGATGCGGCCGCCTGGGAGAAACCGCTGCGCATCGCGGTGAACCTATCACCGATCCAACTTCATAATCCCGCCCTGCCGACCCTCGTGCACGAGGTGTTGATCACGACGGGCTTGTCGCCGTCGCGCCTTGAGCTGGAGATCACCGAAAGCGCGCTCTTCAAGGACTATCAGCGCGCGCTCGACAATCTCCGCCGCCTGAAGGCGCTGGGCGTCCGGATCGCGATGGACGACTTCGGCACCGGCTTCTCGTCGCTCTCGACGCTGCAGTCCTTCCCGTTCGACAAGATCAAGATCGACAAGAGTTTCGTCGAGAACATCCATCGCCACGACCGCGCCACGGCCATTGTCCGTGCAGTGCTGGGCCTGGGGCGCAGCCTGGAAATCCCGGTTGTCGCCGAGGGCGTCGAGACCGAGGAGCAGATCCTGTTTCTCCGGGGCGAAGACTGCGCGGAACTGCAAGGCTATGCGATCGGACGGCCTGCGCCTGTCGACTCCCTCGGGGCCTGGACCCTGGCGAACGCTCAGGTCGACGCCGCCCCGAAGCGCAAGGCCAGGCGTTCGGCTTAGAGCCTGTCTGAACGCTTTAGAGGGTCCAACCTAAAGCCCATGCGCTCTAGCGACGACGTCGACGGCTGACGCCGCCGCTGAGTCCGCCCAGAAGCCCGCGCATCAGCTCCCGACCCGCCTGCGAGGCGACCGTGCGCACCAAGGTGACCGCGAAAGCCTCGACCATGGTCTGGCGCCCAGAGGCGCGGGGCCGACTCTCGCGCGCTTCACGGGCGTCCTCCCGTTCCCGGACCTTGGCCTCGGCGGTGGCGCGCTGGTCAGCTTCCGCCTCTTGGCGAGCGGCGTCCGCCTGCCGTTGCGCCTGGGCGGCGCGCCCCTGCAGAATCTCGTAGGCGGAGTCGCGATCCTCAGCGGTGTCATAGACGCCCGCCACCGGGCTTTGAGCCTGCAGCGCCGCCCGCTCCTGCGGCGTCAGCGGCCCCAGGCGCGAGGCCGGCGGGCGGATCAGGGTTTTCTGGACGACCCGAGGCGCGCCCTTCTCGTCGAGGGTCGACACGAGCGCTTCGCCCACGCCGAGCGCCTGGATGGTCTCGGCGGTGTCAAAGCCGGGATTGACCCGGAATGATTGGGCGGCCGCCTTCAAGCCCTTCTGGTCCGCCGGCGTATAGGCGCGCAGAGCGTGCTGCACCCGAGCGCCGAGCTGTCCGAGCACGGCGTCCGGGATGTCCGCCGGGTTCTGGGTGACGAAGTAGATCCCGACCCCCTTTGACCGGATAAGCCTCACCACCTGCTCGATCTTTTCCAGCAGCGGCTTGGGCGCGTCGTTGAACAGCAGGTGCGCTTCGTCGAAGAAGAAGACCAGCTTCGGCTTCTCGGGGTCGCCGACCTCGGGCAGCACCTCGAACAGCTCCGACAGAAGCCAGAGCAGGAAGGTCGAATAGAGCTTGGGCGACTGGATGAGACGGTCGGCGGCCAGCAGATTCACGTAGCCACGCCCCGCCACGTCGGTTCGCATCAGGTCCGACAGATCAAGCGCGGGCTCGCCGAAGAAGTGCTCCGCGCCCTGGGTCTGCAGCGTCAGCAGCTTGCGCTGGATAGCGCCCACCGTGGCCGGCGCGACATTGCCATACTGCGTGCCGATCTCATCGGCGTTGTCGGCGACATACTTCAGCGCGGCCTGAAGGTCCTTCAGGTCCAGAAGCAGAAGGCCGTCCTTGTCGGCGACGTGGAAGACAATCGTCAGGACGCCCTCCTGCACGTCGTTCAACTCCAGCAGCCTCGAAAGCAGAAGCGGGCCCATCTCGGAGATGGTCGTGCGGATCGGGTGTCCCTTCTGACCGAACAGGTCCCAGAAGATCACCGGCGGCGCGGCGGGGGCCAGGACGAGGTCCATCGAAGCGGCGCGGGCCAGCATCTTTTCGCTGGGCGTCCCCGGCATGGCGACCCCGGAGAGATCGCCCTTCACATCGGCCGCAAAGACCGGCACGCCGGCGTCGGAAAAGGCTTGCGCCAGCACCTGCAGGGTCACGGTCTTGCCGGTGCCGGTGGCGCCGGCGACCACGCCGTGCCGGTTCGATCGATCGAGCCTTTGCGTCACCGGGCCTTCACCAAGCCCGACGAGAATCTCGTTCTCGCCAATCGACAGCGGCATGAGCAAACTCCTTACATCGATGCGCGTTCGACCCTAAACGGGGCCTTGCGCCGCGCCAATCGGCGCGGGCAATCTCGGTCGCCGATCTGGAGAAATTTTACAAATGCCGGCTCCCGCCCCGCCGTCGCTCACGACGCGCAACGCCGTGGTCTTCCTGGCCGTCATCGCCGGCGCGGCGACGCTGAAGTGGATGCAGGACATTCTGACGCCGCTCGCGCTGGCGCTGTTCCTGGCCATGATGATCGACAGCTTCGCGCGAGTGCTCACGGACAAGACGCCGCGCTTTCCCAAGCGGTTGGCGCTGCCCACGGCGGTTATTCTGTCGTTGCTGCTGTTTGGCATGTCGATCTGGATCGTGGTCGACAACGGCAAGGAGTTCTTCGACCACTCGTCGCAGTACGTTGATAGCCTGAATGCGATCATCGCCCGGTTCACGCCGACCGTGGCGCGCTTGGCGCCGGGTCTCGAACTCTCGGTGGCGCCGACCATCGGCGACCTCGTCAAGCAGTGGAACCCCCAGCGCTACTTCGGGGACGTCGCGCAGTCCTTCAACAGCTTCGCCACCAACGCGGTGCTGGTCTTGATCTATCTGGGCTTCATCCTGGCCTCGCGCCGCGGCTTCGCCCGAAAAATCGTGGCGCTGTTTCCCCATCACGCCGAGCGGGAGACGAACATGAAAATGTTCCATCGCATTCGCGACGGCGTCGAGCAGTATCTCTGGATCCAGACCGTGACGGGCCTGATGATCGCGGTTTCGGCGTTCGTCGTCATGATGCTGGTTGGCCTGGACAACGCGTTCTTCTGGGCCTTCCTGATCTTTCTGGCCGCCTATGTCCCGATCCTCGGCGGCGCCGTCGGCTGCTTCCTGCCGCCCATTTTCGCGCTGATCCAGTTTCCCGACAGCCTTTGGCCCGCGGTCATTCTCTTCGCCGCGCTGCAAGGCGTCTTCTTCGTGGTGGGCAACGTCATCCTTCCCCGCATGCAGGGCGACAGCCTGAACATGGACCCCACCGTGGTGCTGCTGTCTCTGGCGGTGTGGGGCGCGCTCTGGGGAGTCCCGGGGATGTTCCTGTCAACGCCCCTCACCGTCGCGGCGATGGTCATCCTCGCGCAGTTCGAGGGCTCGCGTTGGATCGCGATCCTGCTCTCGGAGGACGGCGATCCCCAAGGCGTTCCCGAGACGCCCGCGCCCGCCGCCAAGCAAAAGAAATGACCGCGCCTCTTAAACAGCGCCGCCTGGCGCCTATCTCTTGTGTGTCCGGCGCCCCCACCCGGACACACCGCCGATGGCGGCAGGCAAGGCCGCCGACCATCGTAGCGGAAGACGCCCGCGCTTCCCCGAAGCGGGCCTGCGCCGTCGGCTTCCCCCAGCCGGCGGCGCTTCCGTTTCCGCAGCAGCGCTCAGAAACGGCACGATTTGTTTCCATTTTTCGACGTATCGGTTGAAGTAGAGCCTAAAGCGGCTAGGTTGCGGCCAAAAATTCGCGAGGAAATCCCATGGTCGGTGAAAAAAATGACCTCAAGTCCGCTGAGGCTCCGATCGGCCCACTTGTGAGCGCCTTCGCCGACGCCTTGGGCGCGACGGTGGACAGCCTCTCTCCGGCCGCCCTTGATTTCGCCTCGCAGGCTCAGGACGACTGGTCCGCAGAAGAGCTGCCCGGGCTGGATGGCGCGGATGTCGCCCGAGCGCTCGCGGCGTTCTGGCGCTTCGGCGAAGAGTCGAAGGACGTCTCGCAACCCGCGATCCGCCTTCGTCGCGCCGAGGGTGGCGCAACGCCTTCGGACGTCTTGGAGATCGTCCAGCCCGACCGCCCGTTCCTGGTCGACAGCATCATGGGCGAGGTGACCGAAGCGGGGTTCTCGGTCCGCGCCATGTTCCACCCGGTGTCGGATTGCGGCGGCGTGCGTCGCTCGATGATCCAGATCTGGCTGGCTCCGGTGGGTGAGGACCGCGAAGACGCCCTGGTGCAAGCCGTGCGCGACGTGCTCGGCGACGTGGCCATGGCCGTCCAGGATTTCGAAGCCATGCGCGGGCTGATGCGCCGCACGATTGACGAGCTGATGAGCGCGTCCGCGCCGGTCTCCGGCGACGAGAAGACCGAGGACATGGCGTTTCTGGACTGGCTGGAACGCGACCACTTCGTCTTCCTCGGCGCGCGCACCTATGAGTATCCCCGCACCGCCGATGGCGGCTATGCGGCCGAAGAGCCGCTCTACCAACCGGAAGGAAGCCTCGGCGTTCTGCGCGATCAGGCGCGCACGGTGCTGCGCCGCAGCAGCGAGCCGGCGATCCTTTCCGCCCAGATCCGTACGCACATCGACATTGGCGAGCCGATCGTCGTCGCGAAATCCAACCTGCGCTCCCGCGTCCACCGCCGCGGCTACATGGACTATGTCGGCGTCCGCCGCTACGGCGCTGACGGCAAGCCCTCGGGCGAGGTCCGGTTCGTGGGCCTCTTCACCGCCGAGGCCTATGAGACGCCGGCCAACGCCGTCCCGCTGATCCGCCGCAAGGTTGGGAACGTGCTCACGCGCGCCGGCAAGGATCCCGACAGCCACAACGGCAAGCGCCTTCGCAACATCCTTGAGACCTGGCCGCGGGACGAACTGTTCCAGACCGAGGAAGACCAGCTGCTGGCCATGGCGCTGGGCGTCCTGCACCTCTACGACCGTCCGCGCGTAAAGCTGTTCACGCGCCGCGATCCGTTCGACCGGTTCATCTCGGTGCTGATGTTCGTACCGCGTGACCGCTACGACTCCGGCGTGCGCGCCCGCGCCGGGCAGATCCTGGCCGACGCGTTCCAGGGCCGCGTGTCGGCCTACTATCCCAGCTTCTCCGACGCCCCGCTGGCCCGCGTGCACTATATTCTGGGCGTCACCCCCGGCGCCCACGCCGAACCAGATCTCGCCGCGGTCGAGGCCGCGATCGCTGAGACCGCCCGCACCTGGGACGACCGCTTCGAGGCGGTCATCCGTGAGGGCCAGTCCGGCCGCGTCGCACAGCTCCTGGCCCGCTACGCCAATGCGTTCCCGCCGGGCTACCGCGACCAGTACGACGCCGCCGAGGCGCTGGCGGATATCGGGATCATCGACGACCTCCGCGAAGACGAGGCGGTCAGGGTCCGCGCCTTCCGCCGCGACGACGACAGCGCCGTCACGTTCCGCTTCAAGCTCTACCGTCCCGGCGCGGCGGCGCCGTTGGCCGACGTCCTGCCGATCCTCGAGCACATGGGCCTCAAGGCCCTGATCGAGGAAGGCTTTAAGGTTTCGCCTGATGGCCAACCCGTCTGGGTGCATGAGTTCGTCCTCCGCGACGAGGCTGGCGAGCATCTGGTCTTCGCCGACGTCAAGCAGGCCTTCGAGGCGGCCTTTGTCGCCATCTGGACGGGCCGCGCCGAGAGCGACGGCTTCAACCGCCTCGTGCTGGAGCTCGGGATCGGTTGGCGCGAAGCCGCGCTGGTTCGCGCTCTGGCGCGCTATCGCCAGCAGTCGGGCCTGGACCCCAGCCAGGGCGTTCAGGAACAGGCCCTGTCCGATCATCCCGGCGTCGCGCGCCTGATCCTGGATCTTTTCCAGACGAAGTTCGACCCCGCCATCAAGGTCGACCTCAAGAGCCGTCAGGAGCAGGCGAAGGCCGTGCAGGCCAACATCGTCGAGGCGTTGCAGGCTGTGGAAAGCCTCGACGCCGACCGCGTGCTTCGCCGTCTGGCGGCCCTGGTGGGCGCGATCCAGCGCACCAACTTTTATCAACTGGGCGCCGATGGCGAGCCCAAGCCCTATATCAGCTTCAAGATCGCCTCGCGCGAGCTAGAAGATCTGCCCGCGCCCAAGCCCTACCGCGAAATCTATGTCTCGGCCCCGCACGTCGAGGGCGTCCACCTGCGGTTTGGCCCGGTCGCCCGCGGCGGCCTGCGCTGGTCGGATCGCCGCGACGACTTCCGCACCGAGGTGTTGGGCCTGGTGAAGGCCCAGCAGGTCAAGAACGCCGTCATCGTGCCGGTCGGCTCCAAGGGCGGCTTCTATCCGAAGCAACTGCCGCGCGGCGGCGATCGCGACGCGATCCAGGCCGAGGCGATCCGCGCTTACAAGACCTTCCTGTCGGGCTTGCTGGACCTCACCGACAACATCGACGCCGACAACCAGGTCGTGCCGCCGCCGTCGGTCATCGCGCATGACGCACAGGACCCCTATCTGGTCGTGGCCGCCGACAAGGGCACGGCGACCTTCTCCGACATCGCCAACGGCGTGGCTGAAAGCTACGGCTTCTGGCTGGGCGACGCCTTCGCCTCGGGCGGTTCGGTCGGCTACGACCACAAGGTCATGGGCATCACCGCGCGCGGCGCCTGGGAAGCGGTCAAGCGCCACTTCCGCGAACTGGGCAAGGACATCCAGACCGAGCCCTTCACCGTCGTGGGCGTGGGCGACATGTCCGGCGACGTGTTCGGCAACGGCATGCTGCTGTCCAAGCAGACCAAGCTGCTGGCCGCCTTCGACCACCGCCACATCTTCCTCGACCCGAATCCGGATCCGGCCGTCTCGTGGGCCGAGCGCGATCGCATGTTCAAGCTGCCGCGCTCGTCGTGGGAGGACTACGACAAGTCGAAGATCTCGGCCGGCGGCGGCGTCTTCGCCCGCAGCCTGAAGAGCATCCCGCTCTCGGCTGAAGTCCGCGCCATGCTCGAGATCAAGGCCGAGACCGTGTCGCCGGCGGAACTGATGACGGCGATCCTGAAGTCGAAGGCCGAGCTGCTCTATCTTGGCGGCATCGGCACCTATGTGAAGGCGAAGGGCGAGACCAACGCCGACGCTGGCGACAAGGCCAACGACGCCATCCGCATCAACGGCGCGGACCTGCGCGTCAAGGTGGTCGGCGAAGGCGCGAACCTGGGCCTGACCCAGGCCGGTCGCATCGAGTTCGCTCACGCCGGCGGACGCATCAACACCGACGCCATCGACAACTCGGCCGGGGTCGACAGCTCCGACCATGAGGTCAACATCAAGATCCTCACCGGGATCCTGGAGCGCGGCGGCCAGCTGGATCGCGACAGCCGCAACACGCTGCTGGCCTCGATGACCGACGACGTGGCCCACCACGTTCTGGCGCACAACTACGATCAGACCCTGGCCCTGACCCTGCTGGAAAGCGATGCGGTCAGCGAGGTCGACGCCCAGATCCGTTACATGGTCGATCTTGAGCAACGCGGTCGTCTGGATCGCCGCGTCGAGGGGCTGCCGACGAATACGACGCTGCTGGAGCGCAAGGCCGCCGGTCGAGGCCTGACCCGTCCGGAACTGGCGGTGCTGCTGGCGTACGGCAAGCTGGATCTCTTCGACGAGATCGTCGCCAGTCAGTCGCCCGACGATCCGTGGTTCCAACGCACCTTGCGGGGCTACTTCCCCCAGGCTCTGGACCAGTACGCCGACGCCATGCAGAAGCACCGACTGAAGCGCGAGATCATCGCGACCGTGGTCGGCAACCAGATGGTCAACATGTGCGGTCCGACCTTCGTCAGCCGCCTGAAGGCTGCGGCCGGCGCCGACGTCAACGCCGTGGTCGTCGGCTTCACCGCCGCCCGCGAGATCCTCGGAATCGACAGGCTGTGGGATCAGGTCAACGGCCTGGACAACAAGGCTTCGGCCCAGGGTCAGACCGCGCTCTACAAGGCCCTGGCCTATGCGCTGCGCAGCCTGACCTTCTGGCTGGCCCGCCGCGCCCAGCGCGACGCCGCGAACGTCCAGGCGCTGGTCGACGCCTATGGTCCGTCGGTCGCCGCGCTCAAGGCGCTGGCCCCGTCCATCCTGTCGCCCTTCGAGCAGAAGGCGGTCGCCAAGCGGGTGAAGACCTATGTCGCCGACGGCGCCCCCGAGTCGCTCGCCCAGTCGGTCGCGGCCCTTCAGCCGCTGACGACGGCGGCAGACCTGGTCGACCTCGCCAACGCCTCCAGCTGGAGCGTCGAGAATGTGGCCCGCCTCTATCACCAGATCGGCGCCGCCTTCGGCTTTGATCGCCTGCGGGGCGCGGCCGGTTCGTTCGTGGGCGGCGACGCCTTCGAGCGCCTCGCGGTTCGTCGCCTGATCGAGGACATGCTGACCGAGCAGACCTCGATCACCCAGCAGGTCCTGAAGTTCGCCGCCAACGCCCAGGCCGGCGAGGACGAGGCCTCGGCCAAGGCGGCCATCTCGTCCTGGGCCGCCCTTCGCGGGGATCGGCCCCGTGCGGTCAAGCGGACGATCGAGGACATCGAGCAGGCCGGCGGCGGCTGGACGTTCGCCAAGCTGACCATCGCCAACGCCGCGCTGCGCGAGCTTTCCAGCGCGACCTAGCCAGGTTCCCATGGGCTCTCCGCACACGCAGGGAGCCCGTGGGCCTTTGCATCGCGTCGCGTCCTGGTTGTCGACACGGCCGCAAAGGGGCAGGGTCTCCCCGAGGGGGAGCTCATGACCAAGGATCGCATCGTACTGCTCGATTCCCTGCGGGGACTCGGGGTGCTGGGCATTTTGCTGTGCAACGCGCCGGATTTCGCCGTGCCGCCCGGGATCGCTGAGTCGGTCAAGTCGTGGCCGCACGGGACGGAACCCGACACGCTGGGCGTCTGGTTCGTGACCCAGTGGCTGTTCCAGCGGAAGTTCGTGACCCTGTTCTCGATGCTGTTCGGGGTCTCGATTTTCCTCGTGGGCGGCGAACGCGCCGACAAGGCGCGGGGATCGATCCTGCGCAAGCGCCTGTCGTGGATGCTGCTGTTCGGCCTGCTCCACGGCTTCGCCATCTGGTACGGCGACGTGCTGCTGAGTTACGCCTTGGCTGGCTTTGCGGTGATGTTCGCCCGCTCCTGGAGCCCCAAGCGCCTGCTTTGGACGGGCGTCAGCATCTGGGTTGCTTTCTCCCTGCTGATGACCGCTGGGGCCGTGGCGATGCTGCTGGCTCCCGGCGAGAGCGCCCAGGCGGGCGCGGCGGCGGGCGCCGGGGTCGCCAAGGCCAAGTTGGCTGAGATCCAGTACAGCGGGACGTTCCTGCAGTCGCTGATCCAGAACGCCAGGGATCGCCTCGTCCTGCTGCCCAACGAACCGATCATCTTCCTGATGACCGCCAGCCTGATGATGATCGGTCTGGCCTGTTTCAAGCTGGGCCTGCTCACGGGCGAGGCGCGGACGCGGACCTATGTGATCCTGTTGGTCATCGGCCTGCTGGCCCTGGCCGGCGTCGGCTTCGTCTTCGTCCAGTTCATGGCCCAGGGACTGCCGCGTCCGATGGGCATGGTCGCGATGACCGCCCAGATGGCGACCGCGCCGCTGACGACCCTGGCCTATGCCAGCCTGATGGTCTTCGCCGCCCGCTCGCGAGGCTTCTGGAGCGCGATCCCGAAGGCGCTGGCGCCGGTGGGGCGGATGGCGTTCACCAACTATCTGACCCAGTCGCTGATCATGACCGCCATCTTCTATGGCGGTCGCGGCCTGAACCTGCATGGCGAGGTCGACCGGCCCGGGCTGGCCGCCATCACGGTCGGGATCTGGATCGTCCAGATCCTGTGGTCGCGCTGGTGGATGGACCGCTTCGAGATGGGGCCGCTGGAGTGGCTGTGGCGGCGGCTCTATCGCGGTCCGACACCGCTTCGCCGGCCGAAACTAGAGGCAGCGGCCTAGCGCCCCGGCGAAATAGCCCTGCACCGCCTCGAAGAGGTCCGGACGGTAGCGGGCGCGGGGATCGTTGGCGCGGTTGTCGTCGAAGGCGTGGGTGGCGTCGGCATGGAGGACGCGATCGACCGACAAGCCATCGGCGACCAACCGGTCCAGCGCCTTAGCCGGGGCCTTCCAGCCGACGACCTGGTCCTTGCCGGCCAGCACCGACCACACCGGCGGCGCGCCCTCGCCCCAGCCCCGCGAGGCCGTCAGCGATCCATAGCCGGCGTAGGGATAGACGAGCAGCGTTCCCTTGACCCGCGCACGCAGCTTGGCGGGATCGGCGTCGACCAGGGTCGTGCCCCGCGCGGCGCTCCGGCCCACGGCGTAACTATCCATGATCGTCCAGCCGCCGTGGCTCCAGCCGGCGAGAAAAACGCGGCTGGCGTCCGCCCAGCCTTGCGTCTCCAGCCAGGTCAGCATGGCGAAGATATCGGCCGCGCGCTTGAGGCCATGCAGCGCCACGCCGGTGCAGACGAAGAGCTTGGCGTCGAGCGTCGACATGCCGCGCGGCTTCAGTGAGTCGACGACGACCGCCGCCCAGCCGGACTGAACGGCGACGCGAGCGTATTCCTCGAGAAACGGCGTCTTGCCGCCGCAACCGTGGAGGATCAGCGCCACCGGGAAGGGGCCGGCCCCCGCAGGCTTGAACACCCGCGAGTGCCTAGCGACCTTTTCACCCCAGGCGGCGCTATCCATTCGTCCCTCATCGGATCATCTAGTGGCGGAACACTCGCACACCCGTGAAGGCCATTGTAAGGCCAAGCTTATCGGCCGCCTCGATGACCTCAGGATCGCGCATCGAACCGCCCGGCTGGATGATCGCCGTCGCGCCGGCCTCCGCCGCCTGGATCAGGCCATCCGCGAACGGGAAGAAGGCTTCCGAGGCGCAGGCGCAGCCTTTCAGATCAAGACCGAAGTCGGCGGCGCGCAGGGCCGCGATCCGGGCGCTGTCCTTGCGGTTCATCTGGCCGGCCCCGACCCCCAGGGTCTGGCCGGCGCGGGCGTAGACGATGGCGTTCGACTTGACGTGCTTGCCGACGGTGAAGGCGAACAGCATGTCGCGCACCTCCTCGTCGCTCGGCTGGCGCTTCGTCACGATCTTCAGGTCGCTGGCCTTGATGCGGGCGTCGTCACGCGATTGCACCAGGAAGCCGCCGGCCACGCTCTTGAAGGTGTCGCCGGTCGACAGCGGGTCGGGCAGGCCGCCGGTGACCAAGAGGCGCAGGTTCTTCTTGGCGGCGAAGACGGCGATGGCGTCGTCGTCGGCCTCAGGGGCGATCACCACCTCGGTGAAGATCTCGACCATGGCTTCGGCCGCCTCGCGGGTCAGGCGCGAATTGACCGCCACGATGCCGCCGAAGGCCGAGGTCGGATCGCAGGCCAGGGCCCGCTCATAGGCCTCGCGCTGGGTCGAACCGACCGCGACGCCGCAGGGGTTGGCGTGCTTGATGATCGCCACCGCCGGGCCCTGGGCCGGATCGAACTCGGCGATCAGCTCGAAGGCCGCGTCGGTGTCGTTGATGTTGTTGTAGCTGAGTTCCTTGCCCTGCAGCTGCTTGGCGGTAGCCACGCCCGGACGCGGGTTGGGGAAGGTGTAGAAGGCCGCCTTCTGGTGCGGGTTCTCACCGTAGCGCATCGTCTGGCGCAGCTCGCCGGCGATGCTCTTGCGGGCCGGGAAGTCCTGGCCCAGCGCCTGCGCGAACCAGGCCGAGATCGCCGCGTCATAGGCCGCCGTTCTGGCGTAGGCGCGGGCCGCGAGCTGCTGGCGCAGCGCCAGGGTCGTTCCGCCGGCCTCCAGGGCGTCCAGAACCTCGGCGAGGTCGGAAGGATCCGTACAGACCGCGACATAGCCGTGGTTCTTGGCCGCCGAGCGGATCATGGCCGGGCCGCCGATGTCGATGTTCTCGACGCATTCGGCGTAGCTGCCGCCCTTCGCGACGGTCGCTTCGAACGGATAGAGGTTCACATACAGGATATCGATGCCGCCGATGCCATGGTCGGCCATGGCCTGGGCGTGATCGGCCGCGTCGCGCACGCCCAGCAGACCGCCATGGACGATGGGGTGAAGGGTCTTCACCCGGCCGTCCATCATCTCAGGGAAGCCCGTCAGGTCCGAGACGTCCTTGACCGGGATCCCGGCGGCGGCGATCGCAGCCTTGGTGCCGCCGGTCGACACCAGCTCAACGCCGGCGGCGTGCAGGGTCTGGGCGGCCTCGACCAGACCGGTCTTGTCGGAGACCGACAGCAGGGCGCGCTTGGGAGCGACGAGGTCGGGGGCGGACGGATAGTCGGGGGCGGCGGGCACGGCGGACTCCTCTGGTGTGGTTCAGAAAGGGAGCCCAGGCGCGCGGCATATGATGTCCACGCTCCCCGATGGTTCCCCATCACTAGCGCCAGTCACGCGAACGCGGCGGAAAATACGGGGGCGGGCGGGGGAGTCAATGACGGCGACCGATAGAGCCCTCCCTTACCCTGGGGGGCAAACAATCCTCCCCCTCGCGGGGGAGGATTTGGGGCGTGCGTCCGCCGCTTCACGCGGCGTGACCGCTGAAGGCTCATGGGGAGGCGACGGAGCGGCCGGGCGAACCCGGAGACCGTGAGTGTGTTTTGCGTTTCGGCTCGACAGTCCGCTCCGCCAGGTTGTTCTTGCCCGTGAGGATGGGGGGCGTGAGCGTCTTTCAGCTCGGGACCCCAGGAGCCCCCGGACGGGCGCGGACCAACTGGAGCGGCTACATCCGTGTCCAGCCCGACGATCCACGATAGGCGGCTTGTACGATCACCGCCCTGTCGCTCCGCCTCCGACGTGATCCCAAGCGGCCCGGCCCCTCGTGCGCGCTCCTAAAGAGTAAGCCGCACGACCAGACCAAACCTCCCGGGCGCCGAACGCGGCCCCGCTCAACCTAGCCCCGCCGCCGTATTGGGCCGGATCCATACGCCCTCCCCCGCGACAGGGATGCATTGAGTATGGAGCGGGTTTTGACGCCGGGGATAAGTTGGCGCGTAAAAGTTAGAAGTGGTTGATTTTGCTAGCTTCGGTTCCGCCAATTCCGAGCGTTCAAGCCCGCCAATCCCCGTAAAATCCTCCCCCAGCGGGGGAGGTGTCCGCGTAGCGGACGGAGGGGGAAGAGGCAGGGTTCGCAGAACTTCCCCCACCGGCGCTTCGCGCCGCCTCCCCCGCTAGGGGGAGGATTGCGTTATCGCAGATCCCATCCCCCGATGCGGAAGGAGACGAGCCCCTTATAAATTTCGTGAAATTGTCTCCTGCGCCCTATAGGACTTCAGAGGTCCAAACCTCGTTCAAACTCTGCCTGGTGACTTGATGCACGACCGCGCCGGCCTTCGCGCTCTTCCGGAAGATCTTGTCGATCTCGACGCGCTGATCAGCGCCTATTTCGAGATCCAGCCGGACGTCTCCAATTCCTCTCAGAAGGTGGTGTTCGGCACCTCGGGCCACCGGGGCTCGAGCCTGGACGGCGCGTTCAACGAGGCGCACATCCTGGCCGTCACCCAGGCGATCGTCGAATACCGCGCCCAGGGCGTGACCGGTCCGCTGTTCGTCGGCCGCGACACCCATGGGCTGTCCGAACCCGCTTGGCGCTCGGTGCTGGAAGTCCTGGCCGGCAATGGCGTCGAGGCTTTGGTCGACGCCCAGGATGGCTTCACCCCGACGCCGGCGGTGTCGCACGCCATCCTGACCCACAACCGCCAGGGCGGGCGCCAGGCCGACGGCCTGCTGCTGACCCCCTCGCACAACCCGCCGCGCGACGGCGGCATCAAGTACAATCCGCCGTCCGGCGGTCCGGCCGGTTCTGACGCCACCTCGGCCATCGCCGCCCGCGCCAATGAGCTGCTCGCCCATGGCCTGGCGGACGTGAAGCGCGTCCCGTTCGAGACCGCCCGCAAGGCCGTCGGCGCGTATGACTTCCTCGGCCGCTATGTCGACGACCTGCCGGCGGTGATCGACATCGCCGCGATCCGCGCGGCCAGGGTGCGGATCGGCGCCGACCCGCTGGGCGGCGCGGCCGTCGCCTATTGGGGCGCGATCGCCGAGCGCCACGGCCTGAACCTGACCGTAGTCAACGAGGCCGTCGATCCGCGCTGGGCGTTCATGCCGCTCGACACCGACGGCAAGATCCGGATGGACTGCTCGTCCTCGTCGGCCATGGCCAACCTGATCGGCATTATGAAGGGCGGCGGCGCCTATGACGTCGCCACCGGCAACGACGCCGACGCCGATCGCCACGGCATCGTCACCCCCGACGGCGGCCTGATGAACCCCAACCACTACCTGGCCGCCGCGATCTCGTACCTGTTCAGCCACCGTCCCGGCTGGGGCGCGGATACAGCGGTCGGCAAGACCCTGGTTTCGTCCTCGATGATCGACCGCGTCGTGGCGGGCCTAGGCCGTCGCCTGCTGGAGGTGCCGGTCGGCTTCAAGTACTTCGTGCCCGGCCTGCTGGACGGCTCGGTCGGCTTCGGCGGCGAAGAGTCGGCGGGCGCGGCCTTCCTGCGCCACGACGGCGGGGTGTGGACCACCGACAAGGACGGCATCCAGCTGGCCCTGCTGGCCGCCGAGATCCAGGCGGTGACGGGCCAGAGCGCCAGCCAGCTCTACGTCGGCCTGACCGAAAAGTACGGCGCGCCGGCCTATGCCCGCGTCGACGCCCCGGCCAGCCGCGAGGAGAAGGCGCGTCTTTCCAAGCTCAGCCCCAGCGACGTCTCGGCCAAGACCCTGGCCGGCGAGGCGATCACCGACATCCTCACCGCCGCCCCCGGCAATGGCGAGGCGATCGGCGGGCTGAAGGTCTGCACGAAGAACGCCTGGTTCGCCGCGCGCCCCTCGGGCACCGAGGACGTCTACAAGGTCTATGCGGAGTCGTTCCTGGGCCCCGATCACCTGAAACAGGTCCAGGCCGAGGCCCGCGAGGTGGTGGCGGGGGCGCTGAAGGGCTGAGGCCTCTCAAACTGTCGTCCTGTCATCCCGGCCAAGCGCGCAGCGCGTCGAGCCGGGACCACCGCAAGCGCCGCGCTTTCCGAGGTCCCGGATAGCCTCTGCGAGGCTTCCGGGATGACAGTTTCGGCTCCGCCCTAGCCCTGCGCCTTCGCACGGTTTATACGCCGCGCCATGTTTGAAGGCCTCTCCCCCCTCGCCCGTGACGCCCGCTCCTGGCCCTTCGAGCAGGCGCGCGCCACGATCGCCCGCGTCCTGCGCGTGCGCCTCCCCGACCGCGCCGACCAGGAGGCCGCCAAGGCGCTGATCGACGCCGGCAAGACCGACGAGGCGGTGAAAGCCTATCCGGCGCTGGCCAAGGCCGTGATCTTCGAGACCGGCTATGGGCCGTCGGGCCTGCCGCACCTGGGCACCTTCGGCGAGGTTGCGCGCACCACGATGGTGCGCAGCGCCTTCCGCGCCCTGACCGACGAGGCCATTCCGACCCGCCTGATCGCCTTCAGCGACGACATGGACGGCCTGCGCAAGGTTCCCGACAACATCGAGAACAAGCAGCCGCTGATCGAGGACCTGGGCAAGCCGCTGACCGTGGTCCGCGACCCGTTCGGCACCCACGACAGCTTCGGCGCCCACAACAACGCGCGTCTCCGCGCGTTCCTGGACGGTTTTGGCTTCGAGTACGAGTTCGTCTCGTCGACCGCGTGCTACAAGGGCGGCCTGTTCGACGCGACCCTGCTGACCGCGCTGGAGCGCTTCGACGCGATCCAGAAGGTCATGCTGCCGACCCTGGGCGAGGAGCGCCGCGCGACCTATTCGCCGTTCCTCCCGATCAGCCCGTCGACCGGCAAGGTGCTGCAGGTTCCGACCCTGGAGCGCAATGTCGAGAAGGGTACGATCGTCTTCGAGGACGAGGACGGCTCGAAGGTCGAGGTCCCGGTCACCGGCGGCCACGTGAAGATGCAGTGGAAGCCCGACTGGGCCATGCGCTGGACGGCGCTGGGCGTCGACTACGAGATGTCGGGCAAGGACCTGATCGACTCGGTCAAGGCCTCGGGCGCGATCTGCAAGGCGCTCGGCGGGGTTCCGCCGGAAGGTTTCAACTACGAGCTCTTCCTGGACGAGAACAACCAGAAGATCTCCAAGTCCAAGGGCAATGGCCTGTCGATGGAGGACTGGCTGCGGTACGGCGCGCCCGAGAGCCTGTCGTACTACATGTTCCAGAGCCCCAAGTCGGCCAAGAAGCTCTATTTCGACGTCATCCCCAAGGCCAGTGACGAGTACCTGCAGCAGCTGGACGCGTTCGGCCGCCAGGAGCCGGCCAAGCAGCTGGACAACCCGGTCTGGCACATCCACGGCGGCAAGCCGCCCGAGCAGGGTTCGCCGGTGTCTTTCAGCCTGATGCTGAATCTGGTTTCGGCCGCCGACGCCTCGACCAAGGAAATCCTCTGGGGCTTCCTGTCGCGCTACATCCCGGGCGCCTCGCCGGAAAGCCAGCCGCTGCTGGACCGCCTGGCCGGCTATGCGATCAACTACTACGAGGACTTCGTGAAGCCCTCGAAGGTGTTCCGCGCGCCCAGCGACCAGGAACGCGCCGCCATGCTGGACCTCTTGGCCAAGCTGAAGGCCATGCCGGCCGGGACGCAGGACGCCGAGCTGATCCAGAACGAGGTGTTCGAGGTGGGCAAGACCCACGGCTTCGACCCGCTGCGCGCCTGGTTCCAGGCCCTGTATGAAGTGCTGCTGGGTCAGAGCCAGGGCCCGCGCTTCGGCTCGTTCGCGGCGATCTTCGGGATCGACCGCACCGTCGCGCTGATCGAAGAGAAGCTGGGCTAGCGCCTCTCTCCTCACGGGAGGGGCGGCAAGATGCAGGTCGCCCCGGGTGAATCCCCGCGACCTGCGACACCATGTCCACGAGGATGAACGCCGCCTGACGCCGGGATTAAGGGTATGCCCATGTTTCGGGGTCTAGGCTGGAACCATCAGAACCAAGATTAGTCCTCAAGGTTTCGTCCCATGGCTTCGTTCACCCTGCGTCCGACCGACCGCGAAGAATTCGACTCCCTGCTCGGCGGGATCGTCCAGCAATTCCCCGACGCTCAGGTCGAGGCGGCGCACAATGACACCTGGAACTCCTATCGCGTGGACGTGTCGTGCGCCGATCCGGCCGCCGGCCCGCTGATCGCCTGGCTGCTGGACAGCCACGCCAGCTGCCCGCGCACCTGATCCTTCCGGATACGATTACCGTCTCGGGTCGGCCTACTGGCTGACCCAGACGATCCGCGCGATCCAGGCGACCTCGTCGCGTGACAGCAGGCGCTCGCCGCCCGCCCGATCCAGCGCCAGGAGCTCGATGCTCCGCGCGGTGACCCGGCCCAGCTCCCGCACCAGAACCTCGCCGCCGTGGGTGCGCGCCACGACGCGGTCGCCCTTGCGCGGCTCCAGCGTGGGGGAGACCAGCAGGCGGTCGCCATCGCGGTAGACCGGCGCCAGATCATCGCCCGTCACTTCCAGTGCGAAGAGGCCCTCGCCCAGGTCCGGAGCCGGCGCCTCGTCCCAACCCGCGCCGACGGGCATGCCCGCCTCATCGAAGAAGCCATCCTTGCCCGCCTGCGCCAGATCGATCAGCGGCGCGCCCCGCCGGCCGGGCGTACGGACCGGCGATCGCTCGGTCAGAGCGGCGAACTCCGAGAAGTTGACGCCGGTCGCCTCCAGAAGCTTGGAGAGGCTCTCGGTCGAGGGCCAGCGGGCGTGGCCCGTCTCGGCTGAACCGCGCTTGGAGCGGTTGAAGCTGGTGGGATCCAGGCCCGCCATCCTGGCCATGGCCGACGGCGTCATGTCGAAGCGCTCGGCCAGGGCGTCGATCGCGCGCCAGATTTCGCCGTGAGACAGGGTCGCCATCGGCTCCTCCTCCAATCGGCCTTCGGCGAGAAAATACGCCCGCCGGACTAGGAAAGTAAACCTATCGCCTGCGCGTTGATTGACGTTTACGTAAGCGTTGACGACGTCACAGGATCGGGTTTAGGGTGATCAACGATAACAAAGCGGCCCGGCCGCAGTAGCCAGGCCCTCTTCCTTGGGAGGTTTCCATCCATGGCCGACCTGCGACGCCCCGAGCGGACCTTCACGATCCGCCAGCTGTGCAACGAATTCAAAGCCACGCCCCGCGCTCTGCGCTTCTACGAGGACAAGGGGCTTCTGAACCCCGCCCGTGAAGGCCTGAACCGCGTCTATTCCCACAAGGACCGCGTCCGCCTGCAGCTGATCCTGCGCGGCAAGCGCGTAGGCCTGTCGCTGACCGAGATCCGCGAACTCCTCGATCTCTATGACGAGAACGACGAGGGCGCGGCGCAGATGGCCCGCTCGCTGAAGAAGTTCCGCGAACGCGCCACCGCCTTGGAGCAACAGCGCGACGACATCGACAACGCCCTGATCGAGCTGCGCGAGGCCTGCAACCGCCTCGAGCGCCGCCTCACCGAGATCCGCCCCGACCTGCTGCCCCGCGCGGCCGACTACGAGCAGGTGCTGCGCGCCCGCCTCGACGGCCACGCCGATGCGATGCTGGGCAAGTAGGGTCCTTATGCGCCGCTGACGCCGCTAACAAAGCGCGCAACGCGGCCGCCCGCCTTTCCTCCCCCCGATCCTAGCCAGGACCGTTCCATGACCTATCAGCCGCCCGTTCGCGATCACGCCTTCATCCTGCGCGACGTGCTCAATATCGACCAACACGGCGACCTGCCGGGCTTCTCCGACGCGCCGTTCGAGGTGGTCGAGCAGATCCTCGAGGCCGCCGCCCAGTTCACGGGCGAGGTGCTGGCGCCGCTGAACACGGTCGGCGACAAGACGGGCTGCAAGCTGGATCCGGTCACCAACACCGTCACCACGCCGCCGGGCTTCAAGGACGCCTACAAGCAGCTTTGCGAGGGCGGCTGGACCGCCATCGGTTCGGACCCCGCCTATGGCGGCCAAGGCCTGCCGCACGTCGTGAACCTGGCGTTCAGCGAGATGTCGAGCTCGGCCAACATGGCCTTCTCGATGTATCCCGGCCTGGCGCACGGCGCCTATTCGGCGATCCACACGGGCGGTTCGGACGAGCAGAAGCAGACCTACCTGCCCAAGATGGTGTCCGGCGAGTGGACCGGCACCATGAACCTGACCGAGCCGCATTGCGGAACGGACCTTGGCCTGCTGCGCACCAAGGCGGTCCCGCAGGCCGATGGCAGCTACAAGATCACCGGCCAGAAGATCTGGATCTCGGCCGGCGAGCACGACATGGCCGACAACATCGTCCACCTCGTGCTGGCTCGCATCGAGGGCGCGCCGGCCGGCGTGAAGGGCATCAGCCTGTTCATCGTGCCGAAGTTCATCCCGAACGCCGACGGCTCGGTGGGCCCTCGTAACGAGGGCGCCAAGTGCGTGGGCCTCGAAGAGAAGATGGGCATCCACGGCAACGCCACCTGCGTGATGCAGTATGACGAGGCCACGGGCTATCTGATCGGCGAGGAGAACTCGGGCCTCAAGATCATGTTCGTCATGATGAACGAGGCGCGCCTCGGCGTGGGCATGCAGGGCGTCGCCCAGGGCGAAGCGGCCTATCAGGCCGCCGTCGCCTTCGCCAAGGATCGCCTGCAAGGCCGCTCGCTGACGGGCCCGAAGAACGCCGACGGCCCGGCCGACCCGATCATCGTCCACCCGGACGTGCGTCGCATGCTGCTGGAGAGCAAGGCCCTGATCGAGGGCGGCCGCGCCTTCCTGTTCTGGACCGCCCTGCACGGCGACCTCTCGCACGTCCACCCCGACGCGGCGGTCCGTGAGAAGTCTTCGGACTATATGGGCCTGATGACGCCGGTGCTGAAAGGCTACCTGACCGACAAGGGCTTCCAGGTCTGCTCGAACGCCGTGCAGGTGCATGGCGGCAGCGGTTTCACCGAGCACTTCCCGGTCAGCCAGTTCATGCGCGACTGCCGCATCGCCCTGATCTACGAGGGCACCAACGGCGTGCAGGCCCTGGACCTGGTCGGCCGCAAGCTGGCGGCCAAGGGCGGCCGCGCAGTCATGACCTTCTTCCAGGAAATCGATCAGTTCATCGGCGAGAACGATTCCGATGAGGCCCTGAAGCCCTTTATCGAAGCCCTGGGCGGCGTGAAGGCCCAGCTGCAGGACGGCACGATGTGGCTGATGCAGAACGGCCTGCAGAACCCCGACAACGCCGGCGCGGCCTCGACCGATTACATGCACCTCTTCGGCCTGACGGGCCTGGCCTATATGTGGGCGCTGATGGCCAAGGCCGCCAACGCTAAGATCGCGGCCGGCTCGTCCGACCCGTTCTATTCGACCAAGCTGACGACCGGTCGCTATTTCATCGAACGCATCTTGCCTGACGCTGCGTCGCATCTGGCCAAGCTGAAGACCGGTTCGGCGACCCTGATGGCGCTGCCTGCGGAGGCTTTCTGATCATGAGCGTGCTCAACGTTGAAAAGCCGGCCTTCATGGCCGAGGAAGACATCGCGATCTTCGAGGACGCGGTCGGCAAGTTCTTCGACGAGCACGCGCCTGAGGAAACCGTCGCCAAGTGGCGCAAGAGCCACTGCGTCGACCGCGACATGTGGACCAAGGCGGGGGAGGCGGGCTTGCTCGGCCTCTCCACGCCCGAGCAGTACGGCGGCGCCGGCGGCGACTACCGGCACGAGGTCGTGCTGATGGAGCAACTGGGCAAGAAGGGCGTCGACGGCTTCGGCGCCAGCCTGCACAACGCCATCGTCATGCCGTACATCGTCCACTACGGCACCGAGGAGCAGAAGCAGCGCTGGCTGCCCCGCATGGCCACGGGCGAGCTCGTTTCGGCGATCGCCATGACCGAGCCCGGCGCCGGCTCCGACCTGCAAGGCATCAAGACCACCGCCAAGAAGGTCGGCAACCAGTACGTCATCAACGGCTCCAAGACCTTCATCACCAACGGCCAGACCGCCAACCTGATCTGCGTGGTCGCCAAGACCGATCCGACCGGCGGCGCGCGCGGCACGTCCTTGATCTTCGTCGAGACCGACGGCGCCGAAGGTTTCGAGCGCGGCCGCAACCTCGACAAGCTGGGCCAGGAGGCCCAGGACACCTCGGAGCTGTTCTTCAACGAGGTGAAGGTCCCGACCGAGAACCTGCTGGGCACGGACGAGGGCCAGGGCTTCTTCCAGCTGATGAGCCAGCTGCCGCAGGAGCGCCTGAACATCGCCGTCCAGGGCATGGCGACCATTGAGCGGGCGCTGGAGCTGACCATCGCCTACGTCAAGGACCGCAAGGCCTTCGGCAAGGCGATCATCGACTTCCAGAACACCCAGTTCGTGCTGGCCGAGTGCAAGACCGAGGCGACCGTCGCCAAGGTCTTCGTCAACCACTGCATCGGCCAGCATCTGGAAGGCAAGCTCGATGCGGCCACCGCCTCGATGGCCAAGTACTGGGTCTCGGACCTGGAGAACAAGATCGTCGATCGCTGCTTGCAGCTGTTCGGCGGCTACGGCTTCATGAACGAGTATCCGATCGCCCGCATGTACAAGGACAGCCGCATCCAGCGCATCTACGGCGGCACCAACGAGATCATGAAACTCCTGATCGCGAGGACGCTATGATCGTATCGCTGCTGGCCGGCCTGCTGGCCGGCGCCGCAGGGGCCGAACCGCCGGCCGGCAATGACGCCCGCTCGGCCGTGGTCTGCGTGCGCGCCGCGCAAGGCCCGCGCCCGCTGACCTTTTCCGGTGAACTGGTCGGCAAGCGTCCGCAGCCGGGCGCGTTCAAGTTGCCGCTGCAGCCGCCCGGCAAGGACGTCTGCAACGTTCTGCTGCGGTCCAAGATCGCCGAGTGGCGGCTGGAAGTGACCACCTCGGGCTTCACGCCCTGCACGCTGCCGCCGCCCGAGTTCGGGTCGCGCCTCTACTACCGGGCCAAGGCCTCGGCCAGCGGCCTGAAGTGCGAGCCGATCGGAAAATATCCGATCGGCAACTGGAAACCCTAGGGCGTCCGGCCACCGGTCGCCTGACAAAGACACGAACAACGCTTCGCAGGAAGGAGCCATTCCATGGCTGACGCTTACATCTTCGACGCCGTGCGCACGCCGCGCGGCAAGGGCAAGAAGGACGGCTCGCTGCACGAGACCACCGCCCTGTCGCTGGCCACCCAGGTGCTGGAAGCCCTGCGCGACCGCAACGGCCTGGACACCAGCAAGGTCGACGACGTCGTGCTGGGCTGCGTCTCGCCGGTCGGCGAGCAAGGCAGCGACATCGCCCGCACCGCCGTCCTGACCGCCGACTACGCCGAGAGCGTCGCCGGCGTGCAGATCAACCGCTTCTGCGCCTCGGGCCTGGAAGCGGTGAACATGGCCGCGGCCAAGGTCGCCTCGGGCGAAGCGGGCCTCGCCATCGGCGGCGGCGTCGAGAGCATGAGCCGCGTGCCGATGGGCAGCGACGGCGGCGCCTGGCCGACCGACCCCTCCTCGGCCTTCAAGACCTATTTCGCCCCGCAGGGCGTGTCGGCCGACCTGATCGCCACCCTCTATGGCTTTTCCCGAGACGACGTCGACGCCTACGCCGTCGAAAGCCAGAAGCGCGCGGCGGCCGCCTGGGCCGACGGCCGCTTCAAGAAGTCGGTGATCCCGGTGAAAGACCAGCTGGGCCTGACCCTGCTGGACCATGACGAGACCGTGCGCGGCTCCACCACCATGCAGACCCTGGCCTCTCTGAACCCCTCGTTCACGGGCATGGGCGAGATGGCCTTCGACGCCGTCGTCACCCAGCGCTATCCGCAGGTGGAGCGCGTCAACCACGTGCACCACGCCGGCAACAGCTCGGGCATCGTCGACGGCGCCGCCGGCGTGCTGATCGGCACCAAGGAAATGGGCGAGGCGCTCGGCCTGAAGGCCCGCGCCAAGATCAAGGGCGCGGCCTCGATCGGCTCGGAGCCCTCGATCATGCTCACCGGTCCGGCCCTGGTCAGCGAAAAGCTGCTCAAGAAGCTGGGCATGGAGGTCAAGGACATCGACCTCTACGAACTGAACGAAGCCTTCGCCTCGGTCGTGCTGCGCATGATGCAGGCGCTGGATATCCCGCACGACAAGATGAACGTGAACGGCGGCGCCATCGCCATGGGCCACCCGCTCGGCGCCACCGGCGCGATGATCCTGGGCACCGTCCTCGACGAGCTGGAGCGCTCGGACAAGGAAACCGCCCTGATCACCCTGTGCGTCGGCGCCGGCATGGGCACCGCCACGGTCATCGAACGCGTCTGATTTAACCTGTCATCCCGGACGGCCCGAAGGGCCGATCCGGGACCTCGGAAAGCTCAGGCTTCCGGCGGTCCCGGCTCTCCGCTGCGCTACGGCCGGGATGACATCGAATTCTGAGGAAGAATCCCCATGGAAAACTTCAAGATCGAGGTCGATTCCGACGGCGTGGCCCTCGTCACCTTCGACGTGCCCGGCCGTTCGATGAACACCCTGACCGCTTCGGTCATCCGCGAGATCGGCGAGATCGTCGAGCGCATCAAGTCCGACGCCGAGATCAAGGGCGTCGTCATCACCTCGGGCAAGACGACGGGCTTCTGCGCCGGCGCCGACCTGGGCGAACTGGGCGGCAACGGCGGTCTGGGCGGCGGCGCTGGCGGTGAGGCCGGCCTGAAGGCCGCCTACGACGCCGGCTTCGCGCTGAACAAGGCCTTCCGCGCCCTGGAAACCTGCGGCAAGCCGGTCGCCGCCGCGATCAACGGCTTGGCGATGGGCGGCGGTCTCGAGATCGCGCTGGCCTGCCACTATCGCGTGGTCGCCGACAATCCGAAGATCCAGCTCGCTTTGCCGGAAGCCAAGGTCGGCCTGCTGCCGGGCGCAGGCGGCACCCAGCGCCTGCCGCGCCTGATGGGCGTGATGGCGGCTGCGCCTTACCTGCTGGAAGGCAAGTCGATGAAGCCGGCCGAGGCCCTGGCCAACAAGGTCGTGCACGAGGTCGTCCCGGTCGAGCAGGTCGTCGAGGCCGCCAAGACCTGGGTCAAGACCAAGGGCGACCCCGTCGCGCCGTGGGACAAGAAGGACTTCAAGCTGCCCGGCGGCGGTCCCTACACCCCGACCGGCGGCCAGGTGTTCATCATGGGCAACGCCATGCTGCGCAAGCAGACCTATGGCAACTATCCCGCCCAGCTGAACATCCTGAAGGCGGTCTATGAAGGCACGCAGGTGCCGTTCGACGCGGCCATCCGCATCGAGACCCGCTACTTCCTGAAGACGATGATGTCGCCGCAGGCCAAGGGCATGATCCGCACGCTGTTCCTCTCCCTGCAGGAGCTGGGCAAGGGTTCGGGCCGTCCGGCCAACGTTCCGCCGTCGGAAGCCAAGAAGGTCGCCGTGCTGGGCGCGGGCATGATGGGCGCGGGCATCGCCTATGTCCAAGCCATGGCCGGCATCGAGACCGTGCTGATCGACCAGAGCCAGGAAGCCGCCGAGAAGGGCAAGGCCTACGCCGAGAACCTCCTCAAGAAGGCCGTCTCGCGCGGCAAGATGACTCAGGACAAGGCCGACAAGGTCCTCTCGCTGATCACCCCGACCACCGACTATGCGCACGTCAAGGGCAGCGACCTGGTCATCGAGGCCGTGTTCGAAAGCCGCGAGATCAAGGCCGACGTGACCCAGAAGGCCGAGGCCCAGCTGGCCGAGACCGCCATCTTCGGCTCCAACACCTCGACCCTGCCGATCACCGGCCTGGCCAAGGCGTCCGTTCGCCCGAAGAACTTCATCGGCATCCACTTCTTCTCGCCGGTCGACAAGATGGGCCTCGTTGAGATCATCATGGGCGAGGAGACGTCCGACGAGGCCCTGGCCAAGTCGATCGACTACGTCCTGAAGATCAAGAAGACCCCGATCGTCGTCAACGACAGCCGCGGCTTCTACACCTCGCGCTGCTTCGGCACCTTCGTGCAGGAAGGCCTCGAGATGCTGGCCGACGGCATCGCGCCGGCCATCATCGACAATGTCGGCCGCGCTACCGGCATGCCGCGCGGTCCGCTGGAGATGAACGACGACGTCGCTCTCGACCTTGGCTACAAGGTCACTCAGCAGACCAAGAAGGACCTCGGCGACAAGTTCGAGGACCGTCCGTTCGCCCCGGTCATCGAAAAGATGGTGGTCGAGCTGCAGCGCTACGGCCGCAAGAACGGCAAGGGCTTCTACGACTATCCGGAGAACGGTCCCAAGACCCTGTGGAAGGGCCTGTCGGACCTGATGCCGGTGAAGATCGCCGAAGCCGACCAGGCGCTAATCCAGGAGATCCGCACCCGCCTGCTGTACCGTCAGGCTGTCGAGGCCGCCCGCTGCTTCGAGGAAGGCGTGATCACCGATCCGCGTGAAGCCGACGTCGGCGCGATCCTGGGCTGGGGCTTCGCGCCCTGGACCGGCGGTCCGATCAGCCTGATCGACAGCGTCGGCGCCAAGGCCTTCGTCGAGGCCTGCGACGCGCTCGCCCAGAAGTACGGCAAGCGCTTCTCACCGCCCGCGCTGCTGCGTGAGATGGCCGAGAAGGGCGAGACCTTCTACGGCCGCTTCGGCGCCAAGGCGAAGACCGCGGCGTAAAGCGCCCCGCAAAGGTCGATGACGAAGGGCCCGGCGGAAACGCCGGGCCCTTTTTCGTCGGTCACGCCTTGCCGACGTCCATGCCCAGGGTGGGGCCGATCCCGTCCGGATGGTCGCCGAAGTAGTTCCGGCGCCGCTCTCGCAGCGCTTGTTCCAGCCGCTCGCGGAGCGCGTCGTCCAGCTGCAGCGCCGGCGCGTCTTGCGGATCGTCGCCGTCGACGAGCGGAATAGATGCCGAGATGACCTGGCTCAGGCGCTCACGAAACCGCGCATCATCGGCGCCGCCCGGTTCGGGCGGATGGGCGAGAAACGCCAACACGTCTTCAAGCGCAGTCTCGGCGTCGACAGGGTGAGCCATGCGAATCTCCTCGGAGATCCAAACGGCCCGCCGCCGGGCGCAGTTCCGGTTTCTAATGGGGAAGTGGTGCCGCCTAGGTGACTCGAACACCTGACCTACGCATTACGAATGCGCCGCTCTACCGGCTGAGCTAAGGCGGCCCACGGGCTCCGAAGCGGGCGCTTCAGAGCGAAGGGAGCGCCTATTTAGCGGCGCGCGAGCCACTTGCCAAGCGCCGTCTTGCACCAGAATTGCGACGGGGCGCCGGACCGCCTTCCGGGGGCTCTGGAACCGGGGGCGCGTCAAACACGCCAGGGTCGTCGGGAATGGGCAGCAGGGCGCCGCCGGTCTCGGCTGCGCGGATGAACGGCGTCGACTCCGCATAGGCCGACGGCAGCTCGGGCAAGTCGTTCATGGTCCGCTCGCGCCGCTCGTGGCGGGGGTGGATCAACTGGCCGGTCTCGGCGTAGCTGACGGCCAGGCGCGCCCAATCGTCGCGCTGATAGGCGAAGGCCTGCCCCTCGGGGTCGAGATCGGACCAGTCCGGCTCCTGCGGCGCGGCCGCGCCCCGCGCGATCCAGGCGCGCGCCTCGTCCGCGTCGCCATTGGCGGCGGCCACGCGCGCCATCAGGCCGGCGAAGCGGGCGGTGGGGGCCTCAGCGTCCAGCAGGCGGGCGGCGGCGCGGGCGGCGACCGGATCGCCGCCGATCAGAGCGCTTTCCACCCGCAGCAGGCGGCTTTCCCGCGCCTCGGGCTTGAGGGCGGCCAGGGCGGCCAGGCGCTGAGCGCGGGCCTTGGGCGTCTCGTTGGTCTTCAGGTCGCGATAGGCCAGCCAGAGCGCCGGATGCGGGTCAGCCTTCCAGGCGGTCTCGATCAGGCCGCTGGCCTTGGCGGTCTTGCCGTCTTCCGCCAGCAGGCGGGCGGCCATCACCACACCGGGCGCGAAGTCGGGCTTGAGCTTCACCGACTGGGTCGCAAAGTCCAGCGCCTGGGCGCGGGCCTTGGGGTCAGGGGCGTCGACGAGGCTGGCGGCCGAAGCGGCCAACAGCGCCGCCCGACTGCGTTCAGCAACGACCGGAGACACGATCTTGCGCTCCAGCGCGCCGCGGACGAGCTCCAGGGCCGCAGCCCAGTCGCCGGCTTCGAGACGGGCCTCCAGCAGCGCGCGCCAGGCCCAGCGCGCGGTCCGCGCCAGGCCATAGGCGGTCTCGGCGTGACGGATCGCGGCCAGGCGGTCGCCCTCGGCCTGCGCGGCGAGCATCAGGCCGCGAAGGCCGGCCAAACGCATCTCGGGAAAGCCGAGCATGGCGTTGTAGGCGCTCTTGGCGGCGCCGCGATCGCCAGCGGCCTCGGCCGCCTGCGCGGCCAGGACGCGGACCAGGGCCGGTGCGTCCTCCGCCAGTTCGGACGACTTCTGCGCCAGACGACGGGCCTCGGAGCCGTCGCCGGCCGCCACGGCCAGGAAGCCCCGTGAGAGCGCTTCGATCGCTTGCTTGCGCTTGGCCTCGGCCCGGGCCCGCGCCGCGCGGCGGGGGGCCTCGACGATCCAGATCACGCCGCGCCAAAGCAGGGTGAACATCAGCGCCGAGAACAGGGTCAGGAGCGCTGCGGCGGCGGCCGTCATCTCGACCCGCCAGCCCATCCACTCCATCGAGGCGCGGCCTGGCTCGCCGGTCAGGGCCAGAACGCTGACCGCGACGACGGCGACCAGGAAGAGAGAGAAGGCGACCCGGGTCATGGCGCGACCGGCGCGGAGGCGCGCGAGACCCGCGCCAGTTCGGCCAGGGCGTCGGCGCGGACAGCCGACACGTGGCGGTCGATCTCGATGCGCCGATTGGCGGCGACGAACCAGGGCGCAAGCACTTCACGCGACGAGTCGTTGAGCGGATCGAGCGCAGCGACCGCGCCCTCGACGTCGCCCTCGTCCAAAAGCGCCTGGGCCCGGGCCAGCATCGCATCGGGCGTCGAGCCCTTGGTCGAGCCCACATAGCGGATCGAAACGATGCTGGAGAGCGCGTAGCGAATCCGGGAGAAGAGGTCGGCCTCGACGCCGGGATTGCGCGCGGCGCTGGCGGCGCGGCCGGCCAGATTGCCGAACTGGGTGGCGAGGCCCGCGCGGGTAGGGGCGCCGGTGCGTGAAAGCGGTTCAAGGGCGCGCAGGTCAGGCGAGCCGGGCAGCACCCGCTGCAGACCCAGCAGTTCCGGACCAAACGGCCGCGAGGTTTCCGCCGCCTCGGCCAAGGTCGCGACGGCGAGCGCGGCGACGGCGGCGTCGGCCACGGTCTTCTGGCTGGCCTCAAGGGCGGTGATTCGGCCGTTGAGTCGTTCGACCTCGGCCTGCGCGGGCGCCGGCGCCAAAGACCCGGAGCTTTCCAGCGGGAGCGCCGTTCCCGCCGCCACCCGCTCGGGGATCGGGCTCGGGCTCGGCCTGGCCGAGACGGCCGCCTCGGGCGCAGCGGGCTTGGCCGAGAACCAGGAGGGCCCGAACCAGGCGACGCCGGCGCCGAGGGCGACGCAGACGAGACAGAGGAAGAGCCAGGCCCATACGCCCGGCCCCATCACCCGGCGGCGGGCGTAGAGCGCCGGATCGCTGGGCGCGGCGATTTCAACGGGATCGGCATCGGCGTTCATGGTCCATTCGTGCCCCACCCCGCCGCGTCGCGCAACGCCGCGCTCAAGCTCCCAGCAGTTCGAGCAGTGCGGATTCGTCCGGACGCGGCGCGAAGGTCACAAAACGCGGTTCGCCCACCTCCGCCAGCGGGGCGGCGACCGCCCGAGAGAGGCATAGGAGACGCAGGTCGGCGTGGGTGCGGTTGCTTAGAACCCGGGCCAGCACGCGCGCGGCGCGCGGGGAGTGGATCAGCACGGTCAGCGGCGCGTCGAGCAAGGCCAGGGTGGCGATCGATGGCGAACGCTCGACCGTGGCGTAGACTGCGACGCCTCGCGCCTCCAAGCCCCGCGCACGGAGACCTGCCACAAGGTCGCCAGCCGGCGCCTCGGCGCCCGCCCACAGCACCGGCCCGGGCCGAGCCTCGGCGACCAGCCGCTCCAGGGCCTCGACATCGCCATCGGCGCTGCGGATTTGGGAAAAGCCCGCGTCCTGGGCGGCCTTGGCCGTAGCCGCACCCACCGTGAACACGGGCAGGTCGCGCCGCACGCAACAGCGGACGAAGCCTTTGACGCCGTTTACGCTGGTGAAGGCCAGCGCAGCCACGCCGGCCAGATCGATTGTCACCGGGATCGCTTGGACTGCCAGCAGCGGATCGACAATCGGCGAAAAGCCCAGCGCGGCCACGCGTTCGGCTGTCGCCGTGGCGCCAGGCTGGGCGCGGGTGATCCAGACCGGCGCGCCCGAGTGCAAGGCTCTATTCCGGCAGGACGATGGCGTCGCCGCCCGCCGCGCGGACCTCTGCCCCGAGCGTCAGCCCGAAGGCGCGGGCTTCGCCGACATTGTCAGCGCCGGTAAGGATGATCTGGCCTTCGCGCCGGAAGCGCCGGGCGCCGTCGGGGGTCAGGGCCTCGACGATCATGGAAAGCCGCGCACCGTCCAGGATCGCACGCGCGCCGATGGCGGTGCGGCACGAGCCCTCCAGCGCCAGGAGGGCGCCGCGCTCGGCGGCCACGGCGATCGTCGTTTCCTGGCAGCGGACCGCCTCAAGCCACGGCGCGCCGATATCCTCGGCGCGGGTCTCGATGACGAGGGCGCCCTGGCCCGGCGCAGGCGGACAGGCGTCGGGGTCGAGCCAGCTCCTGGTCAGGTGACCCAGGCCCAGGCGGTTAAGGCCCGACTGGGCCAGCAGAATGGCGTCGGCCTCCCCGCGTTCCAGCTTGGCCAGGCGCGTGTCGACATTGCCGCGCAACATGACGATCTCGAGGTCCGGCCGCACATGCAGGGCCTGGGCCTGGCGACGCAAGCTGGCGGTGCCCAGGCGCGCGCCCTTGGGCAGGTCTTCCAGCCGCTCGCAGATGTGGCTGATGAAGGCGTCGCGCGGGTCCTCGCGCTCGGGCGTCGCGGCCAGCACGAGTCCCGGCGGCAGCTCGGCCGGCATGTCCTTCAGCGAATGGACGGCGCAGTCGATACGCCCGTCCAGCAGAGCCTCCTCGATCTCCTTGGTGAAGAGGCCCTTGCCGCCGATCTCCATCAACCGGCGGTCCTGGATGCGGTCGCCGCTGGTGACGATCGGGATCAGCGGGGCCGCCGCCTCGATTTCCTCTTTGGACGCCCCGGCCGGGACCCCCAGAGCGTGGGCGATCCGCGCCTGCATGAGGCCCGATTGGGCCAGGGACAGCTTCGAGCCGCGCGCGCCGATGCGGATGGGAGGTTGCCGGGACACGGTCTGAACGTTACCTGCGGAGACGAATTTTGTTCTTCGCTGCTACAGGAGCAGCGGAAAGCCCGCAACCTGATGACATCCCCTAAGCAATCCGACCTTCTCATCCTCGGCCTCGAGACCAGTTGCGACGAAACCGCAGCCTCGGTCGTGCGCCGCGCTGCGGACGGGACGGTGACGGTGCTGTCGTCGGTGATCGGCACCCAGTTTGAAAAGCACGCGCCGTTTGGCGGCGTGGTGCCGGAGATCGCCGCCCGGGCCCACGTGGAGTCGATCGACGCTATCGCCGCCGAGGCCGTTCGGACGGCGGGCGTCGGCTTCGAAGACCTGAACGGCGTCGCCGCCACGGCGGGGCCGGGCCTCGTGGGCGGGGTCATGGTGGGCCTGGCGTTCGGCAAGGCGGTGGCCCTGGCGCGCGGCGTGCCGCTGGTGGCTGTGAACCATCTGGAGGGCCACGCCGTCTCGGCGCGGCTGGGCGCGGACATCGCCTATCCGTTCCTGCTGCTGCTGGTGTCCGGCGGCCATTGCCAGCTTCTGGAGGTGTCGGGCGTCGGCGCCTGCCGTCGCCTCGGCACCACCATCGACGATGCGGCGGGCGAGGCCTTCGACAAGATCGCCAAGAGTCTCGGCCTGCCCTATCCCGGCGGCCCGGCGCTGGAGAAGCTGGCCATGGGCGGCGATGCGGCCCGCTACGCCCTGCCCCGCGCCCTGCTGGGCCGCAAGGACTGCGACTTTTCCTTCTCGGGCCTGAAGACGGCGGCGGCGCGGATCGCCGAGACCCTGACCACCGGCGACGAGCGCCGCGATCTGGCCGCCGGCGTCCAGGCCGCCATCGCCCGCCAGCTGTCGGAGCGGGTCGATCGGGCGATGAAGCTCTACAAGGAAGACCACGGGCGGGACGACCTGCGCTTCGTCGTCGCGGGCGGCGTGGCCGCCAACGGCGCGGTGCGCGCAGCCCTGCTGGCCGACTGCGAGAAGAACGGGTTCTCGTTCGCCGCCCCGCCGCTGGCCTACTGCACCGACAACGCCGCCATGATCGCCCTGGCGGGGGCCGAACGACTGGCGCTGGGAATTTCGGACGACCTAGACGCCGTCGCCCGCCCGCGCTGGCCGCTGGACGAGGCCGCCGCGCTGGCCAATCCCGCCAACGCCTATGGACGCAAGGGAGCCAAGGCATGACGTCGCAGCCCATGACCTTCAAGCAGGTTGGCGTCATCGGCGCCGGAGCCTGGGGCACCGCCCTGGCTCAGGTCGCGGCCCGGGCGGGCCTTGCGGTCACCTTGCAGGCCCGCGAGCCCGAGGTCGTGGCCTCGATCAACGCGGCGCACGAGAATGCGGTCTTCCTGCCGGGTGTCGCGCTGGAGCCGGGGATCAGGGCCGTCGCCGAGCTCTCGGACCTGGCCGACTGCGACCTGATCCTGGCCGTCGCCCCGGCGCAACACCTGCGCGCGGCCCTCACCGCCTTCGCGCCGCATCGCAAGGCGACCGCGCCCGTCGTGCTGTGCTCCAAGGGCGTTGAGCAGGGCTCGCTGAAGCTGATGACCGATGTGGCGGCGGAAAGCCTGCCGGGCGCGCCGATCGCGGTGCTGTCGGGGCCCAGCTTCGCCGGCGAGGTCGCCCGCAATCTTCCCGCCGCCGTCACCCTGGCCTGTGAGGACGAGGCCCTGGGCCGCGCCATCGCCGAGGCGCTCTTCATCCCGACCTTCCGCCCCTACACCGCCAGCGACCTGATCGGCGCCGAGGCCGGCGGGGCGGTCAAGAACGTCCTGGCCATCGCCTGCGGCATCGTCGAGGGCAAGGGCCTGGGCCGCAACGCCCACGCCACGGTGATCACCCGGGGCTTCGCCGAGCTGACCCGGCTGGCCGTGGCGCTGGGCGCGCGGCCGGAGACCGTCGCCGGCCTCTGCGGCCTGGGGGATCTGGTGCTGACCTGTTCAAGCCCGCAATCGCGCAACATGAGCGTCGGCCTCGCGTTGGGACAGGGCCTGACCCTGGAGCAGGCGCTGGCCGGCAAGGTCTCGGTCGCCGAGGGCGTCGCCTCGGCCCCCGCCGTGCGCGCCTTGGCCCGCAAGGTCGGCGTCGAGGCCCCGATCTGCGAAGCCGTCGCGGCCATCCTGGCGGGTGAGGTCGCGGTCGACGCGGCGATCGCCGGCCTGCTGTCGCGCCCCCTGAAACCTGAAGCCTGACCCAAAGGACCGCCCGCATGGCCCTCTTCGCCATCATCTGCAAAGACAAGCCCGGCGCGCTGGAGACCCGCCTGGCCACCCGCCCCACCCACCTCGACTATCTCAACCAGTCGAGCGGCCTGAAGCTGGCCGGCGCGTTGCTGGGCGACGACGGAAATCCGATCGGCTCGCTGCTGATCGTCGAGGCCGAGGATCTGGCCGCCGCCCAGGCCCAGGCCGACAACGACCCGTTCACCACCGCTGGGGTGTTCGACAGCGTCGAGGTCCGCCCCTGGCGCGTGGCGATCGGCGCGCTCTAGACCCTTGTGGGACGCCGAGGATAATCCCGCCCGTCCCCCGGCGGGGACCGTGCTTTGTAGTCTGGACGAGATCGGCTCGCCCGGGTCAAAGGGCTTTCGCTGGCGCGAGGGCGACACGATGTTCGCGGGCTTCGTGGTCCGCAAGGGCGAGGTCCTGGTCGGCTATGTCGACAGCTGCCCGCACGCCGGCTGGCCGCTGGCCGGCTTTGCAGGACGCTACCTGACCCGCGACAACGACCTGATCCTGTGCGCGGGCCACGCGGCGCTGTTTCGCATCGAGGACGGCGGCTGCGTAGCCGGGCCCTGTCCGACCAGCGCCCGCCTGACGCCCTGGCCCGTCGCGGTGCGCGACGGACAGGTCGTCACGGCCTGACCCTTCCTTAAGACCTTGGTCCTAGTCTCCCCCGCAACCGATGGAGGAGCCGGGACCATGACCGCCGACATGCACTTCGACGCTGAGACGGTGACCCATCGCGGCGGCCTCTCGAAGCTGCGCTCGCTGACCAAGGTCAATCCGCGCCTAGCGCCCAACCTCGCCAAGACCATGCTGGGCGGCCCGCGCGACCACGCCGTGGTCGAGGCCTTCAACGCCCACGCCGCCGACAAGGGTTTCGAGTTCACCTCGACCTGGGCCAGCAACAACATCCCGTTCGTGGCGCCGCTGCTGCGCGACTTCGCGGCCAAGCGCCCGGCGACCGAGACGATCCGCTATATGGAGATCGGCGCCTATGAGGGTCGGAACCTGGCCTTCATGGACTGGCTGCTGCCCGACCGTCTGGCGGTCACGGTCATTGATCCTTGGTTCGATGAGGCCCTAAACCCCGAAGAAAAGTACCTCGCCGTCGAGCCGCGCTTCCGACGCAACATGGATAAGTGCGGCTTCAGGAGCCTCTCGACCCACAAGGGCTTCTCCACCTACGTCCTGCCCCAGATGCTGGAGCGGGGCGAGCAGTTCGACCTGATCTATGTCGACGGCAGCCATACGGCGCTGGCCGTGCTGATCGACCTGTGCTTCTGCGCCAGCCTGCTCAGCGTGGGCGGCATGATGGTGCTGGACGACTACTGGCACGACATCAGCGAGATCGGCGGGCCGGGCGTGAAGCAGGCCGTGGACCAGTTCCACGCCGCCTTCGGTCGCTACTTCGAGATCGCCGCCGTTTACCGTCAGGTCGCGCTGGTGAAGACCGCTGAGATCCCGCGCTAGGGTCTCGGCGCCCAGCCGCCGCCCAGGCCAATCGAATCGATGCTGATCCTATCCAAAGCCGCAATTTGGCGGGCCTCAGAGCAGCCCTTGACGCCCCTGCGTCCAGCGCCCAGAAGCCGGGCGTGACCAACACCGCGCCGCCCGCCTCCGCCCCGAAAAAAGCCCCCGGCATGATCCGGTCCTCGGCGATCTATTCGGGCCTGACCCTGGTCAGTCGGCTAATGGGGTTCGTGCGCGATCTGGTGATCTCGTACTTCCTGGGGGCCAGCGCCAATTTCGCGGCCGACGCCTTCAACACCGCGCAGATGTTCCCCAATCTGTTCCGGCGGATCTTCGCCGAGGGGGCGTTCGCGGCGGCCTTTGTGCCGGCCTATTCCAAGACCCTGGACCGCGACGGGGCCGAGGTGGCCGACAAGCTGGCCGCCGACGCCATGGCCACCATCGCCGCCTTTACGGTGGGCCTGACCCTGATCGCCCAGGCGACCATGCCGTGGCTGATGATGGTGATCAGCCCGGGCTTCGGCTTTGGCACCGACAAGTACAAGCTGGCCGTGATCCTGACCCAGATCACCATGCCCTATCTGCCCTGCATGGCGATCGTAGCCCTGCTGTCGGGTGTCCTGAACGCGCGGGGCAAGTTCATCGTCTCGGCCGCAGCGCCGATCCTGCTCAACCTTGTGACGCTCATCGCTGTGATCCCGACCCGCAACGCCCATGACGCGGCCGTCGCCGCCTCGTGGGGCATCTTCGCGGCGGGACTGGCTCAGGTCGGGCTATTGGTCTGGGCCGTGCGTAAGGCCGGAGCCACCATCCGCTGGCGGCTTCCGCGCCTGACGCCGGAGATCAAGGGCCTCATCGCCCTGGCCATACCGGGCGCCATCGCCGCCAGCGCCAGCCAGATCAACATCACCATCTCGGGCGTGCTGGCCAGTCATGTGAACGGCGCGCGGACCTGGCTGGCCTACGCCGACCGCCTCTACCAGCTGCCGCTGGGGCTCGTCGGCGTCGCCATCGGCGTGGCTCTGCTGCCGCGCCTCTCGCGGGCCGTCGCCGCCGAAGACCGCGCCGAGGCGCAAGGCGCCATGGATCAGGCCATCGTCTTCGCCCTGGCGCTGACCCTGCCTGCGGCCGTGGCCCTGTTCAGCATCCCCTTCTTCCTGATCGACGGCCTGTTCACCCGCGGCGAGTTCACGGTGTTCGATGCGCGCCAGACGGCCAACGCCCTGCTGCACTACGGCTGGGGCACCCCGGCTTTCGTGCTGGCCCGCATTCTGTCGCCGGCCTTCTTCGCCCGGGGCGACACCAAGGGTCCGATGCGCTTCGCCCTGATCTCGGTGGCGGTGAACATCGGCCTGGGCCTGGCCCTGTTCCCGGTCATGGGCGTGCCCGGCCTGGCGGCGGCGACCAGCGCCGCCTCGTGGATCAATGTGCTGCAGATGGCGCTGACCCTGAACAAGCGCGGCGACTACGCCCCCAGCGCCGCCGCCTGGGGCAAGATCGTTCGGGTGCTCGCGGCCAGCGTTGCCCTGGGCCTGATCCTGGCCGCGATGTCGCACTGGCGCGCCGCGCTTGAGGCGCCGATCCTGGCGATCGGTGTTGGATCGGCCAAGGAGCTGGCCATCCTGGCGACCTGCGTTCTCGCCGCCGGGCTCTATCCCTTGCTTCTGCTGGCGTCCGGCGGCGTGACCCTGGCCGAAGCCAGGACCGTGCTGCGACGGGGCGCCGGCCGCTGAGCCGGCTTGCCCTGCGCAGCCCGGAGCGGTAACCAGCGTTCCATGGCCGCGATCGGATTGCTCGCGCCGCGATGGCGCGGCTCACTCTAACCCTGATCGCCGCATCTCAGGATGCGGTTCGCGCCGCAGCGCTCGCCATTCCAAGTTTCAAGATCCAAGGCTGAAGCCATGACCGACCAAGCCCCCGTCACCTATGCGGGCCCGCCCCGCGTGCTTTCCGGCGTCCAGCCCTCGGGCGCGCTGCACCTGGGCAACTACCTGGGCGCACTGGTGAAGTTCACCCGCCTGCAGCACGAGATCGACACCTTCATCTTCGTGGCCGACCTGCACGCCATCACCGTCTGGCAGGACCCGGCGGCCCTGGCCCAGCAGACCCGCGAGATCGCCGCAGCGTACATCGCCTCGGGCCTGGACCCCGACAAGGCGACGATCTTCCCGCAATCGGCGGTGCGCGAGCACGCTGAGCTCTCCTGGATCTTCAACTGCGTCGCGCGCCTGGGCTGGCTGGACCGCATGACCCAGTTCAAGGAGAAGAGCGGCAAGCACAAGGAGCGCAGCTCGGTGGGCCTCTACACCTATCCGGTGCTGCAGGCCGCCGACATCCTGATCTACAAGGCCACCCACGTGCCGGTCGGCGAGGACCAGAAGCAGCACCTGGAGCTGACCCGCGACATCGCCCAGAAGTTCAACCACGACTTCAATGCGCCCGGCTTCTTCCCGCTGCCCGATCCGCTGATCCAGGGCCCCGGCGCGCGGGTCATGAGCCTGCGCGACGGCTCGGCCAAGATGAGCAAGTCCGACCCGTCGGACTATTCGCGCATCAACCTGACCGACACGGCCGACGACATCGCGGCCAAGGTCAGGAAGGCCCGCACCGACCCGGAACCGCTGCCGGAAACGGTCGAGGAACTGGCGACCCGCGCCGAAGCCGACAACCTTGTGGGCATCTTCGCGGCCCTGGCCGGCAAGACCAAGGCCCAGGTGCTGGCCGAGTACGCCGGCAAGGGCTTTGGAACCTTCAAGCCGGCCCTGGCCGAACTGGCGGTCGAAAGTCTGGCGCCGGTCGGCGAGCGGATGCGCGGCCTGCTGGGCGATCCGGCGGTGCTGGACGCCATCCTGGCCAAGGGCGCCGAAAAGGCCCGCGAGGCCGCCGCCCCGACGCTGGCCGAGGTCAAGAAGCTGGTCGGCTTCTGGGGCGCCTGACCCCCTATCGAGCTGAAACAAGAAAGCCCCGCGCCAGACGTCTGTCGCGGGGCTTTTTCACGATCGCGACGCCGATCAGATCCGCTCGGGGATCCGCACCATCATGCGCTCATAGCCCTTCACGAAGGTCGAATAGACCCGCTTGGGCTCTTCCAGCACCTCGATCTTCGGGAAGCGCTTGAGGATTTCTTCCCAGACGATCCGCAGCTGCATCTCGGCCAGACGGTTGCCCACGCAGCGGTGAATGCCGAAGCCGAACGACAGGTGGCGGCGGGCGTTCGGGCGATCGATGATGAACTTGTCGGCGTCCTCGATCACCGTGTCGTCGCGGTTGCCCGAGACGTACCACATCACGACCTTGTCGCCCTTCTTGATCGTCTGGCCGGCCAGCTCGAAGTCTTCCAGCGCCGTGCGGCGCATATGAGCCAGCGGCGTCTGCCAGCGGATGATCTCCGAGACCATGTTCGGGATCAGGCTGGGATCGGCGCGCAGCTTGGCCTCTTCCTGCGGGTTCTTGGACAGGGCGTAGAGGCCGCCGGTCAGCGAGTTGCGGGTGGTGTCATTGCCGCCGACGATCAGCAGGATGACATTGCCCAGGTACTCCATGGGCGGCATGTCGCGGGTGGCCTCGCCGTGAGCCAGCATCGAGATCAGGTCGTTGCCCGGCTCGGTCAGGTTCACCCGCTCGTTCCAGAGATTGGTGAAGTAGGCCAGGCACTCCAGCAGCTCGGCGCGGCGCGCATCCTCGCTCTCGATCAGGCCGCTTTCGGGCGAGGCGGTGGCGATGTCGGACCAGCGGGTCAGCTTGCGGCGCTCTTCCCAGGGGAAGTCGAACAGGGTGGCCAGCATCTGGGTGGTCAGCTCGATCGAGACCTTGTCGACCCAGTCGAAAGGTTCATTGATCGGCAGGGCGTCGAGGATCTGACAGACCCGCTCGCGGATGATGCCTTCCAGACGACCCAGGTTCTGCGGCGAGACGATCGGGCTGACCGTCTTGCGCTGGATGTCGTGCTTGGGCTGGTCCATGGCGATGAACATCGGCAGGACGAAGTCCTCGTCGAAGTTCCGGATCGTGATGCCGCCCAGGTGCGCGTCCGACGAGAAGACCTGGTGGGTCGTGTCGACGGTCATGATGTCGTTGTAGCGGGTGACCGACCAGTACGGGCCGACCTCCTCGTCCCCCTTCGAATAGTGGACCGGCGCTTCCTTCCGGAGGCGCTCGAAATAGGGCCACATCGCATCGGCCTGGAACAGGGCCGGGTCGGCGACATGATAGTCTTCGAGGGGAATGGAATAGGCTCGCGCCCGCGCGTCAGCCTTAAGGTCGATCGAACCGTCGCTCATGAGATCCTCCCGCGGATCGGTGTTTTGCGACATCACGCCAGAAAATGACGCCTGTGTCACTTTTAAAATGCGTACTTTCGACGCCCTTGCGTCACGACATCGCGAGGTCCATTTCAGGCGCATGTTCATTCAGACCGAAACCACCCCCAATCCCGAGGTCCTGAAGTTCCTTCCCGGCCGCGAAGTGCTGGGTGAGGGCGCACGCGAGTTCCGCACGCCCGAGGAAGGTGACGCCTCGCCCTTGGCCAAGGCGCTATTTGACCTCGGCGACGTGACGCGGGTGTTTTTCGGCCCCGACTTCCTGACCGTGACCAAGGGCGAGGACGCCCAGTGGCCGCACCTGAAAGCGCCGATCCTGGCGGCGATCATGGACCACTTCACCAGCGGCCGTCCCCTGCTGCTGGACCAGAACGCCGAGAGCGGCGGCCACGACGAGGGCGACTACGACGAGGAAACCTCGCAGATCGTCGCCGAGATCAAGGAACTGCTCGATACGCGCATCCGTCCGGCCGTGGCCCAGGACGGCGGCGACATTGTCTTTTCGCGCTTCGAGCCTCAGACGGGCGTGGTCTGGCTGCATATGCGCGGCGCCTGCTCGGGCTGCCCGTCCTCGTCGGCGACGCTGAAATCAGGCGTCGAGAACATGCTCAAGCACTACGTCCCCGAAGTGACGCGGGTCGAGCAGACGCTCTGATCTTTCCAGGTTGATCCGCCCCTCCAGGGCGCTACATCGTAACGCCTGCAGTTACGGAAGGACTTTCCATGGCCAAGCTCGAAGACGCCACCCTCGCCCAGCTTTTCACCGAGGCGCGCAGCCACAATGGCTGGAGTCCCGAGCCGCTGCCGGAAACGACCCTTCGCGCGCTCTACGACCTGACCAAGTTCGGTCCGACCGCCGCCAATTCGACCCCGGCCCGCTTCTATTTCCTGACCTCCGCCGACGCCAAGGCGCGCCTGGCCAAGCTGTCGTCCGGCTCGAACGGCCCGAAGATCCTGCAGGCGCCCTGCACGGTGATCGTCGGCTACGATCTCGATTTTCCGCAAACCCTGCCCAAGCTCTTCCCCCATGCGCCCGGGGCCAAGGACTGGTTTAACGATCCGGTCGCCAAGGAATGGGGCGCTTTGCGCAACAGCTCGCTGCAGGGCGGCTATTTCATGATCGCCGCGCGGGCGCTGGGCCTGGACGTCGGTCCGATGTCGGGCTTCGACAACGCCGGCGTCGACGCCGAGTTCTTCGCCGGCACCAGCATCAAGAGCAACTTCATCGTCTCGATCGGCCACGGCACGGACGAGGGCTTGTTCCCGCGCAATCCGCGCCTGGACTTCGACGAAGCCGCCAAGATCCTCTGATCCGGATCACAATCGCCCGGGCGTGAAGCCACGTCCGGGCGACAAGCGTTTTGTGCGCAGGACGCACATTCGCTAGAAGGATCCCATGACCCTCCGCCACAGCTATCTCGCCCTGCCGTTCGTGCTTCTGGCCGCCTGTGGCCCGGCCAAGACCGACAAGGCCCCGACGACCGAAGAGGCCGGCCAAGGCGCGACGACCTTGGCTGTCGCGCCCTATGCGGGCGGTCCGCTCAAGGTCAGCAACGACGGCGTCGGCCCGATCAACAGCGCGGTGGCCTTCGACCTGGCGACGCTGAAGGTTCTGTTCCCCAAGGCCAAGGTCGAGCAGGCTTTCCTGCATTCCGGCGAAGGCCCGGCCCTGCCGATCATCAATGTCGAACAGGACAACACGCCGCTGGCCGAGATCGGCAAGAGCGACGATGGCGACATCGCCTATGTCCGCGTCGAGGCCGGCGATGCGCGCGGCCCCCGCGACGAACAGCTCCTGGCCAAGTGGGGCGAGCTGGGCTTTACGCTCGACCAGTGCCGGGTTGGCGCAGGACGGGAGATCAACATGACGATCTGCGTGCGCCCTGACGCGCCGCAGGTGTCCTACGTCTTCGGCGTCCCGGGCTGGACCAAGGCCGGCCTGCCGTCGGAGGCCGCCCTGAAGGCCAAGGGCCAGCTCAACGCCCTGATCTGGCGTCCCGCCGAGGGCGCGGTCGTCGGCGCGGCCTGATCGATGATCCTCTCGATCGACACCTGCCTGGGCGCCAGTTCTGTCGCCATCGTCGACGGCGAGCGCGTGCTGGCCAAGCGTTCGGAGCCGATGACCCGCGGGCACCAGGAGCGCATCGGCATCCTGGCGCGCGAGACGGCTGCCGAAGCCGGCGTCGCCTTCGCCGACCTGTCACGGATCGCGGTGACGGTGGGTCCCGGCTCGTTCACCGGCCTGCGGGTGGGCTTGGCCTTCGCCAAGGGTCTGGCCACCGCCCTGTCGATCCCCTGTGTGGGTGTGAACACGCTGGAGAGCCTGGCCTTCGGGACGAAGGGCTTCGCCGTGGCCCTGATCGATGCGCGCATGGAGCAGGTCTATATGCAGGCCTTCGTCGACGGCGCAGCCGTGATGGCGCCCGACGCCCTGGGCCTTGGCGAAGCCTCAGCGCGCCTTGTTGAGCTGTATCGGGGCGGCCCAGCGACCCTGATCGGCTCGGGCGCACCGCTGCTGGCCGACACCATGAGGGGGGCGGTGATCCTGACCCCCGCCGCGCCCGATCCCGTGGCCGTGGCGCGCCTGGCCGCCAGCCGACCCGCTCCGGCCTATACCCCCCGGCCGCTCTATCTGCGCGCGCCTTACGCAACCCTGCCTACGACCTAGACTTCAGCATGAACCTGCGTCCCGTCGGCTCAGAAGCCGCCTTCGATCTCGCCGACCTGCACGACAAGGCCTTCGACCGCCCCTGGACGGCGTTGGAGTTCGACGACCTGCTGAAGTCCCCGGGCGCCTTCGCGATCCTCGGCGAGGCCGGCGAGCCGGCGGAGGCCAAGGGCTTCATCCTGTGCCGCGCGATCGCCGGCGAGGCGGAGATCCTGACCGTGGCGGTCGATCCCGCCGCCCGCCGGCGCGGCTGGGGCGCGGCCCTGGTCGAGGTGGCCGCCGGGATCGCTGCGGAGACCAAGGCCGAGGCGATGTTCCTGGAGGTCGCCGCCGACAACCTCGCCGCCATCGCGCTTTACCAGACCACCGGCTTCCTCAAGGTGGGTTTGCGCAAGGGCTATTATCCCCATCCCGATGGCGCCAAGGACGCGCTGGTGATGCGACGGGCGCTTAACACTTAAAGGTCAACCGCCTATCTTGCCGGCGACTCAGACGGAGGCTCCGCCGTGGATCGACTCGAAAAGGCCTGTATCGAAAAGGGCATGCGCATGACCGACCAGCGTCGGGTCATCGCGCGCGTGCTGTCGTCGGCCGAGGATCATCCGGACGTCGAGGAGCTGCACCGCCGCGCCCACGCCATCGATCCGCACATCTCGATCGCCACGGTCTACCGCACCGTGCGCCTGTTCGAGGAAAGCGGCATCATCGAACGCCACGACTTCCGCGACGGCCGTTCGCGCTATGAGCAGAGCCCGGACCATCACCACGACCACCTGATCGACATGAAGACCGGCAAGGTCGTCGAGTTCGTGGACGAGGAGATCGAGGCCCTGCAGCACGCGATCGCCAAGAAGCTCGGCTACAAGCTGATCGACCACCGCCTCGAGCTCTACGGGATGCCGTTGGAGGAGTAGTAGGCCACCTCCCTGCTACTATTGCTAGTATTGGCTGGGCGGTGTTAGCTTGGCTAAATGTACATGATGTATGTCGATGAGAGCGGCGACATTGGCTTGTCGCGTTCGCCCACCCGCTATTTCTCGCTCGTCGGCATAACCGTACACGAGAGCCGATGGAAGGACCTGCATAGTCGCTTGGTGTCCTTTCGGCGAATAATGCGCGATGTTCATGGGCTGCCAGTCCGGACCGAAGTTCACGCCTCTGACTATGTTAGGCGTGCTCCCGTCGATGGGATGCCAAAGCATGTTCGTCTAGCAATACTCAGGCAATATATTGATGAGCTAGCCAAGATTGACTTTATATCCATTACGTCGGTTGTCGTTGATAAGGCGGGGAAGCCTGACACTTATGACGTCTTCGCGCGGGCGTGGCAGGCGCTTTTTCAGCGTTTCGAAAACACGATTGGATATGGCAACTTCCCAGGGCGGCATCGCGCCGACAAGGGTATGGTGTTCGTCGACAACACTGATGGCCAGAAGCTGCAGAACATGGTGCGCAAAATGGCGGTCTACAATCCCGTTCCAAACATGCACGGGGGAGGCTATCGAGACCTCCCTCTACTGCGGGTTATCGAAGATCCACATCCAAAGGATTCAGCCACGAGCTACTTCATCCAATCCGCCGACGTATGTGCCTATTTTCTTCATCAGAAAATGAATCCGTGTTCGTACGTGCGGAAGATTGGAGCTAAGAACTATTATGATAGGCTGCGACCGGTGCTCAATTTGAGAGCGAGTTTAACGAGCGACTTGGGTATAGTAGCGCTCTAGAAAAGGGGGAGAAGCCGCAGCTCCTCCCCGGTGCGGTCCTACTTCTAGGTCGTGCCCAGTTTCAGACTACGCTATTGTATTTATCGCAAGTTTTTGAATTGTCAATAATGATGCTTGACAATTCGACTGTTCGGAGTCCGCGCGACTCGATTTGATTGACCCACAACGGATGCCTTGAGCTTTGGCTGCGATCCCGCCGCCCTTGCGGAACGGGCCTCTCGACCCCATAACCTCGCCGCATGAGCGAGACCCCGCAAAAGCGCCTCTTTATCAAGACCTACGGCTGTCAGATGAACGTCTATGACAGCGAGCGCATGGCCGACGTCCTGCGCCCGCTGGGCTATGGGGTCGTCGATGAGCCTGAGGGCGCGGACCTGGTGGTGCTGAACACCTGCCACATCCGCGAGAAGGCCACCGAGAAGGTCTATTCCGAACTCGGCTACATCAAGCAGATGAAGGACCGGAAGGCCGAGGCCGGCGGTCGCATGACCATCGCCGTGGCCGGCTGCGTCGCCCAGGCCGAGGGCAAGGAGATCATGAACCGCCAGAAGGCGGTCGATCTGGTCGTGGGTCCGCAAGCCTATCACCAGCTGCCCGAGCTGATCGCCCGCGCCCACCGCGCGACCGGCGAACGCCTGGCCGCCGACTTCGCCGCCGATGAGAAGTTCGACGCGCTGCCGGCCGAGCGCCATGTCACCCGCGTGACCGCCTTCCTCACCGTGCAGGAAGGCTGTGACAAGTTCTGCACCTTCTGCGTGGTGCCCTATACGCGCGGCGGCGAGTGGTCGCGGCCGGTGAACGACATCGTCGAGGAGGCCAGGCGCCTGGCCGGCGCCGGCGTGCGCGAGGTCACCCTGCTGGGTCAGAACGTCAACGCCTATGACGGCGATGGTTCGACCCTGGCCAAGCTCGTGCGCCAGCTGGCCAAGATCGACGGCCTGGACCGCATCCGGTACACGACCAGCCACCCCCGCGACATGGGCGATGACCTGATCGAGGCCCACGGCGAGCTTCCGGAACTGATGCCCTATCTGCACCTGCCGGTTCAGGCGGGCAGCGACAAGATTCTCAAGGCCATGAACCGCGACCACACGGCCGAGAGCTATGTGAAGCTGATCGAGAAGATCCGCGCCGCCCGGCCCGACATCGCCATGAGCGGCGACTTCATCGTCGGCTTCCCCGGCGAACGCGACGGCGATTTCGAGAAGACCCTCGAGCTGGTCCGCGAGGTCGGCTTTGCGTCGGCCTTCTCGTTCAAATATTCGCGCCGACCGGGCACGCCGGCCTCGGCCATGCCCGGTCAGGTCGACGAAGCGGTCAAGGCCGAACGGCTGGAGCGCTTGAACCAGCTGCTCGACGAACAGCAGCGCGCGTTCAACGCCAGCCAAGTTGGCAAGGTCCTGCCGGTGCTGTTCGAGAAGGCCGGGCGTCACCCTGGCCAGATCGTCGGCCGCAGCCCCTATCTGCAGGCCGTCCACGCCGAAGGCGGGGAGCATCTGATCGGGAAGATCGTTCCCGTCCATATCGAGAGCGCCGCCAAGATGAGCCTGGCGGGCCGTCTTGAACCCGTGCTGGAGACCGCTTGAGCCGCACCCCTGAGTTCCTGCCGCTGTCGGATGACGCGGTCCACGCCGTCTCCGGCCCCAGCGGCCGTCACGCCGCCCTGATCGAGGACGCCTTCAAGGTGCTGATCGAGACGCCGGGCGGCGGTGTCACCATCACCGGCGACGCACGCGGCCGCACCAGCGCCAAGCGCGCCTTGCAGACCCTGGCCGCTCGCGCCGACGCCGGCGACGAGGTGGTCGATGCCGATGTGCGGATCGCCATCGGCGGCGCGCATGAGACCAGCGGCCAGGCCTCTCCGCGCGCGGTTCGTAAGGGCAATGTCTCGCCCAAGACCAAGAGCCAGGCCCAGTATCTGGAGCGGATGGCCAGCCATCCGCTGGTCTTTGGCCTGGGTCCCGCCGGCACCGGCAAGACCTTCCTGGCCGTGGCCCATGGCGCGGGCATGCTGATGCGCGGCGAAGTCGATCGCCTGATCGTCACCCGCCCCGCCGTCGAGGCCGGCGAAAAACTCGGCTTCCTGCCGGGCGACCTGAACGAGAAGGTCGATCCCTATATGGCGCCGGTCTGGGAGGCCCTGACCGACATCATGGGCGCCGACCAGCTGCGCCGCCGCCGCGAGAAGCTGGAGATCGAGGTCGCGCCGATCGCCTTCATGCGCGGCCGTACGCTGGCGCACGCGTTCGTCATCGTCGACGAAGCCCAGAACTGCTCGCGCCTGCAGATGAAGATGGTGCTGACCCGCATCGGCGAAGGCGCGCGGATGGTCGTGACCGGCGACCCGACGCAGGTGGACCTCTTGAACCCGCGCGACTCCGGCCTCGCCCACGCCGTGTCGATTCTGGAAGGCGTCGAGGGCGTCGCGGTGTCGCGGTTCACCGCCTCCGACGTCGTGCGCCATCCGCTCGTCGAACGCATCGTCAAGGCCTATGACGCGGACGCGGCGCAGAGTACTCCCCGGTAACATGACTATTACCGTTGATATCGAGATCGAGGACCCGGCCTGGACGACGGCGGAAGCCGACACCGAGGCGCTGGTCTGGCGCGCCGCCCAGGCGGTGCTGGACGCGCACGAGGACATCGAGGGCCAGGGGATCACGATCCTGCTGACCGATGATGACAGCGTGCAGACCCTGAACCGCGACTTTCGCCAGAAGGACTATGCGACCAACGTCCTGTCCTTCCCGTCCCCCCAGGGGCCGGAAGCCAATCCCGAAGGTCAGATCGGCGATATCGCGCTCGCCTATGGGGTCTGCGCGCGCGAAGCGGCCGAGCAAGGCAAGCCGCTCGCCCACCATCTGCAACATCTGGTGGCGCACGGCGTGCTTCATCTCCTAGGATATGACCACGAGCGCGACGACGAGGCGGAAGCCATGGAGGCGCTCGAACGCGAAATCCTGGCGGGTCTGGACGTTCCTGACCCCTACGCCAGCGATGAAGAGGGACGCTGACCAGGGCCATGCCCAGCGACGAGCCTAGTCAACCGCCCGCCGCCCGTCGAAGCCGGGGCGTGCGGGCGTTTTTCCGACGGATGCGCAAGCGACTGACGGGCGGCGTGGAGTCGCCTCGTCCGCCCGAAACCCCGGCGTCGTCGGCGGCGGTCGACCTCGTGGATCAGGCCGAGGCGTTCCAGAGCCTCCGGGTCGCCGACGTGATGACGCCGCGCGCCGACATCGTCGCTGTCGAGCTGTCGACCCCGTTCGAAGCTGTCGCCGCCCAATTCGCCGAAGCCGAACACTCTCGCATGCCGATCTATCGCGAGACGCTCGACGATCCCGTCGGCGTCGTCCACGTCAAGGATGTGTTCCGCCTGCTGGCCGACGAGGCCAAGCGGCCCGCGCCGGGCGATCTGGTGCTGAACAAGCTGCGCCGCGACGCGTTGTACGTGCCTGCTTCGATGAAGGCCGCTGACCTCCTGCTCCGCATGCGCACCAGTCGTATTCACATGGCCCTCGTCATCGACGAGTTCGGCGGCACCGACGGGCTGGTCTCCATGGAAGACCTGATCGAAGCCGTGGTCGGCGAGATCGACGACGAGCACGACGACGCCACCGCCGTGGCTGTGATCGCGCGCCCGGGCGGCGTGTTTGACGCAGACGCCCGCGCGCCGCTCGAAGAGCTGGAGGCCGCCCTAAGCCACGACCTCGCGCCTCCCGACATGGACGAGGATATCGACACGGTGGCGGGCCTGGTCGTGGCCCTGGCCGGGCGCGTGCCCCAGCGCGGTGAGGTGATCGCCCATCCGGACGGGTTCGAGTTCGAGGTCGTCGAAGCTGACCCGCGCAGGGTTCGGCGCGTCCGGGTTCGCGGCGGCCCGACCCGACCCGTCTCGGACACCGCCCTCGAAACGCCCGTAAGCGACGCAATGTCCTCGTGAAGACCTGGACACAGTTTCGAGAACGCCGCTGGAGCGGACCGCTGCTGGCGCTGGCCTCGGGCCTTGCGGCCGCCCTGGCGCACCCGCCGTTCGGACTGCTGCCCGGCCTGTTAGGGTACGCGGCGCTGCTCCTCTTGATCGATGACGCCTCTGTCGAACGTCCGCTGCGCTCGGCGTTCTGGCGGGGCTGGCTCGCGGGGCTTGGCTATTTCGGCCTTGGCACCTGGTGGATCGGCGAGGCCTTTATGGTCGACGCCGCCAACCAGGGCTGGATGGCCCCGTTCGCGGTCTCGGCGATGGCGGCCGGTCTTGCCCTGTTCTGGGGTCTCGCCGCCCTGATCTACCGTCTCGTCCGGCCGACCGGCGTGACGCGCGTGCTGGTCTTCGCCGGCGCGTTCGCGGCTCTGGAGTGGACGCGCGGACACGTCTTGACCGGCTTTCCCTGGAACCTGCCGGGCGAGACCTGGCGCGCAGGCTCGCCCCCCTCCCAGGCCGCCGCTCTGGTCGGCGCCTATGGCCTGACCTGGATCACCCTGGCCATGGCCGCCGCCGCCGCCGTCTGGCGCGAGGGTCGCGCCGGCCGGATCGCGCTGGGAATCGCCGTCAGTGCTTTGATCGGGCTCAATGGCTATGGCGCGGTCGCGCTATCGCGCCCCGTCGCGACAGGCGCGCCGACCACGGTGCGCATCGTTCAGGCCGACATCCAGCAGGACGCCAAGTGGGACGCCGTGCGCTTCTCCCAGATCGTCCAGGCCTATGTGTCGCTGACCGCCAAGCCCTATCCGGACAAGCCCGCTGACATCGTGATCTGGCCCGAAGGCGCGCTGCCGGCCGCGATCAACGACTATCTCGCGCCAGGAACCTGGGTGCGTCAGGCGATCACCGACAGCTTGCGTCCTGGACAGTTGTTGCTGATCGGCGGCTACCGCTACGAGGGTCCCGCCGATCGTGCGGTCTACTTCAACAGCCTGATCGCCTTGCGACGCACCGCTGCGGACCTCGAACTGGTCGGCGTCTATGATAAGCACCGCCTGGTGCCATTCGGCGAGTACCTGCCCGCAGACAGGTTCCTGACCGCGATCGGCTTCAAGAGCCTGGCGCACCTTGGCGACGGCTTCGCCACAGGCCCCTCGCCCGCGCCGTTACAGGTTTCGCCTGATCTCGTGGTTCAACCCCTGATCTGCTACGAAAGCCTCTTTCCAGGCTTGGCCAAGCCAGATCCCAATGTCCGAGCCCTGATCAATGTTTCGAACGACGCCTGGTTCGGCGTTACCTCCGGCCCGCCTCAGCATCTGAACCTGGCGAGCTATCGTGCGATCGAAAGCGCCAAACCGATGTTGCGCGCGACACCGACCGGTATCAGCGCCGTTGTCGATGCGCGCGGGCGAATCGTACCTGCGGCATCGCTCGCGTTAGGAAAAAGTGGCGTCATCGACGCGCAAATACCGGGTATGGGCCAGGTTACGCCCTATGACGACTTCGGAGATTTGGCGCTTCTGGTGTTTATACTCATATCAGGGGTTGCATCAGCTCGCCCTTGGATCGTCAAAACCTCATCCTCTATTGCGCGCCGGCGAAACTTAAGCTGAACTTGAAAATCAAGTTTCAGCTTCTGGCGTGGGCATGAGCGAACCGTCGGACACCGAACGCCGCCCCAATCCCGTCGACCTGCATGTTGGCGCCCGTATTCGCATGCGTCGGCGGATCCTGGGCGTCAGCCAGGAGCGGCTCGCCGAGGACCTGGGCCTCACCTTTCAACAGGTTCAGAAATACGAGCGGGGCGCCAACCGGGTCAGCGCCAGCAAGCTTTACGAGATCGCCAAGAGCTTGCAGTCGCCCGTGGACTACTTCTTCGAGGGCCTCGAGGACACCACAAGCAGCGGCATGGCCGAGCGCGGGGAGCCCTTCGCGCACGACCTGTTGATGACGTCGGAGGGGCTGGAGCTCGCCACGCTGTTTCCCAAGATCGGCAGGCAAAGGGTTCGTCGCCGGATCTTGGAGCTGGTGCGATCCATGGCGGCGGAAGACGCAGCCGCTGAGACCGACGACTGATGCGGCTGTTAGATAAGCTCGCCTTGCTCGCATAAACATATCTTTATATGATTCTGGTCTAACTGGACTCCAACTGGGCGCCCGCGCGCCCGTGCGTGTCTTCATGACCGGAGCTGTCTCTTGAGCCGTTCGTCCTACATCTTCACCAGCGAGAGCGTTTCCGAGGGCCACCCCGACAAGGTCGCCGATCGGATCAGCGACACTGTGGTCGACGCCTTCCTCTCGGTCGATCCCGAGGCGCGGGTCGCCTGTGAGACGCTGGTGACCACCAATCGCGTCGTGCTGGCCGGTGAGGTCCGCGCCGGCAAGCCGGACGGTGACAAGAAGGCCAACAAGCAGCTGACCAAGGATATCCTTGGCTCGCTGGAGCCCAAGGTCCGGGCGGCGATCAAGGACATCGGCTACGAGCAGAAGGGCTTCCACTGGCAGAAGGCGAAATACTCGAACTTCCTGCACGGCCAGTCCGCTCATATCGCCCAGGGCGTGGACGCCACCGACAAGAAGGACGAAGGCGCCGGCGACCAGGGCATCATGTTCGGCTACGCCAGCACGGAAACCCCGGAGCTGATGCCGGCCACGCTGCAGTACAGCCACAACATCCTCAAGCGCCTGGCCGAGCTGCGCCACTCGGGCGAGCTTTCGGAACTTGAGCCCGACGCCAAGAGCCAGGTGACGCTGGAGTATGACGGCGCCGGCCGCCCGCAGCGCGTGGTTTCGATCGTCGTCTCGCACCAGCACAAGAAGAAGATCGACGGCAAGGCCGCGACCTCCAAGCGCGTGCTGGAGCTGATCAAGCCGCATATCCTGCCGATCTTCCCGGACGGCCTGATCACCAAGAAGACCCAATGGCTGGTCAACCCGACCGGCCGCTTCGAGATCGGCGGCCCGGACGGCGACGCCGGCCTCACCGGCCGCAAGATCATCGTCGACACCTACGGCGGCGCGGCGCCGCACGGCGGCGGCGCCTTCTCGGGCAAGGACCCGACCAAGGTCGACCGCTCGGCCGCCTATGCCTGCCGTTACCTGGCCAAGAACGTCGTGGCCGCAGGTCTGGCCGACCGCTGCACCATCCAGATCGCCTACGCCATCGGCGTGGCCCAGCCGGTGTCGTTCCACGTCGACCTGCACGGCACCGGCAAGGTCGATCCGGCGGTACTGGAAAAGACCCTGCCTCAGCTGATCGGCGGCGCGACCCCGCGCGCGATCCGCGAGCACCTGCAACTGAACCGCCCGATCTACGCCCGCACCGCCGCCTACGGCCACTTTGGCCGCACGCCGGACAATGAAGGCGGCTTCTCGTGGGAGAAGACCGATCTGGTGGGCGACCTGAAGGGCCTGGTGTAAAAATCTGTCATCCCGGCCAAGCGCGGAGCGCGCCGAGCCGGGACCGCCAGAAACGCTGGCGCTCGTCGCGGTCCCGGATCGGCCTTTCGGCCGTCCGGGATGACAGCTATTAGGCCCCCATGACCAACCCCCAACAACCCCATGGGCCACTGCGCTCGTTCGGCCGTCTGAAGTCGCGCCCAGTGAAGCCGCGCCAGCAGGCCCTGCTGGACACCCTGCTGCCTGAGATCGCCGTCCCCCAGGGGCCGTTCCAGCCGCTCGACCTGATGCCGGGGGCCAAGGCCGTCTGGCTCGAGATCGGCTTCGGCGGCGGTGAGCACATGGCCGCCCAGGCAGGCCGCAATCCCGAGACCCTGGTGATCGGGGCCGAGCCCTTCGTGAACGGTGTGGCCAGCGCTGTGCGTCACGTCGAGGAGCAGGCGCTCAACAACGTCCGCATCCACGAGGGCGACGCCCGCGACGTGGTCGACTGGCTGCCCGACGCTTGTCTGGACCGGGTTTTCATCATGTTCCCCGACCCCTGGCACAAGGCGCGCCACAACAAGCGCCGCCTGATCAAGCCGGAATTCGTGGCCAAGCTGGCCCGCGTGATGAAGCCCGGCGCGGCGCTGCGCTTCGCCACCGACTGGGCCGACTACGCCGAGTGGACGACCGAACGTGTTCTGGCTGATCCAGGCTTCCGCTTCGCCGATGAGGCGGCGGACCGCAACGCGATCCCGGCCGATCACGTGACCACGCGTTATGAGGAAAAGAAGCTGGGCGACTGCGCGCCGGTGTTCCTGGATTTCATCCGCGCGTAGGGGCCAAGAAAAAGGGCCGGCTTGCGGCCGGCCCTTCAGAACTCAGTAGCTTTCATTATAGCGCTTGATCGCCGTGCGGATGATCTCGGCGGTCTCGTCCGGATCGGCCCAGCCGGTGATCTTGGTCGACTTGCCCTTTTCCAGGTCCTTGTAGTGCTGGAAGAAGTGGGCGATCTGCTCGGTCAGGATGGTCGGCAGGTCGCGCCAGCTGGTCACGCCGGTGTAGAACGGGTGCAGCTTGTCGACCGGCACCGCCAGGATCTTTTCATCCGAGCCGGCTTCGTCGACCATCATCAGGGTGCCGATCGGACGGCAGCGGATGATCGCGCCGGGCACCACCGGGGTCGGACCCACCACCATGATGTCGGCAGGGTCGCCGTCGTCGGCCAGGGTGTGCGGGATGAAGCCGTAGTTGGCCGGATAGAACATCGCCGTATGCAGGAAACGGTCGACCATCAGGGCGCCGCTTTCCTTGTCGATCTCGTACTTCACCGGCTCCCCGCCCTGCGGGATCTCGATGATGGCGTTCAGGTCGTACGGCGGGTTCACGCCGACGGCGATCTTGGACAGGTCCATTTTGACTCTTTATCAGATGCGGCCCTTGGGGAGCGGCCTGCGCGGCTGGGCTTATAGGCCCAAAATGCTGCGACGCGGAAGACGACTCCGGAGATTTCCCCGCCATGAGTCGACAACGGCCGGCAATTCGCCTACAAAGCGTTCTACATCGTCCGTTAGCGCTAGATGGCGCTTTCGAGCGGCGGCCCGAAAGGCTGCCGCTTTTTGTTTGGCCGAACGGTCTCAGCGCCGCCGGCCCAGAACTTGAGTTGAGAGACCGTGCGCGGGAAGACGCAGGAAGACCGTGACCTGATCGAGATGCTCGATCCCGTGGCCGAGAGCCTCGGCTACGAGATTGTCCGTCTGCGCCTGATGGGCGGGACCGAGCAACGCCGACTGCAGATCATGGCCGAGCACCCGCTGCTGGAAGATGGCAGCGGCGGCGACATGAACGTCGAGGACTGCGCCAAGCTGTCGCGCGCCGTCTCCGAAGTGCTCGACGCGGCCGATCCGATCGCCGGCGAATACACCCTGGAAGTCTCCAGCCCCGGCATCGACCGGCCGCTGACCCGCCTGAAGGACTTCGACGACTATGCCGGCCTTGAGGCTCGCATCGAACTTGACCGCGTGGCCGAGGGCCGCAAGCGCTTCAAGGGCGAGCTGGCCGGCGTCGAGGACGACCAGGTGGGCTTGAACATCGAGGGCGAGGACGACGTCACCGTCTACTTCCCCTTCGCGTGGGTCATCGACGCCAAGCTCGTCATGACCGACGCCCTGATGGAGCGGGGGGCCAAGCAACGGGCCGCCCGCCTCGAATCCGAAAACGAAGACCTGTCCGAAAGTGAAGAGGACTGACCATGGCCATCGGCATCGCCGCCAACCGGCTTGAACTCCTGCAGATCGCCGACGCGGTCGCCCGGGAAAAGGGCATCGAGAAGGAAGTCGTCATCGAGGCTATCGAGGACGCGCTGCAGAAGGCCGCCCGCGCCCGCTACGGCGCCGAGCACGACATCCGCGTCAAGATCGACCCGAAGACGGGCGAGACGACGCAAAAGCGCGTGATCGAAGTCGTCGCCGACGAGACCGATCTGGAAGGCGAGATTGGCAAGATGCCGTTCTCGATCGCCAAGCGCACCTGGCGCGACGCCGAGATCGGCAAGGTCTACGAAGAGATCCTGCCGCCGTTCGAAATCGGCCGCGTCCAGACCCAGATGGCCCGCCAGGTCGTCATGCATAAGGTCCGCGAGGCCGAGCGCGAGCGTCAGTACGACGAGTACAAGGATCGCGTCGGCGAGATCGTCAACGGCAGCGTCAAGCGCGTCGAATACGGCAACGTCATCGTCGACCTGGGCCGCGGCGAAGGCATCATGCGCCGCGACCAGTCGATCCCGCGCGAGAACTTCAACGTCGGCGACCGCATCCGCGCCTATATCTACGACGTCCGCCGCGAGACCAAGGGCCCGCAGATCATGCTGAGCCGCGCCCACGGCGGCTTCATGGCCAAGCTGTTCGCCCAGGAAGTGCCGGAAGTCTATGACGGCGTCATCGAGATCCGCGCGGTCGCTCGCGACCCGGGCTCGCGCGCCAAGATGGCCGTCATCTCCAACGACGGCTCGATCGACCCCGTCGGCGCCTGCGTCGGCATGCGCGGCTCACGCGTTCAGGCCGTCGTGGCCGAACTGCAGGGCGAGAAGATCGACATCATCCAGTGGTCGGAAGACGAAGCCACCTTCATCGTCAACGCCCTGGCCCCGGCCGAGGTCTCCAAGGTCGTCATGGACGAGGAAGACGAGCGCGTTGAAGTCGTGGTGCCGGACGAGCAGCTGTCGCTGGCCATCGGCCGTCGCGGTCAGAACGTCCGCCTCGCCTCGCAGCTGACCGGCTGGCAGATCGACATCATGACCGAAAGCCAGGAGAGCGAGCGCCGTCAGCGCGAGTTCGCCGAGCGCACGACCCTGTTCCAGGAAGCCCTGGACGTCGACGAAGTCATCGCCCAGCTGCTGGTCACCGAGGGCTTCGCGGCGGTGGAAGACGTCGCCTATGTCGAGCCGCATGAAATCGCTTCGATCGAAGGCTTCGACGAAGAAACCGCCGAGGAGCTGCAGGCTCGCGCCCGCGAATTCCTCGAGAAGGAAGCCGCCGAGCTGGACGCCAAGCGCAAGGCGCTGGGCGTCGAGGACGAGGTCCTGGCCATCGAGGGCGTGACCCTGGCCATGGCCGTGGCTCTGGGCGAAGGCGACGTGAAGTCGGTCGAAGATCTCGCCGGTCTGGTGCCCGACGACATGCGCGGCTGGTTCGAGAACAAGGGCGGCGAGCGCGTGCGCGAGCCGGGCATCCTGGAAAGCTTCAACCTGTCGCCGGAAGACGCCGAGGCCCTGATCATGCGCGCTCGTATCGCCATGGGCTGGGTCGAGGCTCCGCCTGAGCCGGAATACGAAGGCGTCGAGGGCGACGCCTCTGAACAGGCCGCCGCTGAAGGCGACGTCACCGCTGAGCAGGAAGAGGCCTAAGCGCCCAGGCGCTGTGCTGGGCGGCCTCGCGGAGCAATCCGCGGGGCCGTTCGCGCTCCTAAGGCCGCCCGCAAGACCATGACCGAAGCCCCCGCGTCCAGGACCCACGCCGAAGCCAATCGCCTGCGCAAGGACATCGTCCTGGGCGAGGCGACCGACGAGGCGCGCCTGGTCCGGTTCGTGGCCGGGCCGGACGGCGTTGTGGTGCCGGACCTGGCGCGTAAGCTTCCCGGGCGCGGCATATGGGTCGGCGCCGACCGCGAGTCGATCACGACCGCCGCCAAAAAAGGGCTGTTCTCGCGCGCCGCCAAGACCAAGCTGACGCCGCCGGCGGATCTGGCCGACCAGGTCGAGGCGCTTCTGGCGCGGCGCGTTCTTGAGGGCCTGGGGCTTGCGCGTAAGGCTGGGGCCATTATTTCCGGGTTCGAAAAGGTCGTGGCCGCTCTCGCAACGGGCAAGGTCGCCTGGCTGATCGAGGCCTCGGACGGCGCCGAAGACGGTCGCCGCAAGGTCCTGGCGGCCGCCCGAAGGGCCGCAAATCAGCCGCGACTGCTGGGCGCATTCAATTCCGACGAATTGGGTTTGGCCTTGGGCGGGGAGAATGTGATACACACGGCGCTTCTCGCTGGGCGTGGGATCGAACGCTGGACTTTGGATGTCGAGCGTTTATCCGGCTTCCGCCCGCTTCTGCCTCCCGAATGGTCGGCGAACGGACGCGAGAACGACTAGGGGTCTTCGCCTATGGCGGTCCCTGGACAAGACGGCGGGCCTGTCCGCCCGGTCGGTTCGCCGACCTTGGCAGGCGCTAGAGCTTTTCCATCCCACCGGGCCTCCGGTGAGATGGAAAAGCTCTAGAATCTTTGAGTGAGCCCAGGTGTTCGGCCGGGCTCGTGAGTGAAGGGTCGGGGAAACGGCTTCCTTTTGGAGGTACGTCCGGGCCCCTTTCTCACATGGAACGAACGGTTTTTTAGCCGGGTACCGCCCGGCGGAAGTACAAGCGAGCGCATGAGCGACGAGAACGAAAACGGCCGACCCGGCGGACGCACCCCGATGACCCTGAAGCCCCGCCAGGGCTCAGTGAGCGCTGGGGTCGTGAAGCAAAGCTTCAGCCACGGCCGGACCAAGACGGTGGTGGTGGAAACCAAGCGGACGCGCACCCACGCGCCTGCAGCAGGCAATCTTGCCGCGCCGTCCTCGGCCGAGCGTCGCCAGGGCGATCCGCCCGCGCCGCGTCCGTCGCAGCCGCAAGGCGGCGGTGGTGGCGGTTCGGCCGGTGGCCTGTCGCAGGAAGAACTGCGCGCCCGCCAGCGCGTCGTCGACGCCGCCCGGGAGGCCCAGGCCCGCCAGGCGGCCGAACAGGCCGCCGCCGAGGCTCGCGCCCGCGCGGCGGCGGAAGCCGCCCAACGTGAAGCCGCCGCCAAGGCCGCCGCTGAACGCGCCGCAGCGGCTCCGCCGCCCGTCGCTCAAGCTCCGGCCGCCCCTGCGGCTCCCGTGACGCCGCCGCCGGCCGCCCCGCAGGCGCCGCGCCCCGTGGCCCAGGCTCCAGCCGCCCCGTCGGCGCCGCGCCAGGACTCCCCGCGTCAAGACGCGCGCCCCGCCGCGCCGGGCCAGACCCGGACCTACGAGCCCAGCCGCGATCGGCGCGATGATCGTCCCAGCACGACGACCTATCGTCCGGCCCCTCAAGGCGACCGCCCGTTCAACCAGCGCGCTCCGCGCCCCGATGCGGGCGCCAACTTCGGCCAACGCGCTCCGCGTCCCGAGGGTGACCGTCCGCGCGGTCCCCGTCCTGACGGCGACCGTCCGCAGGGCGATCGCGGCGGCTATCGCGGCGACCGCCCGCAAGGTGACCGCCCGCAAGGCGATCGTCCGCAGCAGACTGTGCGTTACTCGGCCCTGGCTCCGCGCCCGGCCCCCGGTGGCGCGCGCGGTCCCGGCGGTCCGCCCCGGGGTCCTCGCCCTGGCGTGCCCGCCTCGGCCCCGGCGACGCCGGAAATCCAGCGCGCCATGCGCTCGGCTCCGCGTCCTGGCGGTGAAGTCAGCCGTCGCCCCGACGAGGATGATGATCGCCGCAAGAGCGCCGCGCCGAACAAGGCCGTCTCGCGCGTCAAGGGCGCCCCGCAGCGCCGCGAAGGCCGCCTGACCATCCAGGCTGTCGCTGGCGACGGGGATTCCGCCGACCGGATGCGTTCGCTCGCCTCGGTCCGCCGGGCTCGCGAACGTGAAAAGGAAAAGCGTCGCGGCGGCGTGGCCGAACAGGCCCGCGTCGCGCGTGAAGTCGTCATCCCGGACGTCATCACCGTCCAGGAGCTGTCCAACCGGATGGCCGTGCGCGGCGTCGACATCATCAAGTTCCTGATGCGTCAGGGCGTGATGCTGAAGATCAACGACGTCATCGACAACGACACCGCCGAGCTGGTGGCCACCGAGTTTGGTCACACCGTCAAGCGCGTGTCCGAGGCCGACGTCGAAGAAGGCTTCATCGGCGCCGAGGACATCGACGATCACATGGAGCCGCGCCCTCCGGTCGTGACGATCATGGGTCACGTCGACCACGGCAAGACCAGCCTGCTCGACGCCCTGCGTTCGACGGACGTGGCGGCTGGCGAACACGGCGGCATCACCCAGCACATCGGCGCCTATCAGGTTCGCCTGAAGGACGGCCAACGCGTGACGTTCCTCGACACGCCAGGCCACGCCGCCTTCTCGGCGATGCGCGCCCGCGGCGCCAACATCACCGACATCGTGGTGCTGGTCGTGGCTGGTGACGACGGCGTGATGCCCCAGACGATCGAGGCGATCAAACACGCCAAGGCCGCCGAGGTGCCGATCATCGTGGCCGTCAACAAGATGGACAAGCCGGGCTCGGACCCGACCCGCGTGGTCAACGAGCTGCTGCAGCACGAGATCGTCGTCGAAAGCCTGGGTGGCGACACCCAGATCATCGAGGTCTCGGCCAAGGCGCGCACGGGTCTGGACGACCTGCTCGACGCCATCCTGCTGCAGGCTGAAGTCCTGGACCTCAAGGCCAACCCCGACCGCACCGCCGACGGCGTGGTGATCGAGGCCAAGCTGGACAAGGGTCGCGGCGCTGTTTCGACCGTCCTGGTCAACCGCGGTACGCTGAAGCGTGGCGACATCGTCGTCGCCGGCGCCCAGTTCGGTCGGGTTCGCGCCCTGCTGAACGAGCGCAACGAGCAGCTGACCGAAGCGGGTCCCGCCACCCCGGTCGAGATCCTCGGCCTGGACGGCGTGCCCTCGCCGGGCGAAGCCTTCGCCGTGGTCGAGAACGAGGCCCGCGCTCGCGAGCTGACCGAGTACCGCATCCGCCAGAAGCGCGAGAAGTCGCTGGCGCCGATCGGCGCGGGCGCTTCGATGGCCGACATGATGGCCAAGCTGCAGGACAAGAAGCTCAAGGAGCTTCCGCTGATCATCAAGGCCGACGTGCAAGGTTCGGCCGAGGCGATCATCGGTTCCCTGGACAAGATGGCCACCGACGAGGTCCGCGCGCGGATCATCCTGTCGGGCGCCGGCGCGATCAGCGAAAGCGACGTCATGCTGGCCAAGGGCGCCGGCGCGCCAGTCATCGGCTTCAACGTCCGCGCCTCGGCGCAGGCGCGAGCCCTGGCCGAACGCGAAGGCGTCGAGATCCGCTACTACGCGATCATCTACGACCTGCTGGACGACATCAAAGGCGTGCTCTCGGGCATGCTGGCCCCGATCCAGCGCGAAACCTTCCTCGGCAACGCCGAGGTGCTGCAGGCCTTCGACATCTCGAAGATCGGCAAGGTCGCCGGCTGTAAGGTCACCGAAGGCGTGGTCCGCAAGGGCGCCAAGGTCCGGATCATCCGTCAGGACATCGTCGTTCTCGAACTGGGCACCCTGCAAACGCTCAAGCGCTTCAAGGACGAGGTCAACGAAGTCCCCGTCGGTCAGGAGTGCGGCATGATGTTCCAGGGCTTCCAGGACATCAAAGTCGGCGACACGATCGAGTGCTTCACCGTCGAAGAGATCAAGCGCCAGCTCGACTAAGAGCGACGCAAGATCGGAAAATAGGGGCGCGGGTCGAAAGGCTCGCGCCCTTTTTCTTGGCGAACGCTCAGACTGGAAATCGCCCCATTCTCTGGCTACGCCTTGGGGATGCGCCTTAAAGCCCTTCTCGCCCTCACCGTTGTCGCCGCGACCCTGAGCGCTTGCGCCACCGCCAACCGCCTGGACGCCGGCGGCGATGTCCATGATCTGTTGGTCGCGATCCGCGACAATGATCGCGCGACCTTTGACGCGCACGTCGATCGGCAAGCCCTCAAGGGCCAGATCGAGGCGCGATTGATGGCGGAGGCCCGGCAGCGCGCCGGCCAGAGCAACAGCGCCATGGCCCTGGCCGCGATCGCCGCCGGCCCGCTGGCCGACGCGGCGGGCGAAGCGCTGATCCGTCCGGCGACTTTCCGGGCGGCGGCCAACTACTACGGCTACACCCCCGACAAGCCGATCCCGGGCCGCGTGGCGATCGCCGCCGCCCTGCGCCCTACTGGCGACGGTCGCGTCTGCGCTGCGCGCAAGGACGGCCCCTGCCTGTTGACCTTCAGCCGCGAAGGCGATCGCTGGCGGCTGTCGGGCTTTGACGCCTCGGCGGCCAATCTTCGCGGCAAATAATGCGTCGCTCGCTCGTCCGCAGCGCGATCCTCGCCGCCGCCCTTATCGGCGCGGCGTCGTCCGCCGCCCACGCCGAGACGCGGATGTTCTCGTACGATCCGATCTCGCCCGACGCCAAGCGGCTGACGGGGGCGGGGGTGACGCTCCTGTTCAAGGACGGGTTCTTGGGCGCCAGTCGGCCCATCAAGGTGCTGGCCACAGGCGTTCCGGCCCAGGCGATGCTGAAATCCGCGCGGTCGAAGGACCTCGGCCCCGGCGGCCTGTCGGCGATGAGCGGCGTCGACGCCAACGCCGCTCTCTACGAAGTCGACGCCTCGGCGGCGCAGGGCAAGATCTATCTGCGCGCCTTCTGTCCGGGCTCCACGCGGCTTTGGCTGTCCTTCAGCCCCATCGCGGTGCGGCGCGATCTGCGCATCCAGGCGTTCGGCGATGACCCCAAGGCGGCGGGCCAGGCGGGTCTGTGCGGGACGCTGGACTTCTCCTATCGCGGCGAATGGCGCCTGCCGGACAACCGCACGCCCGATCCGATGTCGGATTGGACCGACAACCCCCAGCGTCCCGACGTCTCAAACTAGGTGTCTCGCCAGCCGCGCGGCCAAGGTCTAGCCTCGTCCCAAAGCGGAGGGGGCGAGATGGCGAACGACACGGCGCTGGCGGGTTTTGAGTGCTTTGCTTTCGACGATGGTCGCTGGTCACGCGAGGTCTACAAGATCGGGTCAGGTCCCGCCGTCATCGTCATCCACGAGGTTCCGGGCCTGCATCCGGGCGTACTGGCCTTCGCCCGCGACCTGGCTGACGCCGGCCTCACCGCCTACTGCCCGAGCCTGTTCGGCAAGCCGGGCAAGCAGGTGTCACGCGGCTATGCGATCGGCGAGATTCTCAAGAACATCTGCGTGCGGCGCGAGTTCAGCGTTTGGAAGGATGGCCGCTCCAGCCCGATCGTCGACTGGCTGCGCGCCCTGGCCCGCCAGGCTCACGCCGACTGTGGCGGCAAGGGCGTCGGGGCGGTCGGCATGTGCTTCACCGGCGGCTTTGCGCTGGCGATGATGACCGAGCCCTCGGTGGTGGCGCCGGTGCTGTCCCAGCCCTCGCTGCCGTTCAAGGATCGGGGCGGCCTCGATTGCTCAGCGTCCGAGATCGCCTGCGCCAAGAAGCGGTTCCAAGACGAGAACCTGTCGCTGATCGCCATGCGCTTCACATCCGACAAGCTGGTGCCCGACGCCCGCATCGCCCGCCTGAAAGCCGAGTTCGGCGACAAGGTCGAGGTGGTGGAGCTGGCCGACACGGACGCTGCGCCCGGCCAGCCGATGGATCCCCACTCGGTGCTGACCCTGCACCTGCATCGCTCGGTCCCCTCCAGCGGCAGCATGAAGGCGCGCGACAAGGTGATCGCGTTCTTCAAGGCGAAGACGGCAGTCTGAGGCGCGGCTGGACATTCGCGGCTGGGAAGCCTAGACACCGCGCCTTCCGATTTTCCCCGCGCACCGGCGTTCGATCCGCCGGCCGGGCCGCAAGGACATCCGCGCCATGAAGCGCCACACCGACACCAAGAAGGGGGCTCTGACGGGTCCCTCGCAACGCCAGCTTCGCGCCGGCGAGCTCATTCGCCACGCTCTCGTGGAGATCCTCCGCGAGGAAGAACTGCAGGACGAGGCGCTACAGAACGTCTCGGTCACCGTGTCCGAGGTACGAATGAGCCCCGACCTGAAGCACGCCATCTGCTTCGTCGAGCCGCTCGGCGCTGGCCTGACCGGCCAGGATACGACGGACATCATCAAGGGCCTGAACCGGGTGTCGAAGTTCCTGCGCGGGCGCCTCGGCCGCAGTATCGACATGAAGTTCACGCCGGACCTGAAGTTCATCCACGACGAGAGCTTCGGCACGGCCGCCTATATGGACAAGCTGTTCCTGGATCCGCGCGTTCAGCAGGACACCCGCCGCCTGTCCGACGTGGTCTACGACGAAGACGAGGCCTGAGCGTGGCCCGCCGCAAAAAGGGCGACGCCGTCTCGGGCTGGCTTTGCCTGGACAAGCCCTACGACCTGACCTCGACGACGGCCGTCTCCCGCGTGCGCCGCGCGTTCAACGCCCAGAAGGGCGGCCACGCCGGCACGCTGGATCCGCTGGCGACGGGAATCCTGCCCATCGCCCTGGGCGAGGCGACCAAGACCGTCCCGTTCCTGATGGACGCCGACAAGGCCTATCGCTTCACCATCGCCTGGGGCCGCGACACAACGACGCTGGATCGCGAGGGCGAGACCACCGCGACCTCCGACGTGCGTCCGACCCGCGAAGCGGTGGAGGCGGCGCTGCCCGCCTTCATCGGCGAGGTCGATCAGGTTCCGCCCAACTTCTCGGCCATCAAGGTCGACGGGGAACGGGCCTATGATCTGGCCCGCGACGGCGTTGAATTCGAGCTGCCGACCCGAAAGGTCAGCATCTTCGACCTCAAGGTCGTGGACCAGCCAGACGCCGATCACGTGACGCTCACGATGGAATGCGGCAAGGGCACCTATGTGCGCGCCGTGGTCCGGGACCTGGCCAAGGCCTTGGGAACCTGCGGTCACGTCGCCGACCTTCGCCGCACGCGGGTGGGCGGGTTCTCCGAGGCTTCGGCGATAGCGCTGGAAACTCTGGAGAATTTGAGCTATGAGGCCCGGCTGTCGGAGGCATTGCTTCCGGTCGAGACCGCGCTGGACGACATCCCGGCGTTGGCCGTGACCGATGAAGACGCCTTCCGGCTTGCACAGGGACGCGCCATCGTCCTGCTTCCGCGTCAGGTGGAAACGTTGAAAGCCGAGCTTCCGCCCGGCGATCGCACTGTTTCCGCCATGTCCGGCGACAGGTTGGTGGCCCTGTGCGAGATGCGCGCTGGGAAGCTCAATCCCGTGCGGGTCTTCCAACTCACCTGAGCGGAGACAACCCGATGTCGATCACTATCGAGCGCAAGGCCGCTCTCATCGCCGAACACGCCCGCGGCGCGGGTGACACCGGCAGCGCTGAAGTCCAGGTCGCGATCCTCTCGGAACGCATCTCGAACCTGACCGAGCACTTCAAGACGCACAAGAAGGACAACCACAGCCGTCGTGGCCTGCTGAAGCTGGTTTCCCAGCGTCGCCGGCTTCTCGACCACCTGAAGAAGTCCGACGCCGGTCGCTATCAGTCCCTGATCGAAAAGCTGGGTCTGCGTCGCTAAGGCATCAAGATCCGCCGCCCCGCTCCGGCAGGGCGGCGGATCGCGTATTTGGGATCCGGCGGCCGAGACAGGCCGAACGCCGGATTACCCCAGGGTGGTCCGCTCAAAACGGATTGTCCGACTGTCCGAGGGTTCACGTCCTCAAACCCGCCTGTCACACTGGATGAGGATCATCGGGCCGGCTTCCGTTAGCCGTCCGCCCCTGTCCGCCCCGACGGGAATCCGCCCGCGGGAACCGAAAGAAGAAAAATGTTCGATATCAAACGCAAGACGATCGAGTGGGGCGGCAAGACGCTGGTCCTCGAAACCGGTCGCATCGCCCGTCAAGCCGACGGCGCTGTCCTGGCCACCATGGGCGAAACCGTCGTCCTGGCCACCGCCGTGTTCGCCAAGAGCCAGAAGCCGGGCCAAGACTTCTTCCCGCTGACGGTCAACTATCAGGAAAAGACCTTCGCGGCCGGCAAGATCCCCGGCGGCTTCTTCAAGCGCGAAGGCCGTCCGTCGGAAAAGGAGACCCTGGTCTCCCGCCTGATCGACCGTCCGATCCGCCCGCTGTTCGTCAAGGGCTTCAAGAACGAAGTCCAGGTCGTCGTCACCGTGCTGCAGCACGACCTCGAGAACGATCCCGACATCCTGGGCATGGTCGCCGCCTCGGCCGCCCTGACCCTGTCGGGCGCCCCGTTCATGGGCCCGATCGGCGCGGCCCGCGTGGGCTGGGTCGACAGCGCCTACGTGCTGAACCCGACTCTCGATGAGATGAAGGAAAGCAAGATGGACCTCGTCGTGGCCGGCACCGCCGACGCCGTGATGATGGTTGAATCGGAAATCCAGGAGCTCTCGGAAGAGATCGTGCTGGGCGGCGTCAACTTCGCCCACCAGCAGATGCAGGCCGTGATCGACGCGATCATCGACCTGGCCGAGCACGCCGCCAAGGAGCCCTTCGCGTTCGAGCCGGAAGACACCGACGCGATCAAGGCCAAGATGAAGGACCTCGTGGGCGCCGACATCGCCGCCGCCTACAAGATCCAGAAGAAGCAGGACCGCTATGAAGCGGTCGGCGCCGCCAAGAAGAAGGCCGTCGCGGCACTGGGCCTCTCGGAAGAGAACCCGACTGGCTACGACCCGCTGAAGCTGGGCGCGATCTTCAAGGAACTGGAAGCCGACGTCGTGCGTCGCGGCATCCTGGACACCGGCCTGCGCATCGACGGCCGTGACGTGAAGACCGTCCGTCCGATCCTGGGCGAAGTCGGCATCCTGCCGCGCACCCACGGTTCGGCCCTGTTCACCCGCGGCGAGACCCAGGCGATCGTGGTCGCCACCCTGGGCACCGGCGACGACGAGCAGTTCATCGACGCCCTGGAAGGGACCTACAAGGAGTCCTTCCTGCTGCACTACAACTTCCCGCCCTACTCGGTCGGTGAGACGGGCCGCATGGGCTCGCCGGGCCGTCGCGAGATCGGTCACGGCAAGCTGGCCTGGCGCGCCCTGCGCCCGATGCTGCCGAGCAAGGAAGACTTCCCCTACACGATCCGTCTGGTCTCGGAGATCACCGAGTCGAACGGTTCGTCCTCGATGGCCACGGTCTGCGGTTCGTCGCTGGCCATGATGGACGCCGGCGTGCCGCTGGTCCGTCCGGTCTCGGGCATCGCCATGGGCCTGATCCTGGAAAAGGACGGCTTTGCGGTTCTGTCGGACATCCTGGGTGATGAAGATCACCTGGGTGACATGGACTTCAAGGTCGCCGGCACCAGCGAAGGCCTGACCTCGCTGCAGATGGACATCAAGATCGCCGGCATCACGCCCGCGATCATGGAGCAGGCCCTGGCGCAAGCCAAGGAAGGCCGCGCGCACATCCTGGGCGAAATGAACAAGGCCATGGACGCGCCGCGCGCGGACGTGGGCGACTTCGCGCCGAAGATCGAGACCATCACCATCCCGACCGACAAGATCCGTGAAGTGATTGGTTCGGGCGGCAAGGTGATCCGCGAGATCGTCGCCACCACCGGCGCCAAGGTCGACATCAACGACGAAGGCACCGTTAAGGTCTCGGCGTCGGACGGCGCCAAGATCAAGGCCGCGATCGACTGGATCAAGTCGATCACCGACGAAGCTGAAGTGGGCAAGATCTACGACGGCAAGGTCGTGAAGGTCGTCGACTTCGGCGCCTTCGTGAACTTCTTCGGCGCCAAGGACGGTCTGGTTCACGTCAGCCAGATCAGCAACGAACGCGTCGCCAAGCCGTCGGACGTGCTGAAGGAAGGCCAGATGGTCAAGGTGAAGCTCCTGGGCTTCGACGACCGCGGCAAGACCAAGCTGTCGATGAAGGTCGTCGACCAGGAAACCGGCGAAGACCTGTCGAAGAAGGAAGCGGCGGCCGAAGAAGCCTAAGGCTTTTTCAGCTTCCCATTCCGGACGCTATCAGGCGGGCGGCTCCGAAAGGGGCCGCCCGTTTTGCGTTTGGAGCCCCCGCCCCTGTCCTGCGTTTCGCCCCAGAGCAGGGAGAAACCGCATCATGATCCGACGCGCCGCCTTTTTGGGTGCGCCGCCCGAACTTGCCACGGTCCTGCAATGGTCGGCCCGCATCGGCTACGCCGCCCGCGGCGCCGTCTACGTGGGGCTGGGTGCGATGGCCTTTCTGGCGGCGCTCGATCTGACCCCGAGGGCCAAAGGCGCGCGCGAGGTGCTTGAGACGTGGGCGGCCTGGCCGCTCGGCGGCGTCCTGATCGTGATTGTCGCCGCAGGTCTGGTGGGCTTCGCGGTCTGGCGCGGCGTGCAGGCGCTCTTCGATGCTGATCGACACGGGACGACGCTCAAGGGCTGGGCGATCCGGGGCGGACAGGCCCTGAGCGGGTTGGTCTACGGTGGTCTCGCATGGTCGGCGCTGGAGCTTCTGGACGTCTTCGAGGACGTCGGCGAGGCGGACGAGACCCAGAGCGCTCACCAGTACGCCGAAGCGATCCTGGGCTGGCCCGGGGGTGACCGCATCCTCGTCGTCGCGGGCCTGATCGTGCTGGGCTTCGGGATCGGCAATGTGATCCAGGGTCTGATGCAGGACTTCGCCAAACGCCTCTCTTGCGACGCAGACACCTGCGCGCGGGTCGTTCCGCTGGCCAAGATCGGCTATGCAGCGCGCGGTCTCGCCACCTTACCGCTCGGCGCTTTCCTGGTGGTCGCCGGGCTTGAGGTGCGTGCGAGCCAGGCTCGCAGCTGGGGCGACGCGCTACAGGTCGTCGAACAACAGCCCGCCGGTCCCTGGATCCTGGGCCTTGTCGCGCTGGGGCTGGTCGCCTTCGGCTTGTTCGGCTTCGTCGAAGCGCTGTCACGCCGCATCCGGCCGCCGGCCGCGCTGTAATTAGCGCTTGGGCGTCACCTTCACCACCGCCCCGTCCTGCGCGCCATTGTCGCCCCGGCAGGCCGCGAGTGTGTACTTCAGATCCATGCAGACCCAGACCTCGGTCAAACGGCCTTGCTTGACCCGGACGTTCAGACCCTCGCGGGTCATCCCCCGATTGCGTGCGATGAAGGCTTGGCGAATCTCTCCGGCGGTCATGGTTTCGTCGGCGCCCGGGTCCAGATCGGGAATGTTCAGCCGGTCCCGGATCTGGCGGGTCTTCTTGAAGTAGGCCTCCGGCGTCTTCCAGTTACAGGTTCCGTGCGCCTGCCACTCGTGCTGCAGAAGCCAGGGTGAAGGGGTCATGCACAGATTGGCTTTCACCGTCTTCACCCGCATCGGCGGACTCATGCGGCAATAGCGCGGATGCACCTTGTCGGGTCCGTTGGGCCACAGGCCGTGCACGGTGAACCCGAAGCGGTTGGCCTCACACTGGATCGCCTTGTCGGACTCCGGGATGCCGGCGCGGCAGGCCTCGGGCGACCAGTAGAGCGCCAGCAGATAGGCCGCGATCGGCACGTTGGGATGGATCTCGTCAGGCGGCGGGATCTCGGTCGGCGATGGCGTGACATCCTTGGGCACAGCGCACGCCTGGAGGCTGGAAGCCTCCGCAGCGGCGGCCGTGAGGGTCAGAGCGGCGGCCAGGATGGCGGCGGGGACGGTCTTCATCGGCGACTCCAGAGAACGCCTCGATAGGCCCGCCCCCTGCCGGAGCGTCAAGCCCGTGATCAGCGCCGCGCTTCCGTGGCCATCCGCACGGCCAGCCCGCCGAGCACCGTGGCCATCAGCCAGCGCTGCACAAGCGCAAAGCTCGGCCGGGTGGCGAGAAAACCGGCGATGGTTCCGGCGGCGAGACAGATCGCGCCGTTGACGGTCAGGCTGACGCCGATCTGGGTCAGGCCCAGCGCCAGAGACTGGCTGAAGACGCCGCCTTGCTCGGGCTTGATGAACTGGGGCAGCAGCGACAGGTAAAGCATCGCGGCCTTGGGATTGAGCATGTTGGTGACGAAACCCATCGTGATCAGCTTGGCGGGGCTGTCCTTGGGCAACTCGCGCACCTGGAACGGCGAGGCGCCGCCGGGGCGGATCGCCTGCCACGCCAGCCAGGCAAGATACAAGGCTCCGCCGAAGCGAAGCAGGTCGTAGGCGATCGGCGCGGCCATCAGGAGCGCGGTGATGCCCAGCGCCGCGCACAGCAGGTAGACGACGAAGCCCGCCCCCGTGCCAATCAGCGACACGATCCCAGCCCAGCGGCCCTGACAGATCGAACGGCTGACCAGGTAGAGCATGTTCGGCCCCGGCGTCAGGGCCATGCCTAGGCAGACAAGTGTAAAGGCGATCCAGGTCTTAGCTTCGGGCATGGGTGCGCATCCTCTCTCGGGTTCGATGGGGCGCCCAGGCGAACGGCTCTGACAGGTCGCGCTTCCCGAGGGTCGTTTCCCTCCGAACGCCAGTCGCGCGGCCCTTAGCGGCTTATCACGAGCGCGAGAGGGTTGGGAGGGCCCAAGCCTTTGCTTGGTCCACGGCGCACGCGCCGCAATTGCGAACGATTATCATTGCGAATGCATTGCAAGATCGCTAAGAACGCCTCGCAATTTCAAGAAGAGCGGTGTTGGCGCTCTCTGGGGACAATCAATATGCGTAATCCGAACTTCGCTGGCGTTGTAAGCCGGCCCCGCCGCGCCTTGGGCGCCGCCGCTGTCGCCGGGCTCGCGGGACTTGGCCTGGCCCAAGCCGTCTCGGCGACCGAGCTGGACGCCGCTGCGCCGATCGCCACGGCGTCGACCGCCGACGGCACGGAAGTCTCCGGCGTCAAGATCGACGCCAAGCGGGTGGCCGACCCCTCGTCGAGCAAGTTCACCGCGCCGCTCCTGGACACCCCGCGGTCGGTGACGGTCATTCCCTCGAAGATCATCGAGCAGACCGCCGCCACCTCGCTGGCGGATATCCTGCGCACCTCGCCGGGCATCACGTTCGGCGCGGGCGAAGGCGGACAGCCGCTGGCCGACCGGCCGTTCATCCGCGGCCAGAGCTCGGGCAACAACGTGTTCGTCGACGGCGTCCGCGATACGGGCGGCCAGACCCGCGAGGTGTTCAACCTCGAGCAGGTCGAAGTGATCAAGGGGCCGGACTCGGTCTACAGCGGTCGCGGTTCGGGCGGCGGCAGCATCAATCTGTCGTCCAAGTCGCCCAAGCTCGACACCTTCGTGGCCGGCTCAGCCGCTGGCGGCACGGACAACTATTACCGCGTCACCGCCGACGGCAATTACGCCTTTGGCAAGAACGCCGCCTTCCGTCTGAACCTGATGGCGACCGGCGGCGATACGCCCGGGCGCGACAGCGTTGACTTCAAGCGCTGGGGCTTGGCGCCGTCCCTGGCCTTCGGCATCGACACCCAAACCCAGGCCACGCTCAGCTATTATCACCTCGATAGCGACCAGGATCCGGACTACGGGATTCCGCTGGCGGCAAAGCGCACCTGGGGCGTGGCAGGCACCGACGGCCGCTCGCGCCCGGCCGATGGCATCCTGGATGTCTCGCGCAACGCCTATTACGGCCTGGATCGCGACTGGATGAAGACCAAGGCCGACATCGCCACGGTCGCCGTCCGTCACGAGATCAACGAGAACCTCGCCGTCCGCCAGGTGATCCGCTACGGCAAGACGCTGAACGACTATCTGGTCACCAACCCCGGCGACGGCGGCGCGGCCCAGTTCGTGGCCGGCGAATGGTGGATGAAGCGCGGGACCAAGTCGCGCTGGAACGAGACCGAGACCACCGCCTTCGTCACCGACCTGACGGGCAAGTTCGAACTGGCCGGCCTCAAGAACCGCTTCAACCTCGGCCTGGAGCTGTCGCGCGAGATCAACGACAACGCCACCTACGTGATCTTCACGACGGCGGGGTCGACCTGTCCGACCGGCTTCACCGGCGCGGGCACGGGCGACTGCACGCGGCTCTACGCTCCCAATCCGAACGACGCCTGGACCGGCGTGATCAATCGCGGCCCCGCCTCCCAGTCCAAGACCCGCAGCGGCTCGATCTATGCGTTCGATACGATCGACCTGACGCAGAAGCTGCTGCTGAACCTGGGCGTCCGCTACGACGACTATTCCACGCAGGGCTTCAACGCGACCGCGACCTCCGCCAATGGCGTGGTCACCGGCGTGACCTACGCCAGCCTGGCCAAGGCCAGCTGGGACTTCGTCAACTATCAGATCGGGCTGAACTACAAGCCGACGCCGTCAAGCAGCCTCTATGTGTCGTATGCGACGGCCTCGACCCCACCGACGATCGCCGCCGGCGACCAGAACACCGCCGCCACACCAGCCCAGGCGCTGCTCGATCCTGAGGACACCACCAGCCTTGAAGCGGGCGCCAAGTGGAACGTGTTCGGCGACAAGCTGGCGTTGTCGGGCGCGGTCTTCCGGACCGAGCGCAAGAACGCGGTGATCGCCGTCAGCGCGACCCAGACCGAGCAGGCGGGCGAAGTTCGGGTGCAGGGCGTCGAGCTGGGCGTCTCGGGGTCTGTCACCCGCGCCTGGCAGGTCTTCGGCGGCTACACCTACATGGACAGCGAGCTGGTCCGGGGCCCCTACACCAGCGTCAACGTCGGTGATCCGCTGGCCAATACGCCCAAGCATACCGTCAGCCTGTTCTCGACCTACCGGGTGACGCCGCAGCTGTCGGTGGGCGGCGGCGCCTACTACGTCTCCAAGAGCTTCGGCGGCAATCAGGGCGGGGCCGGCGGCGGGGCCAACAAGGTCTTCGCACCGTCCTACACCCGTTACGACGCCTTTGCGTCCTGGTCGCTGAGCAAGACGATCGACCTGCAGCTCAACGTCCAGAACCTGACGGATGAGCGCTACATCCTGCGAACCAACGGCGTCCACCACGCCGACCCGGCGCCCGGTCGGCAGGCGATCTTGACCGTCAACGTGAAGTACTGACCTCCCCTCGAAGGACTTCACCCAGCGCCCCGTCCGGCCCAAGTCCGGCCGGGGCGCTTTTTCTTTCGGGACCGGCGATGATCTGATCCGGATCAAAGGATCGACAAGGCCGGCCAGATAGGAATGGTTCGCAAATAGGATGTCGCTGATGATGCTGCAGATTCCCGAGGTGCTGACCAAAACGCAGGTGGCCGAGTGCCGCGCGATCCTCGACGCCGGACCTTGGGTGGATGGAAACGTCACCTCGGGGTTTCAGGCTGCGATGGCCAAGAACAACGAACAGTTGCCGCAGGACAGCGCCGAGGCGCGTCATGTCGGGGCGATCATCGTCCAGGCCTTGGAAGCCAATCCCTTGTTCGTCTCGGCCGCCCTGCCCCAGACCATCCTGTCGCCGATGTTCAACCGCTATGGCGAGGGCATGGGTTTTCGGGATCATGTCGACAACGCCATCCGACGCGACCCTGTGACCGGGCGGCGCCTGCGCACCGACCTGTCATGCACCCTCTTCCTGGCCGAGCCCGAAGACTATGACGGCGGCGAACTGGTGGTGAACGACCTTTATGGCGACCATGTCGTCAAGCTGGCTGCCGGAGACGCCATCCTCTACCCCAGCACCAGCCTGCACCACGTCACGCCCGTGACCCGCGGCCGCCGTACGGCGAGCTTCTTCTGGATCCAGAGCCTGATCCGCGACGACGCCAGGCGCACCCTGCTGCTGGACATGGACGTCGCCATCCAGCGGTTGTCCCGAAAGATCGAGCGGGACGACGACGCAATCCTGTCGCTCACGGGCGTCTATCATAACCTGTTGCGGCAATGGGCCGAGGTCTGAAACCGCGCGCCCCTCCTCGTTCGCCGAACATTGCTACGCCGCGCGAACCATAAGTTTACGGTTGCGCCCCAACATCCGCCCAACTTTTTGGAGACCGGATGTCCAAGGTGTCGACTCCTGCGCCCCCTCCCGCCTCGTCCTTTGACGAGGTCGAGGCTGCGCGCTGGTTCTTCGCCCACGCCAGCGATCTCTTCACGGTCGTGTCCGCAGACGGCCGGTTCATCAGCGTCAACGAGGCCTGGTCGCAATTGACCGGCTGGGCGCAGCACGAACTGGTGGGACAACCCACGATCAAGTTCGTCCACCCAGACAGTCAGGCCGAGCTCGTCGACACAGGTCACCGGCTTCGCGAGACAGGGTCGGCGATCAATGAGCTGAAGATCCGCTGCAGGGACGGCCGCTGGATCTGGCTACAAGGCCGCTCACGTCTTGGCCCGAACGGCGAGATGGTCGGCGTCATGCACGACATCTCCGCCGAAGTTCAGGCGCGTCTCGAGCTGGACGCAGCGCGGCGGACCCAGGCCTTGCTCGCCGAGAAAGCCGGGATCGGCGTCTGGAGCTATGATCCCGAGACGGGACGCATCGACTGGGCGCCGGACGCGCTGGCCCTGATGGGCGTGTCGCCGGAAGATGTCGCCACCGCCGAGCTGTTCCTCGCCCGCCTGCCAGACGACCAGCGCGCCAGTGTCCAGGCGGCCTTCGCACGCGCCGTCCTGACCGGAGAAGGGGGCTCGCTGGAGTATAGACTTCGGGCCAATGACGGCCGCTGGTTCACGCTGCGCGCGACCTATCGCGCCGAAGCGACGCCTGGGTCGCTGTTTGCGCTCAAAGGCGTTTCGCAGAACATCACCGACGTAGCCCGCAGCCGCGACAAGGCGATCTGGAGCGAGCGTCGCGCCCGCCGCCTGATCGAGGACGCGCCCTTCGCCGTGGCGGTTTACGACCTGGACATGCGGCTGAGGATGGTCAGCCCGCGGTTCCTGGAGATCTTCCGGTCGACCGAAGACCAGGTCATCGGCAAGACCCTGACCGAGCTGACGAACGGAGCGCGCCAACGGTTCGTGACCCGGGTCACCCGCGCGCTCTCAGGCGAGATCGTGAAGCGACGGGAAGACCGCCTCTACGACGCCGAAGGCGTCGAGCGCGCGTTCCGCTGGGAGGCACGGCCCTGGCGTGACGTCGCCGGCGAAATTGTCGGCGTCATCACCTACATGGACGAGATCACCGCCCTCACCGAGGCGCGGCGCGACGCTCGAAACAATGCGCGGCGGCTGAAAGTGGCCTTGGGCGCAGCCCGGGCGGGCGTCTACGAGATCGATCACGAGAAGCAGGCCTTCTGGGGCTCTCCGGAGTTCCATCGCATGATGGGCCGTCGGATCGCCTATCGGGACGTCCAGGACGCGGTCTGGCCGATGGTGCATCCCGACGACAGGGCCCAGCTTTATGAAACCGCCGCCGTCTGGTGGCGCGAGGGGCGCACGGGGCCCCAACACTACGAGGTCCGACTGATCTCGCCCGAGGGCGAAACGCGCTGGGTCCGGATTTTCCACGAGGTCCGGCGCGACGGACAGGGTCAGGCGCGCAAGGCCGTGGGCCTGATCCTGGACATCGACGAAAAGAAGAAGGCCGAGCTGGCCTTGATCGCGGCCGAGCGCGCCGCCCAGGCCGCCAACGAGGCCAAGGCGCAGTTCCTGGCCAATATGAGTCACGAGATTCGCACGCCCATGAACGGCGTTCTGGGCGTGATGCATGTGCTCAAGCGCGAGCTCCCGCCCGGCGACAGCGCCGATCTCTTGGGCGAAGCGCTCGCCGCCGGTCAGATGCTCTCAACCTTGCTCGACGACGTCATCGACATCTCTCGCATTGAGGCGGGGCGTCTCGACCTCAACCGCGAACCCGTCGATCCCTGCGAGCTCGTACGGGGCGTGGCCCGGCTCCTGGCCGCCCAGGCGTCGCACAAGGGCCTGCGTCTGGAGCTGGACCTCCCCGAGGACATGGGATGGATTGAGACTGACCCCACCCGGGTCCGTCAGGCGCTGTTCAACCTCGTGGGCAACGCCGTGAAGTTCACCTTGAAGGGCTCGGTGACGGTGCGCGCGCGACGCGTGATCACCGATGCGGGGCCACAGCTTGTGTTTAACGTCATCGACACCGGCGTGGGCGTGCCTCTTGAAGCGCAAGGCAGGCTCTTCGAGCGCTTTCAACAGGCTGATGCGGGGACCACCCGCCGGTTTGGGGGCTCGGGTCTTGGGCTGGCGATCACGCGCAAGCTGGCCCGCATGTTGGGCGGCGAAGTCGCCTTCAGTTCGATCCCGGGCGAGGGCTCGACATTCTCGTTGAGCATCGCAGCACCGCCGGCGGCGCCGCCGAACGTCGAGCCCGGCGAGAGCCTGGACCTGCTGATGGGGCTCCGGGTGTTGGTCGTGGAGGACAATCGTACGAACCAACTGGTCGCTCGGCGGATTCTTGAGCAGCTGGGCGCAGAGGTCAGCGTGGCCGACGACGGCGCAGCGGGCGTCGCGGCGGCCGCAAGCGGCGCCTTCGACCTGATCCTGATGGATGTGCAGATGCCGGGCATGGATGGCCTGGAAGCCTCGCGACATATTCGCGCCTTCCCCGGTCCGGCCGGTCGCGCGCCGATCATCGCCCTGACCGCCAATGTGATGGCTCATCAGCGAGCGGCCTACCGCGCGGCGGGCATGGACGGGGTCGCCGCCAAACCGATCTCGCCGACGGCCTTGGTGGCCGAGATCCTGCGCCTGTCCAAGAAGGAACCGGACAACAAGGCTGCGGTCGCCTAACCCCGTTCCCCCAAACCCTGAACCACGCTAAGCAGGTCCAAAATTGGGGGAATGAGATGGCGGAAGAAGGTCAGGAACGCGCGTCGATGCGTACGGTGGTCGCGGCCTCATCGGCCGGCACGGCCTTCGAGTGGTACGACTTCTTCATCTTCGGCAGCCTGACCCAGGTGATCTCGAAGACCTTCTTCGCCGGCCTGAACGAGACCGCCGGCTATATCGCCGCCCTCGCCCTGTTTGGCGTCGGATTCGCGTTCCGGCCGCTGGGCGCCCTGGTGTTCGGCAAGATCGGCGACCAGGCCGGCCGCAAGGGCGCGTTCCTGGCGACCGTTCTGCTGATGGGCGGCGCGACCTTCGCTATCGCCTTCCTGCCGACCTACGCGCAGGCCGGGATCATCGCGCCGATCCTGTTGATCATCATGCGCTGCCTGCAGGGCTTCGCCCTGGGCGGCGAGTACGGCGGCGCGGCTATCTATGTCGCCGAGCACTCCCCCGCCAACAAGCGCGGCTGGTCGACCTCTTGGGTGCAGACCTCGGCCGCGTTTGGCCTGTTCGGCGCGCTGCTCGTGATCCTGGCCACCCGCTGGGTGCTCGGCAAGTATGTCGGGCCCGACGCCTTCGACGCCTGGGGCTGGCGGATCCCGTTCGCCGTCTCGATCGGCCTTTTGGGCGTCTCGGTCTGGATGCGCCTCAAGCTGACCGAAAGCCCTACCTTCGAAGCCATGAAAGCCGAGGGACAGGCCTCCAAGGCGCCCTACGCCGAAGCCTTCGGTCAGTGGAGCAACCTCAAGCTGGTGATCCTGGCTTTCGTCTCGATGATGTGCGCCCAGGGCGCGGTCTGGTACACGAGCTTCTTCTACGTCCAGACCTTCATGGAAAAGTTCCTGAAGGTCGATCCGGTGACGATCAACGAGTTGATGATGATCGCGACGGCGATCAGCGCCATCTTCTATGTCGTCTTTGGCTGGCTGTCGGACAAGATCGGCCGCAAGCCGGTGATGCTGGGCGGCATGACCCTGGCGCTGTTGTTTTACTTCCCTGGCTTCCACCTGTTGGAAAAGGCCGCCAATCCGGCGCTCGCCGAAGCCAGCGCCAAGGCGCCGGTGGTCGTGTTCGCCGATCCCAAGGACTGCTCGCTGCAATTCGATCCCGTCGGCAAGACCGCCTTCGTGACCTCGTGCGACATCGTCAAGAGCACCCTGGCCAACGCCGGCGTCTCCTACGCGAACGAGGCTGCGCCGGCCGGCGCTGTCGCGGTGATGCGTATTGGCGGCGCCGAAGTCGCCTCCAAGAGCGCCGCCGGTCTTGGCAAGGATGAGGTCAAGGCGACGAAGGCCGAGGTGGAGACCCGGATCAAGGCCGCGCTTGTCGAGGCGGGCTACCCGGCCAAGGCCGATCCCGCGCGGATGAATATCCCGATGATCCTGGGCGTGCTGTTCGTCTTTGTGATCGCGGCAACGGCGCTGTTCGGGCCACTGGCTGCATGCCTGGTCGAGCTGTTCCCGACCCGCGTCCGCTACACGGCGCTGTCGCTGCCCTACCATATCGGCACGGGCTGGGTCGGCGGCTTCGTGCCGTTCTTCGCCTTCGCCATCGTGGCGGCGGTCGGCAACATCTATGCGGGCCTGTGGTACCCTGTCGCCTTCACCCTGCTCAGCGTGCTCACCACCGCCTTCCTGCTGCCGGAGACGAAGGAACGGCCGCTGAACTGACCCAAACGGTCAGGTCGCGACGGGGATAACCTCGACCGCGACCTCGGCCTGGGTGAGGGCGTGCACCAGAGCCGGATCCACCGGATGGGTGATCAGCCGGACGATCTGACGCCCCTCACGGGCCAGTTGGATCAGATGTTCGGCGTCGGCGCCCTCGGGGTCCAGCCGCTCGGCGTCGCGTCGCGCCATCTTCAGCACCTCGGGCTCGACGTCGGCGTCGATCACCAAGACATCGGCTGCGCCGAGCGCGCGGAGCGCACGGAGCGTCAGCAGGTCGGCCGGCCCCTTGCCGGCGATGAAGCGCACGACGCCCTTGCGCGCGCCGCCCTTGGCCAGGGCCTCGCGGAACAATTGGCCGGCGCGGTCCATGTCGCCCGCCCGAGCAGCGACGGCCGCCTCGCCCATCACCGCGTCGCGCAGGAACGCGCGGCGCTCGTGCAAGGCGGGCAAGGTCTTGCGCACCTCGCTCTGGAACTTGGCGAGCAACGCCGCCACCCGGCCCGTGCCCTCCGGCACCTGAGCCTCGATGTCGTTGCGCAGCATGGTGGCCAGGACCGGCGCCCCGCCGCCGGTTCCGACAGCTGCTACGACCTGGCCTCTGTCGATCACCGCGGGCGTGTTGAAGTCGCAGAGCTCAGGCCGATCCACGACATTGACCAGAACCCGCGCCGCTCGCGCCGCGCCGGCGGCGGCCTGGACGAACACCTCGTCCGGACTGGCGATGAAGGCGAAGGCCGCGCCGCTGTAGGATCCCGGCAGATAGGCCGCATGGCCATCCAGGCGGACCAGCGTCGCGGGCGAGCCTTCGAACAACCGCGCCTTGGCTTCGGCGGCTTCGCCGGAACCGGCGATCACCACCTTGCGACCAGCCAAGGGGAAGAAAGCGGGAAACGAATCCAACACGAAACCTCGAGTTTATTGCGAACGGCAGTCGTCGTAGGGGCCGCCGGGGAACCCGGTCAGCATGGCGTCGGCGCCCTTGCTCCAGATCTCGGCTTTACCCGCCGTGTAGCGCGCGCCGGAAGCCGAACGCGCCAATTTGAGCGTCTTGGTCGCGCCGCCAGCGGTCACGACGACCCGCTTGCCGTGTAGCGCGTATGCGGCGGTGAACCGCTTGCCCGCCTTGCAGCTGTAACGGATGGGCGCATCGGTGGAGTCCATCGGCTTGACCGTCACGCACCCTGCAAGCGCAACGGATAGGATGGCGGCGGTGATGACGATGCGGCGCATGACGCGAACTCCTGGACGCTGGGCAGCATAGCCCGTTTCGCGCTCGGCGCCCTCCTAACCCGCGTTCGGATCGCGATTTTCGCGGTCGGAAAGCTTGCGAGCCGCGCGGTTGAAAATCCTTCTGGCCAAGCCATGTGTGAACAGTGTTAGGTTTCGTTTGGGGCGCGATGCGTCCCGTCTTTCGTTGGGAGGCGAAGACGCATGGCCATGACCCTGGACATCAACGGCAAGCCGGTCTCGGTGCAAGCCGCGCCCGAGACGCCTCTGCTGTGGGTGCTGCGCGATGAGCTCGGCATGACCGGCACCAAGTTCGGCTGCGGCGTCGCGCAATGCGGCGCCTGCACGGTGCACCTGGACGGCCAGCCGATCCGGTCATGCGTTACGCCGATTGAGGCCGTGGGCGGAGCCAAGGTCACGACGATCGAGGGCCTGGGCGGTCAGCATCCGGTGCAGCAGGCCTGGGTGCGTCACGACGTTCCCCAGTGCGGCTATTGCCAGTCGGGCCAGGTGATGTCGGCCTGTGCGCTCCTGGCCCAGAAACCCAAGCCCACCGACCAGGACATCGATGAGGCCATGGCGGGCAACATCTGCCGCTGCGGCGCCTACCAACGCATCCGCGCCGCGATCAAGGACGCCGCCGATTTCGGCCCGCCCACGGGCGAAGCGCACGCCGACATCGATGAAGCCATCGTCGCCGCCTCGGGCGCGACGCACCGGGGAGCCGGCCGATGAACGCTCCAGTCGATCCCAAAGGCCTGAAGGCCGTTCAACCCAGCCGCCGCGATGTCGTGGTCGCCTCGACCCTCGTCGGCGGCGCGCTCGTGGTCGGGTGTTCTCCCGCCGACCTGATGAGCGCCGGCTCGAAGGTCGAGGTCGGCGCCTTTGGCCCCTTCATCAAGATCGCGCCCGACGGCGCGGTGACGGTGATCTCCAAGCACATCGAATTTGGCCAGGGCAATCACGCGGGCCTGGCGGCCATCGTCGCCGAGGAGCTGGACGCCGACTGGAGCAAGGTGAAGGTCGAGCAGGCCCCCGCCAACGCTAAACTTTACGCCAATGGGACGATGGGCGCGCAGCTTACGGGCGGATCATCGGCGATCTCGAACTCATGGGATCAGCTTCGCAAGGCCGGCGCCGGCGCTCGGGCGATGTTCGTCCAGGCCGCCGCCAACCGCTGGAACGTCCCTGTCGGCGAGATCACGGTCAAGGACAGCGTCCTGACCCACACGTCGGGCAAGACCGCCACCTTTGGCGAGCTCCTGAACGACGCCGCCAAGGTCAATCCGCCCGCCGATCCCAAGCTGAAGGATCCGAAGGCGTTCACGCTCATCGGCTCCGACCGCGTGCGCCGCAAGGACTCGCAAGCCAAGAGCGACGGTACGGCGCGCTACACTCAGGACGTCCGCCTGCCCGACATGCTAACGGCGATGGTCGCCCATCCGCCCCGGTTCGGCGGCAAGGTGAAAAGCTTCGACGCCGGCGAGGCCAAGAAGATCCCGGGGGTCGTCGATGTTTTCGAGATCCCCACCGGGATCGCCGTCGTCGCCCAGAACACCTACGCCGCCCGCATGGGCCGCGAGGCCCTGAAAGTCGAATGGGACGAGGAGAAGGCCGAGAAGCGCGGCAGCCCGGCGATCATCCAGGGCTATCGCGACGTGTTGTCCGGCAAGGACGCCTCGGTCAAATGGGAGCCCTTCGACCAGCGCGGCGACGCGGCCGCCCTGGACGCGGCCAAGGGCGCCGACGTGGTCGAGCTGAACTACGAGTTCCCGTATCTGGCCCACGCCACCATGGAGCCGATGAACTGCGTGGCGGCTGTCGACGGCAACAAGGTCAAGCTGACCTTCGGTTCGCAGGGTCCGACGCTGGACCAGCTGAACGTCGCCAAGGTCGTCGGTTGCCTGCCCGGTTCGGTCGAGATCGAAACCCTGTTCGCGGGCGGCTCATTTGGTCGCCGCGCCACCTTCCAGTCGGACTACGCCGTCGAATGCGTCCATATCGCCAAGAAGGTCGGCAAGGGCCGCCCGGTGAAGCTGGTCTGGACGCGCGAGGACGACATGCGGTCGGGCTACTTCCGGCCGATCGTCCTGCATGCCCTGAAGGTGAAGCTGGACAAGGACGGCCTGCCAGCGGCGTGGCGCCACCGGATCGTAACCCAGTCGATCATGAAGGGCGCGCCCATGCCGATGGGCAAGGGTCCCGACTCCTCGGCGTTCGAGGGCATCAACGACTCGCCCTATCTGAAAGCGACGCCGGTGGTCGACGCCCAGGTGGCGTTCCCGGATATCGGCGTCCCGGTGCTCTGGTGGCGCTCGGTGGGCGCCACGCACACCGCCTTCGTGATGGAGCACACCATCGACCAGCTGGCCGCCAAGGCCGGCAAGGACCCGGTGGCCTACCGCCAGGCGTTGTACGCCAAGGCGGGCGCAGATCGTCACCTGGCGGTGTTGAACCTGGCCTTGGAAAAGGCGGGTCCCAAGGCCACTGCGGGCTGGACGCGCGGCGTGGCTGTCCACGAAAGCTTCGGCTCCGTCGTGGCGCAGATCGCCGAAGTGAAGCTCGAGAACGGCGCGCCGCGCGTCGGCCGCGTGGTCACCGCGATCGACTGTGGCGTGGCGATTTCGCCTGACCAGATCGCGGCTCAGATGGAGGGCGGCACCTGCTATGGCCTGTCGGCGGCTCTGTTCGGCGAGGTCACCCTGACGGACGGTCAGGTCGACCAGACCAACTTCGACGGCTACCGGGTGCTCAGGATCAATGAGGCGCCTTCGGTCGAGACCCATATCGTTCCCTCGGGTAACCGACCGAGCGGAGTTGGCGAACCCGGAACGCCCGTGATCGCGCCAGCCGTGGCCAACGCCCTCTTTTCGTTGAACAAGATCGCAACGTCGCGATTGCCGTTCGTCAGGTCCGACGCCTGATCGATCGCCGTTCTTGAAATACACGCTGGACGGGAAGAAATTCCCCGATCATCCTATGGCCATGGGTGAGCGTCTCAGTACTTGTTTGGGCGGGCCGAATTCGACCGGGCGGGAAGCTTTACAGCTGATCGTGTCGGATCCTCGCGTTCGGGAAGTTGCGCGATTTCTGGGTTCGTCGTTCAAGGCGGCGGAAGCCCGCGTCCGGTGGCTCCTCGCTTGGAGCGCCGGAGCGGGCGCCCCTAAAGGCTTGGCGATTGGCAGGCCCCTGAACCTCCTCAAGGGCCCATCCGCCATGGTCGCCGACTCTATCGGCGCTCGCAGGGGAATGAACCTGTGAGGCCGTGTTCCGACGCTGATCTCGAGACGATCGCTGACCAGGAAGACGTCGCGCTGTTTATCGAGGCGCTGGCCAGGGTCGGCGTGGACTATCGTCGTGTTCTGAGCTTGCTGATCCCCCGTTTGGCGGCGCTCGAGGAGCGCGGCGACATCGTCGGGGCCCTCCGGCTGATCAAGGAGATCCGAGCGATCGTCACGTCTCCGGAGCAGCCGGAGCAGTAGACGTCAGCAAAGCGGATAGCCCGCCGAGGTCGCGCAGGCGCTCCACGCGCCAGGCCTCAACCCGTTGTCCCATATAGACTTTTCCCCCCAAAAGAGGCTTCTAGCGTCTCGCCGCGATGGACGCGAGATCGCCAGGCCGATCGACATCCATATGAATACCCGGGTCCTCCACCGGGACGCGGATCAGTCTTTGGCCCGCGCTGTCGATAATCCCGCGTGCGCCTTCGTCGCCTGATTGTGCGCGGAGCGCCGGCAACCAGGTCGCGCCGAACAGAACCGGATGACCCCGGCGGCCCAGATGGGTGGGCGCGACGATGTCGTTCGGATCACGAAGCATCCTGGCCAGATGGGCGGGCGTAGCCGGATCAATTCTTGGCATGTCCCCCAAAAAGATGAAGACGCCCCCTGTATCATCAGGAACGGCGCGCGCGGCGGCCGTCAGCGAGGCCCCCATTCCAGCCGAGGGGTCCGAGATCGGCACGACCACCAGCCGATCGTTCACCGCCAGGCGCGTTGCGGTCGCCCTCACCGCCTCAAGGACACCTGGATCCGGACCCACAGCCACAAAGACCTGGCGGACCGGCGACAGAAACGCGGTGAGCAGGGCCCCCGCGACGAGGGGCGCGTCGTCCAGCGGCGCCGTCAGCTTGCCGCCGCCGAAGCGAACACCGCGACCCGCCGCGAGGACGATGGCGTCGAGGTCGCTCGTAGCTCTTTGCGTCATCGGTCGCAGCCCCTATTCTAGTCTTCCGACATGACGCCCTACGACGACAGTCCCGCGCAAGCGGTCGCAACCGCTTCCCGAACGCCCGGGCCGTCCCTGATCGACGGCTTTGGGCGCGCGGTCACCTATTTGCGGGTCTCCGTCACCGATCGCTGCGACCTGCGCTGTGTCTATTGCATGGCCGAGCACATGACATTCCTGCCCAAGGCGCAGGTTCTGACGCTTGAGGAGCTGGATCGCCTGGCCTCGGCGTTCGTCGGCCTGGGGGTCCGTAAGCTGCGGCTCACCGGCGGCGAGCCCCTGGTGCGCAAGGGTTTCATGGATCTTGTGGCCGGCCTGTCACGGCATCTGCGCACCGGAGCCCTGGACGAACTCACCCTGACAACCAATGGGTCACAGCTCGAACGCTACGCCCCCGATCTGGCGCGCCATGGCGTCAAGCGGATCAACGTCTCGCTCGACACCCTCAAGCCCGAGCTCTTCCGAGCCCTGACGCGGGGCGGCGATGTCGCCCGGGTCATCGCCGGGATCGAGGCGGCCCAGGCGGCGGGCATGGCGGTCAAGATCAACACCGTCGCGCTCAGGCACGACAACGCCGATGAAATCCCCGCGCTGATCCAGTGGGCGCACGGGCGTGGCTGCGACATCACCCTGATTGAGACTATGCCCTTGGGCGAGGTCAACCAGGACCGAACGGATCAGTTCCTCTCATTGAAGGACGTGCGCCAGGACCTGTCGGCGTTCTGGACCCTGGAGGACATTCCGGATGCCACCGGCGGGCCCGCCCGCTATGTGCGCGTGGCCGAGACTGGCGGTCGGCTGGGCCTGATCACGCCGCTCAGCAACCATTTCTGCGACACGTGCAATCGTGTCCGTCTGACCTGCACGGGCACGCTGCACACGTGCCTGGGCCGCGACGACGCCAGCGACCTGCGGGCGGTGATCCGAAACGGGGCCAGCGACGCGGACCTTGTCGAGGCGATCCACTTGGCGATCGGCGCTAAGCCCCAGGGTCACGACTTCCAGATCGCCGCCGGGCGCCCCGCCGTGGCCCGCCACATGTCGACGACCGGGGGCTAGATGGCGCAGGTTCTTCTGTTCGGGCGCCTGGCCGACCAAGCCGGCTGGCGCGAGCGCGAGGTCGAGGCCCCGAGCCTGGACGCCCTACGCGCTGCTATCGGCTTGGCGGACCCGATGCTCGGCGAAGCCCTGGCCGCGCCTGGCGTTCAGGTCGCCGTGGACAAGGCCATCGTCCGTGGCGAGGCGGCGTTGTCGCCCGCCAGCGAGGTCGCTTTCCTGCCGCCGATGAGCGGCGGATGATCGTCACCCTGACCGACCAGCCGTTCGAGCCCGGCGCGCTGGTGACTGCGTTCTGCGCGGACCGCCAAGAGACCGGTGCGGTGGCGACCTTTATCGGACTCGCGCGCGCCGAAAAGGGCGCAGCCAGCGCTCTGGAACTCGAGGCCTATCCTGGCTTCACCGACGCCGCGATCGCGGAGATCGTTCAAGGCGCGGTGACGCGCTTCGCCCTTCAGGACGTCCACATCGTGCATCGCGTCGGTCGCATCGCGCCGGGCGAGGCGATCGTCTTCGTGGCGACAGCCGCCGCCCATCGCCGTGAAGCTTTCGAGGCTTGCGACTACCTGATGGACTATCTGAAGAGCCGCGCCCCTTTCTGGAAGAAGGAGCATGGTCCCGGCGGCCCGCGCTGGATCGAACCGACCGCGCGCGATAGGACCGACGCCGAACGCTGGGATGAGGAGGTCTGAGTGTCAGAAGCGCTGAAGCCCGGCGGCGGGATCAAGCCCGACCTGCCCTTCACTCCCGTTCGCGTGGCGGTGCTGACGATCTCCGACACCCGAGATGAGGCCAGCGACACCTCGGGTCAGATCCTGGTCGAGCGCGTCAAGGCCGCCGGCCATGAGCTGGGCGGCCGCGTAGTGGTTCGCGACGATATCGAGCAGATCCGGGCCCAGGTCCGGTCGTGGATCGACGGCAAGACAGTGGATGCGATCGTCACCACCGGCGGGACCGGCCTGACCGGTCGCGATGTGACCGTCGAGGCGCTGGAGCCCCTGTTCGATAAGAAGATCGACGGCTTTTCCGTCGTGTTCCACCTCATCAGCTACGCTTCGGTCGGCCTTTCGACCCTGCAGTCGCGAGCGACGGCGGGCCTGATCGACGGCGTCTTCGTCTTCTGCCTGCCGGGCAGCAATGGCGCGGTGAAGGACGGCTGGGACAAGGTGATCGCCGCCCAGTTGGACAGCCGCCACAAGCCCTGCAACATGGTGGAACTGATGCCAAGGCTGCTGGAACGTTGAGCAAGCTTACCCACATCGACGACCAGGGTCGGGCGCGCATGGTCGACGTCTCCGACAAGCCGGCGACCGCGCGCGAGGCTGTCGCAGCGGGCTTTGTACGGATGCGCCCTGAAACCCTGGCGCTGGCGATCTCGGGCTCGGGTCGCAAGGGCGATGTCCGCGCTGTGGCCGAGTTGGCCGGCGTGATGGCCGCCAAGCGAACGTCTGACCTGATCCCACTCTGCCATCCCTTGGCCCTGTCGAAGGTCGAGGTGGCAGTGGAACCAGTCGAAAGCGGGCTGGCCGTCACGGCTCGGGTCAGGACGACCGGCCCCACCGGCGTCGAGATGGAGGCCCTCACGGCCGCCTCAGTGGCCTGCCTGACCATCTACGACATGCTCAAGGCCGCCGAGAAAGGCATGGTCATCGAAGCTATCCGCCTTCTGGAAAAGTCCGGCGGCAAGTCGGGCGACTGGAAGGCGGACTAAGCCTACCGCGCGACGCTGGCCCGGGCCCGCTTGAGTCCCGGGCGAGCCGCTGGAGCGCTGGCTTCGTTCTGCTCCAGCGCGGCCAGCAAGTCCGTCTTCAGCGCATTGAGCTTGCGCGTATCCGTGATCTTGCCGCCCTCGGCGGTCTGCACATAGAAGGCGTCGACCGCGCGCTCGCCATAGCCGTCGATATGCGCTGACTGGATGGACAAGGCGCTGTCGGCCAGGGTCTTGGCCAAGGCGTGCAAAAGACCGGGACGATCGCGTCCTGAAGCCTCGACCACCGTAGCGTCGTTGGAGGCGTCATTGTCGATGGTGACCGAAGGCGCGATCGCGAAGGCCGCCGCGCGCGAGAGCTCCGAGCCACGGCGAGGTTCAACGGCCAGCGCGTCCCCCTTCCCGGCCGCTTCCAGGGCGTCAGCCAGCCGACGCAAAGCGCGAGGATTTTCGCAGCCAAACGGCGCGCCCATCACGTCCTGGACGTAGAAGACATCCAGCGCTTGGCCCTGGCGAGAGGTGAACACGCGGGCCCCGACCACGTTGCCGCCAAGCGACGAAATCGCGAGAGCAAGATCGGCGAACAAACCGCGCCGGTCCTTGGCGGCGACGACCACCTCGGCCGCGTTGCTGCCTGGGCGGACCTGACCTTCAGCGGCCGCCCCGCCCTGTATCGCCGCACGGCGCGCCAGTTCGGCGTGATGAAAGAGATCGTCCTGTGCGAAGGCGCTGAAATAGGCGTTCTCCATCGCCGCGACCCAGCCCTTGGCGGCGGGGTCGGTTTCCAGCAGCGCCGCCCGGGCGACCTCGGCCGTGTTTTCCTGATGGCGTTGAACATTCGCGGCGGCGTCGCTGCCTCGCCCTCCGCGGAAGACCGCTTCGGTGGCGTTGTAAAGCTCGCGCAGCAACTGGCCCTTCCAGCCGTTCCAGACCCCCGGCCCCACGGCGCGAATGTCGGCCACGGTGATGACCAGAAGCAGGCGCAACCGCTCGGGGTTCTCGACGATCCGTGCGAAGGCCGCGACGGTGCCGGGATCGGAGACATCCCGCTTCTGGGCAAAGTCGCTCATGACGAGGTGGTTCTCGACCAGCCAGGCGACCAGTTCGACCTTGCTGCGCTCTACGCCCAGGCGTTCGCAGGCGCTGCGGGCGCTACGGGCGCCGGCCTTCTCCTGTCCGCCAACCCCGCCCTTGCCGGTGTCGTGCAGCAGCATGGCCAGGAACAGCGACTCGCGGTCCTCGATCAGAGGCATGATCGAAACCGACAGCGGATGGTCCTCGACCAGTTGACCGGCCGCCATGTCGCCGATCACGCCGACGGCGCGCAGGGTATGCTCGTCCACCGTGTAGGAATGGTACATGTTGAACTGCATCTGAGCGACGACACGGCCGAACTCCGGGATGAAGCGGCCCAGAACGCCGGCGTCGTTCATCAGGGTCAGGGTGCGGTAGCTGCGCTTGCCGCGGGCCAGCAGATGCAGGAACGCGCGGCAGGCCTCAGGATCGCGGCGCACCTTCGAGGTGATCAACGGCAGGCTGCGCGTAACAGCGGTGAAAGCGTCGGGATGCAGATCAAGGTCGCGCTCGTCGGCGATCTTGAACAGACGGATGAGGTTGACCGGATCGGCCTCGAAGATCTCCTGGCCCTCGATGTTCAGGCGACCGCCATCCTCGTAGAAGCCTTCGACATCCAGCGCCTTGCGCTTGGGCCGCGCGCCAGGAAGGAAACGCGAGATTCCCTTGGGCTCGTTCTTGAAATGCTCGGCTTCCAGTTTTGCCGAGAAGGCCCGGGTAAGGGTCCCAACCTCCTTGGCGATCAGGAAGTAGCGCCGCATGAAACGCTCGACCGCGGGCGCGTCGCCACGGTCGCCATAACCCATCCGGCGGGCGATCTCGGGCTGAAGGTCGAAGGTCAGCCGCTCCTCTGGCCGACCTGTCGTGAAGTGAAGGTGCGCGCGCACCGCATGCAGGAAGTCAAAGGCGCGGATGAAGGCCTTGGTCTCGCGGATCGAGAACACTTCCATCTTGAAGACGTCCTCGGGCCGGTCGACAGGATGCAGATACTCGGCGATCCACATCAGGGTGTGGAGGTCGCGCAGACCCCCCTTCCCTTCCTTGACGTTGGGCTCGACCATGTAGCGGCTGGCGCCGGCGCGGGCCTGGCGGTCGTCGCGCTCCTTGAGCTTCGCGGCGACGAACTGGGCCCCGGTGCCCTTCATCACCTCGTCGCGGAAACGCTTCTTCAGATCCTCAGCCAGGCGCTCGTCGCCGGTCAGGCGCCGCGCCTCCAGGATCGACGTGCGGATCGTGAAGTCTTCCTTCGAGAGGCGAACGCACTCCTCGATGGTCCGCGAGGCGTGGCCGACCTTGAAGCCCAGATCCCACAGCGCATACAGCATATACTCGATCACGCTCTCGGCGTGCGGCGTCTGCTTGTAGGGACGCAGGAAGAGCAGATCGATGTCGCTGAACGGCGCCAGGGTTCCCCGGCCATAGCCGCCGACGGCCAGAAGACAGAGGCGCTCGCCTTCGGTGGGATTGCGAGCCCGGAAGACGTGCACGGTCGTGAAGTCGTACAGAGCCGTGATCACCTCGTCGGTGACCCCGCTGAGCAGGCGGCTGGTCTCAACGCCGCTGGCGCCGTTCTCCAGGCGCTCCTTGGCGATCATCCGGCCACGGAACAGGGCCTGTTTGAGGATGTCGATGGCGCGAGCGCGCTGTTCGGCCTCGTTGCCGATCGAGTCCAAGGCGGCGGCCGAGAGTCTCGCCCGCAGGGCGTGACCGTCGACGACGTGTTCCAGGCGGGTGGGGCGAAGGCGACGGGGCATGCGGGTAATATGGTTACATCCTAGGCCCTGAGCAGACCCTTAAGACGATAAAGCGCCTCCAAGGCCTCGCGCGGGCTCATGCCGTCAATGTCGAGGTCCGCCAGAGAGGTCTCGACGGCGCTTGGCGCCGCCTTGGCGGGCGCCTGGGTCACGGCCTGACTCATGGCGAACAGCGGCAGGTCATCCAGCTTGGCCGGCGACTGGTCCTTGCTCTCCAGGCGATCGAGAACTTCTCGGGCGCGAACCACCACGGGCGCCGGAACACCGGCCAGCTTGGCCACCTGGACGCCGTAAGAGCGATCGGCGGGTCCTGGCGCGGCTTCGTGAAGGAAGACCAGATCGCCGTTCCACTCCTTGGCGCGCAGGGAGAGGTTGGAGACGAAGCTCATCCGCTCCTCCAGCGTCGCCAGCTCATGATAGTGCGTGGCGAACAGGGCGCGGCAACGGTTCACGTCGTGCAGGGCCTCGGCGCACGCCCAGGCGATCGCCAGACCATCATAGGTGGCCGTGCCCCGGCCAATCTCGTCCAGGATCACCAGGCTGCGCGGTCCCGCCTGGGTCAGGATCGCCGCAGTCTCGACCATCTCCATCATGAAGGTCGAGCGGCCGCGCGCCAGGTCATCGCCCGCGCCGACGCGGCTGAACAGGCGATCGACCACGCCCAGCCGGAAGCTGGCGGCGGGCACGTAGCAGCCCGACTGGGCCAGGATCGCCAGCAGGGCGTTCTGGCGCAGGAAGGTCGACTTACCGGCCATGTTCGGGCCGGTGACGATCGAAAGACGCGCGCCCGTCTCGCCCGAGGCGTCCAGACAGCAATCGTTGGGCGTGTAGGGCTCGCCCGCGCGCTTGACGGCGGCCTCGACCACCGGGTGGCGGGCGGCCTTGGCGTCGAAGGCCAGGGACCTGTCCACGATCGGGCGCACGGCGCCGGCGTCCTCGGCCCATTCAGCCAGGCTGGAAGCGACGTCCAGGCGGGCCAGGGCCTCAGAGGCGATCTGGATCGCGTCGGCCAGCATGCGGGCCTGTTCGCGCCAGTCCTCGAAGGCGGCCACTTCCATCGCCAGCGCCCGCTCGGCGGCCTGAGCGATCCGGGCGTCGAGGTCGGCGAGCTCCACCGTGGTGAACCGCACCTGATTGGCCAAGGTTTGACGGTGGATAAAGGTGGCGTTCAGCGGCGGCTGGAACAGCGGGTCGGCCTTGCCGGCGGTCGCCTCGACGAAGTAGCCCAGCACGCCGTTGTGGCGGATCTTGAGCGGCACGCCGCTTTCCAGGGCGAGCTGGGACTCCAGGGCGGCGATGACCTTGCGGCTGTCGTCGCGCAGACTGCGGGCTTGATCCAGTTCGGGCCGCACACCCGAGGCGACGAAACCGCCGTCGCGGGCTAGCGCCGGAAGGTCGGCGCCCAGACCCTGCTCCAGCGTGTTCAGAAACGACGACAGACCCTCATGCAGGGCCGGCGTCAGGGCCTTGAAGACGTGCTCCAATTCAAAGGGCGGCGGCGACAGCGGATCGGGAGATCCGCCGGCCATGCCGGCGAGTCGCTCACCCACCTTTAGCGTGTCGCGGATGCAGCCCAGATCACGCGGACCGCCGCGGCCCAGGGCCAGACGCGAAAGCGCCCGAGCCATATCACCCGCGCCCTTGAGCACCTCGCGCAGACGTTGGCGCAGCTGGCGGTGCTCGACAAACCATTCGACCGCATCCAGGCGCTGGTCGATGGCGGCGACATCCAGCAGCGGACGGGCCAAGCGCGAGGCCAGCAGGCGCGCGCCGCCGGCCGTGACCGTGCGGTCGATCGCCGCCAGCAGCGAACCGTTGCGATCGCCACTTTGGGTGCGGTCGATCTCGAGGCTGGATCGGGTGGCAGGATCAATCGCCATCACGTCAGCGTCAGCCGCCCGCCGAGGCGCGCGCAGCGCCGGCAACCGGCCAGCCTGGGTCATTTCCAGGTGGGCGGCGATCAGGCCCAGGGCGCCGATCTCGGCCGGAGACAGGCCACCGAAGCCGTCCAGAGTTTCAACCCCGTAGAGCCGCTTGACCCGGGTTTCAGAGGCCTGCGGCTCGGAGAGGGCCGACGGCATGGGCTGCACGAGGCCGCCGCAAATCTTCAGGGCCTGGGACAGACTGTCGTCGGACAGCAGGCGGTCGGCGACCAGGGTCTCGGACGGAGCCAGGGCCGCGAGGATCGGGGCGACGCCCTCCTTGGCCAAGGCGAAGACCTCGACCTCGCCGGTGGAGAGTTCCACCGACGCTACGGCCGCTTGTCCTGCGCGCAGGGCGACCGCCGCCAGACGATTGGCGCCACGGGCGTCCAGGAGCCCATCCTCGGTCAGGGTGCCCGGTGTCACGACCCGGACGATGTCGCGGCGCACTACCGCCTTGGAGCCGCGCTTCTTGGCCTCGGCGGGGTCTTCCATCTGCTCGCAGACGGCGACCTTGAAGCCCAGGCGGATCAGCTTGGAGAGATAAGCCTCGGCCGCGTGCTGCGGCACGCCCGCCATCGGGATAGGCTGGCCGTTGTGCGTCCCCCGGAACGTCTGGCTGATGCCCAGAGCGGCGGCGGCCTTGTAGGCGTCGTCGAAGAACAGCTCGTAGAAGTCGCCCATGCGGAAGAAGATCAGCGCATCGGGCTGACGCGCCTTCATCTCGAAGAACTGCGCCATCACCGGCGTTGCGCCGGTGGGGTCGATCTCGTGGGCAGGGGTCGGCGTGGCGTGGGCGTTCATCGCTGCGGAAACTACAGAGCGTCGCGCCTCGCGTTAAGAGTCGGCGTTAAGGAATTCAGGGGGTGGCGTTCAGTCACCGCAAGAAGCGTGCTTGACGATCTATCGCTCAAGGGTTGAGCTTGCGCCATGAACGCCGCGCGCCAATCACTACCGCCGAGGCCAGAGGCCATGGGGATCTACCGACCAGACTGGTTGGAAAAACCCTCGGGGGATGACATGGCGGCCTTCTACCCTCCCCGAGCAGCTCGCCGAGACATATCGGGCAAGGTGACGATGGTCTGTCAGGTCAAGGGCGACGGGCGGCTTTCCGAATGTCGCATCGCCAGCGAAACACCCGCAGGCGAACAGTTTGGGCAAGCCGCACTACGCTTGGCGCCGAAATTCCGGATGATCCCGCCCGATGATCTCCGCGCGAACGCCGGTGAGGTGACCATTCCGCTGGTCTTCCAGACTCCAGAGGGCTCGACAGTGGGCTGGGCAACCGGACAGGAGGCGAAGTTTCTGGTTCAGGGCGGGGCCACCGTCGCGATCGTATCGACCGTTCTCTTGGTCGCGATCATCCGGATCCTTGGCCGCTATCACAATCGCGCGGCGACGCGGCGCTAGAGCATTTCACGACCTGACTGCGTCAGGCCGTGAGCTCTAATCTTTTGTTTTGACGCATTTTTCTTCACGCGAACCGGAACCACTTCGCTCGAAAAATGCTCTAGCTCCCCGTGACCTCTTCCCAGAAGCGCTTGGCCTTGCCGACGAAGTTTGCGGACTTGGGATTCTGTTTCTCGCCGCACAGGCCCGCCAGCTCGCGCATCAGTTCCTTCTGACGCGCCGACAGGTGGGTCGGGGTTTCGACGAACAGCTCGACCACAAGGTCGCCGCGCTGGCGGCTGCGCAGGGACGGCATGCCCTTGCCCTTGAGACGCACGGTCTTGCCGGTCTGGGCGCCTTCCGGCACCTGGACCATGACCTTGCATTGGCCGTCACAGGACTCGCCGCCCAACAGGCACGGCGCCTCGATCTCACCGCCCAGGGCGGCGGTCGTCATCGGGACCGGCACGGTGCAGAGCAGGTCAAGGCCATCGCGCTCGAAAAGCTCGTGCGGCGTCACCGAGAGGAAAATGTAGAGGTCGCCGCGCGGGCCGCCGCGCGCGCCTGCATCACCTTCTCCGGCCAGGCGGATGCGGGCCCCGTCATCGACGCCGGCGGGGATGCGGACCGACAGGACGCGCTCGCGGCGCACCTGGCCATGACCGTGACAGTTGGAGCAGGGGTCGAGCACCATGCGGCCCGAGCCGCCGCAGCGGGGACAGCCGCGCTCGACTGCGAAAAAGCCCTGGGTGGCGCGAACCCGGCCGGCGCCGCCGCAGGTGCCGCAGACCGTGGGACTGGTGCCTGGCTTGGCGCCAGAACCCTCGCAGACCTCACAGGTCATGGCGGCAGGGACGGTGATCTCGACCTCGGCGCCCGCATAGGCCTGCTCGAGGCTGATTTCCAGGTCGTAGCGCAGGTCTTGGCCGCGCTGGGGACCGTTCGACTGGCGACGACCGCCGCCGAACATCTCGCCGAACACGTCTCCGAAGACGTCGTTGAAAATATCGCTGGCGTCGAAGCCCTGGCCGCCGAACCCGCCTGGGCCGCCTTGCGGACCATTGACGCCGGCATGACCAAAGCGGTCATAGGCCGCACGCTTCTGGGGATCGGAAAGGACCGAATAGGCTTCGTTGATCTCCTTGAACCGCCCGGCTGCGTTTTCGCAACCGCCGTTGCGGTCAGGGTGATGCTCCATCGCCAGCTTGCGGAACGCGGACTTCAGACCTGCCTCATCGACAGTCCGGGTCACGCCGAGAATTTCGTAATAGTCGCGCATTGTCAGCGTCTGGCGCCCAAAAGGCCCACGGGAGTGGTGATTACAGGGAGAGAGGTGGGATAGCTCCGAGCCCGGCGCAAGGCGCTCGCGGGAGGGGAGACAGAAGGTCGCGGCCGCGGAACAGATCGATCAGGATTGTCCCGCGGCGCGCGCATGGCGACTTTAGGCCGCCGGCTTGTTGTCGTCGACTTCCTCGAACTCGGCGTCGACCACGCCGTCGTCCTCGGCCTTGGCGTCAGCGCCGTCGGCCGAACCCTGTTGGGCGGCGTACATGGCCTCGCCCAGCTTCATCGAGGCTTGGATCAGGGCTTGGGTCTTGGCCTGGATGGCCTCGACGTCTTCGCCTTCCAGAGCGGTCTTCAGCTCGGTGATCCCGGTCTCGATCGCGGTCTTTTCGGTCGCGCCGACCTTGTCGCCATGCTCGGCCAGGGCCTTCTCAGTCGAGTGCACGATGGCCTCGCCCTGGTTCTTGGCTTCGACCAGCTTCTTCTTGTTTTCGTCCGCAGCCTTGTTGGCCTCGGCTTCCTTGACCATGCGCTCGATGTCCGCGTCCGAGAGGCCGCCATTGGCCTGGATGCGGATCGAGTGCTCCTTGTTGGTCGCCTTGTCCTTGGCGTGGACCTGGACGATGCCGTTGGCGTCGATGTCGAAGGTGACCTCGATCTGCGGCACGCCGCGCGGCGCCGGCGGAATGCCGACCAGGTCGAACTGACCCAGGATCTTGTTGTCGGCGGCCATCGGACGTTCGCCCTGGAACACGCGGATCGTCACAGCCGACTGGTTGTCGTCGGCGGTCGAGAAGGTCTGCGAGCGCTTGGTCGGGATCGTGGTGTTGCGTTCGATCAGCGGGGTGAACACACCGCCGAGGGTCTCGATGCCCAGGGTCAGCGGGGTCACGTCCAGCAGCAGAACGTCCTTGACGTCGCCTTGCAGGACGCCAGCCTGAACGGCTGCGCCCAGCGCCACGACTTCATCGGGGTTCACGCCCTTGTGGGGCTCGCGACCGAAGAAGTCCTGCACCGCCTGCTGGACCTTGGGCATGCGGCTCATGCCGCCGACCAGGATTACTTCGTCGATGTCGCTCTTCTTCAGGCCAGCGTCTTTCAGCGCCTGTTCGCACGGACCGATGGTGCGGGCGATCAGGTCGTCGACCAGGGCTTCCAGCTTGGCGCGCGACAGCTTGATGTTCAGGTGCAGCGGACCCGAGGCGTTCATGCTGATGAACGGCAGGTTGACCTCGTACTGAGCCGTCGAGGACAGCTCCTTCTTGGCCTTTTCCGCCTCTTCGCGCAGGCGCTGGAGGGCCAGCTTGTCCTTGCGCAGGTCGACGCCCTGCTCCTTCTTGAACTCGTCGGCCAGGTAGTCGACGATCCGAAGGTCGAAGTCTTCACCGCCCAGGAAGGTGTCGCCGTTCGTCGACTTCACCTCGAAGACGCCGTCGCCGATTTCCAGGATCGACACGTCGAAGGTGCCGCCGCCCAGGTCGTAGACCGCGATCTTTTTGCCGTCGTTCTTGTCCAGACCATAGGCCAGGGCCGCGGCGGTCGGTTCGTTGATGATGCGCAGGACTTCCAGGCCGGCGATCTTGCCGGCGTCCTTGGTGGCCTGACGCTGGGCGTCGTTGAAGTAAGCCGGAACGGTGATGACCGCCTTGGTCACCGGCTCGCCCAGATGGGCTTCGGCGGCTTCCTTCATCTTTTGCAGGATGAAGGCCGACACTTCCTGCGGGCTGTAGTCCTTGCCGTGCGCCTTGACCCAGGCGTCGCCGGTCGGGCCCTTGATGATCTCATAGGGCACCATGCCCTTGTCCTTCTCGACCACCGGATCGCTGGCGGTGCGGCCGATCAGGCGCTTAATCGCGAACAGCGTGTTGGTCGGATTGGTGACGGCTTGGCGCTTGGCGGGCTGGCCGATCAGGCGCTCGCCGTCCTCGAGGAAGGCGACGACCGACGGGGTGGTGCGAGCGCCCTCGGCGTTCTCGATCACCTTGGGGTTCTTGCCGTCCATGATGGCCACGCACGAGTTCGTGGTGCCAAGGTCGATACCGATAATCTTGCTCATCTTCGTACCTGTCGCTCCTTTAGGCGGACGGCGGTGACAAGGGCCTTCTCAGAAGCGCCCCGGTTTTTCTCGCTCCGTCCCCAGTGGCTTCGCACTCATTACGGTTCAAGTTCCGCGCTCCGCGCCGTCGACGAAAATCGAACGGGCGGAATGCGTTGTGCGAAGTTGACGAGCCCGTCAACCCCGCTTCGAAGCCGGATATGGGGGATGGGCGCCGCCGCGCAAGCCCATAACCCCTCGCAGGGAGGGGGAATCTGGCTTCCGGGTGAAGAAAAATGGCCGCACCCGGTGCGCAGGCGCGGCTCGCCGCCTAGGTAAAGGCTGTCTCGAGAGGGCCAGGATGATGCGCCCCCCTCACAGGCGTCCCGTGCAACCTTTGCGGATCGTCGCCAGACGCTTCGACGTGAACCCCGATCATGGCAAAGCCCCTCGTCGTCACGCCTGGTTTTGACGTCTGGCCAGGCTTTCTTGACGCTTCCGCGCAGGACACGCTGGTCCAGGCGGTTTTCGCCGCAGCGCGTGAGGCGCCCTTCAACCACTATGCGACCGCCTACGGAAAACCCATGAGCGTGGCGATGACCGCCCTGGGAGCCGTTGGTTGGACCAGCGACGCCGGCGGCTATCGCTATCTGGATCGTCATCCGGGTACGGGCAGACCGTGGCCGAGCATGCCGCAGGCGCTGCTGGATCTCTGGCGCGCGCTTGGCGACCCGGAGACACCCCCGGACTCCTGCCTGGTCAATCTCTATCGAGACGGCGCCCGGATGGGACTTCACCAGGACCGTGACGAGGCGGACCCACGATTTCCGGTGCTCTCGATCTCTCTGGGCGATACGGCCGTCTTCAGGATCGGGGGCGCCAATCGCAAGGATCCCACCAGAAGTCTAAAGTTGGTTTCAGGGGATATATGTCGCCTGTCGGGGCCCGCGCGACTGTCCTTCCACGGGGTCGACCGTATCCTGCCGGGCTCATCCCGGCTGATCCCCGGCGGCGGCCGGATCAACCTGACCCTGCGCAGAGCGCGTTAGACGCCCCTCGCACAGCGATTGATCGGCGTGGCCCTAGGCAATGTCGAAACTAGTTGTCCTTCACGTAGGGGACAAATTCGCCGAGTCGAACGCCGCCGTTGTAGCCAGGGCCCGCTCCACGCCCGCCGTTATCCCCGGTCGGCAGGTTATTGCCTTCGCAGAGGGTCACCGCCTGATTGAGCATCAGCGCGTTGTTCGAGTTCAGGTCTTCGAGACCCGCCGTGGGACGGTTCACATACAGGGTTGGGCTGCCGCGAAGCCGGTAGACAATCGCCGTGCCCGTGATGATCTCGGTGGTGATGATCTTGCGGACCTCAAGGCAAGGCAGCCCGGCGCGAACCGTTCGCCCCTCCAGCAACTTGGCCAACTTCGCTTCGCCCTTGGCGTCTCTGGCCTGCGCGCCTGTGGCCGCCGAAAGCCCCAGGGCTAATACCAACGCCAGTCCCTTTGTCGCTGCGCCCACCGTAAACCCCCGTCTCACCATTCAACCTGAGGACAAGGCTCAACCCAAAATAGTTTTCGGTCAATCGCAGAAACGTCACGTCGTCAGCCGTACGGGGTGACCATGCGACCAGAAAAAAAGGACCGCGCTTTCGGCGCGATCCCTTTTTTAGAGCCTGCTCTTGGAAGCGTCGGGCGCTCTAGCCCCGGAGCTTGCGAGTCAGCGTCTCGAGATCGTGGCTCAAGGCGCTGTCCTCGGCGCGCAGCGCTTCGATCCGACGCACGGCGTGGAGTACCGTCGTGTGATCGCGGCCGCCAAACCGACGGCCGATGTCCGGCAGCGAGCGGGTGGTGAGCTGCTTGGCCAACCACATGGCGGCCTGCCGGGGACGGGCGACGGCGCGGTTGCGGCGCTCGCTCAGCAGGTCGGCCTGCTTCATACCGTAGTGCTCGGCGGTGGCCTTCTGGATGTCGTCGATGGTGATGCGCTTTTCACCCGAACGCAGGTGCGGACGCAGGATCGCCTGCACCTCGTCCAGCGTCATCCGCGAAAGCCCCTCGCCGGCCCGGGCCGACAGCGTGTTCAAGGCGCCTTCCAGCTCGCGGACGCTGTCCGTGAAACGATCGGCGAGGAACTGCATGACTTCGGGCCGCATGGTCGGGTCAAAACCGTGCGCCGCCGCCAAGGTCTGGATCTTACGCTCCAGGATCCCAAGCCGCAGATTGCGGTCGGCCGGCTCGAGGCCGCAGACCAGACCCGCCGACAGGTGCGAGCGGAGGTGCGCGTCCATCTCGGTCATCGCCGACGGCGGACGATCAGCTGAGAAAACGACGCGGCCGCCCTCTCCCACCAGCGCGGTCAAAGTGTGGAACAGCTCTTCCTGGGTCGACTGCTTGCCGGCGATGAAGTGGACATCGTCGATGATCAGAAGGTCCGCAGCGCGCAGCTCTTCCTTGAAGGCTGCGGTCTGGCGGTCCATGACCGCGCGCACGAACGTCGAGAGGAAACGTTCTGCGGTCAGATAGACCACGCGCTTGTCGGGCGCGTTGCGCATGGCTTCCCAGGCGAGGGCGTTCAGCAGGTGCGTCTTGCCGAAGCCATAGGGGCCATGGAACAGCACGGGATTGAAGTGACCGTCAGCCCAGTTGGCGATCCGACGCGCAACCGCGTGCGCGAATTCGTTGGCCGGACCGGGTACGAAGGTCTCGAAGGTGAAGCGTTCCTGCAGGCCCTGAGTGCGCGGCGACTTCGCGCTGGGCGCAACGACGCTCGGGGCGTCGGTCGACACGGGAAGGACAATCTCGATCGGTTCGGCGGCGACGGCCTTGGGGGCGGCCTCGACATAGACACCCGCCGCAGCCTCGAATTCCAGGCGCGACTTCAGCTCGATGCGACGACCTGTCGCATCATGCGCGGTCCAAAGCTCACCGATCCGACGCCAGGCGCTGCGACGAATCCAGTCGCGGGCGATGCCCGTCGAGGTAACAAGAACGACGTCGCCGGTGGCGGCCTCGCGCAGCATCGCCGGAGCGATCCACGACCCAAAGGCCGCATCACCCAGCTCGCGCTTCAAAGCCACGCAAACCTTCGACCACACGCTCGCCGACGGCTCGCACGCCGTCGCGATCGCCGCCGAGAAGTCCTGGCTGGCAACCCCGCCCTTCATGGTCATTCGTTCACCGCCTTGCACAAAAACAATCGCCGCATCTCAGCCGCCGCCCCCCATGGCGCGCGACCGTTTTTCCCAACGCGCACAGGTTCTTACTCGGCGAACACGATCGGTCCGCCGCCGCCTTGTTTTGTCCAAGACTGGAAGAGCGTTGAGACCCTTAAACTAGCTAGCGGTCCGGGCCGGTCAAACGGAAAACTTGCGTCCGATCGCGGATATTTCTGTTGACTCGCGAGAGGCCCTCGCCCCGCAAGGGAATAGCGTCTTCGACTACTCAGATCACAGATTGCAACACTAGGAATAGAACGTTGGATTCAAAGCAAAAGCCGACCAGGTTGCCCTGATCGGCCTTTGTAAATCTTTGAAAAGATTGAACGAACGGGGTTCGTCCAGAATCTTGACTAGGCGGCGGCCTTGTCCAGCTTCTTCAGGCGGGCGGCCAGGCGCGAGACCTTCCGCGAGCCCGTGTTGGGGTGAACCACGCCCTTCGAAACGGCGCGCATCAGCTCGGACTGGGCCTCTACGAACGCGGCCTTGGCGACGGCGACGTCACCCTTGGCGATCGCGTCTTCAAACTTGCGCAGGAAGGTGCGGACGCGCGAGCGGCGAGCGGTGTTGACTTCAGTGCGGCGAGCGATCTTGCGGATCGCTTTCTTGGCGCCGGGATTATTGGCCATTGGTCGGACCTTCAAACGGACAGCCGCGCGGGCGGCCGCGAAGCAGGTGGAAATGTGAGCGCGCGGATATACGGGAAGCGCTGGCCGGGGTCAACGGTCCACAGGCAGGATTCCCGAGGTCGCTTCGCCGTCACCGTTTCGGTTCAGGATCACACGCCCTTGAACGCGGGTTTACGCTTCTCGACGAAGGCTGTCATGCCTTCCTTCTGATCTTCGAACGCGAACAGCGAATGAAACAGTCGGCGCTCCAAGGCGACGCCGGTTGTCAGCGTCGTTTCATAGGCGGCTTCGACGAGCTCCTTGTTCATCGCCACAGCCAGCGGCGATTGACTGGCGATCTTCGCGGCGATCGCCAAGGTCTCATCGACCAAGCTGTCGGCGGGGAAGATGCGCGAGACCAGGCCCGACCGCTCGGCTTCTTCCGCGCCCATCATTCGGCCGGTCAGGATCATGTCCATGGCCTTGGACTTCCCCACAAAGCGGGTCAGGCGCTGGGTGCCGCCAATGCCAGGGGCGACGCCCAGATTGATTTCGGGCTGACCGAACTTGGCGGTGTCGGCGGCCAGGATGAAGTCGCACATCATCGCCAGCTCGCAGCCGCCGCCCAGGGCGTAGCCTGCCACCGCGGCGATGATTGGCTTGCGGCACTGCTCGATCGCGCGAGCCCCGGCCGTGAAGAAGTCGGCCTTGAACATCTGGGCGTAGCTCTTGTCCGACATCTCCTTGATGTCAGCGCCCGCGGCGAAGGCCTTGGCCGATCCCGTCAGGACGATGCAGCCCACCCCATCATCGGCCTCGGCGGTCGCCAGCGCCTGGGCCAGCTCGCCCAGCAGGACGGTGTTGAGTGCGTTCAACGCCTCCGGGCGGTTGAGACGGATCAGGGTGACGCCAGGCGCGCTCTCCGGCGCTTCGACGATCAGGGTCTGGAACTGGGCCATCGGGTTCTCCTGCTTGAACCGGCGCAGTTATAGAGTGGGCTGACGCCTTGGCGAGCCCCCGGCTTCAAAGCCGCACGCGCTCCAAGATACGCGAGGCCTAACCCTCGGCCGCGACGACGCCAAACTGGATCCAGAGCGCTTTGTCCTTGAGGTTCTTGCGAACCCACGCGGCGTGGACTTCGCGCTCAGCGTCGGTGGAGCGCGGCGCCAAAGGCCTGGAACGGGCGCCATACGAACCCTGGACCGCAGCAGAGACGGCCAACACCCCGACGGAGTGGGTGAGTTCGAGGGCGCGCTCCTTGCCGCCCTGCAGCTCCAAATACACCTCGGCCAAAAGGTGGGCGTCGATCAAGGCGCCGTGCTTGTCGCGGCTGTCCAGGCTGATCTTGAAGCGCTTACAGAGCGCGTCGAGCGAGTTGTACATGCCTGGAAAGCGCTTCTTGGCCATGGCCAGGGTGTCGACCCAGCGCTCTTCCAGGATCGGCGCCTTGCCGCATTTCTCCAGTTCGAAATTCACGAACTGCCGGTCGAAGGCGGCGTTGTGCGCCACGACCACGCTATCGCCGACGAAGTCGAGAAACCGGTCGGCGATCTCGTGAAATTTCGGCTTGCCGGTCAGAAAGGCGCTGGACAGGCCGTGCACCTTCTCGGCCTCGGCCGGCATGTCACGCAGCGGGTCGCAATACTCGTGGAACGATCGCCCGGTCGGCATGAAGTCGACCACCTCGATGCAGCCGATTTCGACCAGGCGGTCGCCGGTCTTGGGGTCGAAACCGGTGGTTTCGGTATCGAGGATGATCTCGCGGGCCATGGCCCTTCAATGGAGCCGTTCGCGGCCCGCTTCAAGCCGAGGGAGCGGTTCTCAACAGAGTCAGAAGGTCGCGGACCTGCCGGCGCGCGTGGTCTAGGCCTTGCCCTGTGTCGATGACGAAATCAGCGCGCGCACGCTTTTCCGCATCTGGCGTCTGGCGCGCCAGGATGGCTTCGAACTTTTCCGCCGTCATCTCCGGACGGGCCAGGACGCGCTCCCGCTGAACGTCTGCGGGAGCTGACACCACAACCACCTTGTCGACACGCTTCTCGCCGCCCGTTTCGAACAGTAGCGGGATGTCGAGCACCACGATCTCATGGCCCTTCGCCTTGGCCTCCTCGAAGAAGCCTATGCGGTGGGCGCCGACGAGCGGGTGAACGATCGCCTCCAGCTTGGCCAGGGCTTCGGCGTTTCCAACGACCTCCGCGCTGAGCTTGGCCCGGTCGATCGCGCCATTCACGACGACCCCGGGAAAGGCCGCCTCCACCGGCGCGACGGCGGCTCCGCCCGTCGCGTAGAGGGCGTGGACAGCCGCGTCGGCGTCGTAGACCGGCACGCCTTCGTCCTGGAACATCCTGGAGGTTGTCGACTTACCCATGCCGATCGAACCGGTCAGCCCAAGGATCAACATGTCAGGCCTCTCCCAACAGCTTGAGCGCCAAGCTCCTGACGTCGACTGCGGAGGAGGGGGCCTGGCCATAGATCGCCTCGAACGTCGGGATCGCCTGGCGCAGCAGCATCTCCAGCCCGTCCACCGTGCGGCGGCCAGCGGCCTGAGCGCGGCGCAGGAACTCGGTTCGCAGCGGCTTGTACACCATGTCCATTACGACAGCGCTTTCGGGGGTCAAGGTCAGGTCGGCCGCAGGTCCCGCGTCGCCGCCCAGACCCAGCGAGGTGGCGTTGATCACCAGACCCGCTCGCCGTAGCAGGTCGGGAAGGGAGTCCTCGCCGTGGGCGAGGACCTTCTCCCCGAATGCGTCGGCCAAGTCCCGGGCCCGCGCGACGGTGCGGTTCACGACAGACACTTCAGGCGCGCCGGCCAGCAGCAGGGCCGCCACCGCGCCACGCGCCGCGCCGCCTGCGCCCAGGATGACCAGTGGGGCGGCGGTCACGTCGAAGCCCGGCGTCTGAACCGCAATCGCGCCCAGCAGACCCGGACCATCCGTGTTGTCTGCGTGGATCCGACCATCGTCCCCGAAGAGCAGCAGATTGGCGGCGCCGGCCATCCGCGCCAGATCGCTGGCGGTGTCGGCCGCCGCGAGGGCGCGCTCCTTGAAAGGAATGGTGACATTGAGGCCGCGCACCGCGCCGCCTCGAAGTCCGTCGATAAAGGTCTCGAACCGGTCGGCGGCGGGCGCAAACGGAACATAGGCCGCATCGAGACCGGCGGCGGCGATCCAGGCGTTATGGATCACCGGGCTCATCGAGTGCTTGATCGGCTGGCCGCAGACGCCGCCAACAATGGCCGCCCCTGTCAGGGAATTGCTCATGCCGACAGGGCTCCATGAAGACGCAGGAAATCCAGCAGACCGATCAGCGGCAGACCCAGGATCGTGAAGTAGTCGCCATCGATCTGGTCGAACAGCTGAACGCCCTCGCTCTCCAGTTCATAGCAGCCGACCGACCAGAGGAGGGCCTCGCCGCGGCGTTCGATATAGGCGTCGAGCCAGGCGTCGCTGAACGGACGCACCGAAAGTTTCGCACTTTCGACAATCCGCCAGATCGGCTGGCCGTCGCGCGCCACCACCACGGCCGAGTGCAGCTTGTGGGTGGCGCCGCGCAGCGCCAGAAGACGCGCGCGGGCTTCTTCGAGCGAGTTGGCCTTGTCGATCAGCTGGCCCTTCAGGTCGAGGGTCTGGTCCGCGCCGATGACTAGTCCCGGACGCTTGGTCGAGACCTTGACGGCTTTCATCTCGGCCAGGGCGTCGGCGATGTCGCGGGGCGTGACCTCTTCGGCCAGCAGCCCGGCCTTGGCCGCGTCCTCGTCGACGCCCGGACTGACGGCCTCGAAGGCGACACCAGCGTTACGGAGGATCATCTGGCGCGCCGAGCTTTGCGAGGCGAGCGTGACGGGGATCAGGCTCATCCCAGGACCTCGACCTTGCCGCGTCCTCCGGAAAGCAGGTTGATGACCGCCGCAGCGGTCTCCTCCACGGAGCGACGGGTGATGTCGATCACGGGCCAGTTCTGACGCTCGAACAGACGGCGCGCGGCGATGATCTCCTGGCGGACCGCGTCGCCGTCGACATAGTCGCTTTCGCGGTTCTCCTTGAGGGAGAGCAGGCGGTTACGCCGGATCTGGATCAGACGATCAGGAGAGGTGATAAGGCCGACGATCAAGGTGTTCTTCAACTCGAACAACTCGGGCGGCGGCGGGCGGCCTGGCACCAGGGGCACATTGGCCGCGCGCACGCCGCGATGCGCCAGATAGATGCAGGTCGGCGTCTTGGAGGTTCGCGACACCCCCACCAGGATGACGTCGGCTTGGGTCAGGTCCTGTCCGCCCTGACCGTCATCGTGGGCGATGGCGTAGTCCAGCGCCTCGATCCGGTCGAAATAGTCGTTGGTCAAGGCGTGTTGGGCGCCGACCCGTGTCGAGATTCGCGCGCCCAGATAGCGGGACATGGCGCTGATCACCGGATCCAAGGCGGCGATGCACGGCATCTCCAGCTTGCGACAGCCGTCTTCGAGCGCGGCGCGCAGGCCAGGGTCGACGATGGTGTGCATCACAACGCCTGGCGCGCCAGCGATCTCCTCAAGCGCTCGATCCAACTGCCGAGTGGAACGGACCAGCGCATAGATGTGTTCGATCGGCAGGATGTCCGTGAACCGGGCGCATACCGCCCGAGCCATGGCGTTCAGGGTCTCGCCGGTGGAGTCCGAAACCAGGTGGATATGGAAGTAGGTGGCGAAACGGGGCGGCAGCCTCTCGCCTTCACCCTGAGCCAGACTCTCCTGTGGATCATCCGTTAACGGTTGCTTAACCACTTGCCCTGCCTCTGGGGACGTCCGGGCGCCGAACGGCCCCGAAGACGTCGTGACATGGCGCCGCTGTGATCAACGGTCGCATTGCTCGCCTATCATCCCCAGGCCTGCGCCGCATCCCCAGAAGTCTGAATCCGGGTTGTCCAAAGACGTGGGGCGAGTCCCTCGCGGGGTTTTTCGCACGCCCCCCTGCGTTAAGAATTTATTAAGGCCTTCAAGGCGCTGCTGGATCATCCACATGATTAACAGAGCGTTAACCCCATGTGGGAAGGGCTGGGGGAAACGCGGGACGGGGTGTGCGAGTCACTCGCCTCTCAGGCGTTTTCCCCACTTTGCAGTTGCCCTTCCGCTCCCTCCTTCAATCTTAATTTCTTATTAAGATATGTTAGAAAGATCTTAAGGGACGTCCGGGCTTGAGCCGAAGCCCGCGCCGGGCTTTAACGCCAGCCATGACGTCTCCCGCACAGACCCCGAAATTTCTCTCCGCGCTGCAAGGCGAGGCCCATGCGAACCCTCCGGTGTGGTTCATGCGTCAGGCGGGCCGGTACCTGCCGGAGTATCGCGCGGTGCGCGCGACAGCGCCGGACTTCATCAGCTTTTGCTTTGATCCTGAGAAGGCCGCCGAAGTCACCTTGCAGCCCATGCGTCGGTTTCCGTTCGACGCGTCGATTGTTTTCGCAGACATCCTGCTGATCCCGGGCGCTTTGGGCCAGAAGGTCTGGTTCGAGGCCGGCGAGGGGCCGAAGCTGGGTGATATGCCGTCTGTGGAGTCCATGGCTGAGAGAGCCGGGGAGGCGGGTAAGGCCCTTTCGCTCGTCGGGGAGACGCTGACCCGGGTTCGCTCAGCGCTGGATCCGGATAAGGCCCTGATCGGGTTCGCCGGGGCGCCCTGGACCGTGGCGACCTATATGATCGAAAAGGGATCCAGCGACCGTAGCGGCGCGCGGACCTTCGCCTATCAGAACGCCGAGACGCTGGACGCGCTGATCCAGGTGCTGGTCGACGCCACGATCGATTACCTGGCCATGCAGGTCGACGCTGGCGCTCAGGCGTTGAAGCTTTTCGAGAGCTGGGCCGAGGGCTTGTCGGAGCCGCTCTTTGACCGACTGGTTACGCAGCCGCATATCCGCATCGTCGAGGGCCTTCGGGCGCGCGGTGTCACGGTCCCGATTATCGGTTTTCCGCGTGGCGCTGGGACCTTGGTCGAGGACTACGCCGACAAGACGCCGGTGCAAGGCGTGGCGCTGGACACCTCAGCTTCCGCGAAGCTGGGAAAGACGATTCAGAAGACCAAGACCATTCAGGGCGCGCTGGATCCACTTTTGCTCCGCGCCGGCGGAGACGCCTTGCTCAAACGGGTCGATGAAATGCTCGAGCAGTGGAACAACGGCCCTTATATCTTCAACCTCGGCCATGGCATTCTTCCCGACACGCCGATTGCGCATGTCGAGGCGGTGCTTGAGCGGGTGACGGGACAGAAGGTGGGCCAGTGACGCAGAAGCTCGCCGTCGTTCTCTTCAATCTCGGCGGGCCCGATGGCCCTGACGCCGTCCGGCCATTTCTGTTCAACCTCTTCCGTGATCCCGCGATCATCGGGGCGCCGGCGCCGATCCGCTATCCGCTGGCGGCCTTGATCTCGACCACGCGCGAGAAGTCCGCCAAGGCCAACTACGCCATCATGGGCGGAGGCTCGCCCTTGCTGCCCGAAACGGAAAAGCAGGCCAGCGCCCTCGAAGCCGCCTTGGCGGTTTCGATGCCGGGCGTCGAAGCCAAGTGCTTCATCGCCATGCGCTACTGGCATCCGCTGACCGGCGAGACCGCGCGTCAGGTAGCGGACTTCGCGCCCGACCAGGTGGTTCTGCTCCCGCTGTACCCGCAGTTCTCGACGACCACGACGGGTTCATCGCTGAAGGCGTGGAAGAAGGCTTACAAGGGCTCAGGCGTTCAGACGACGGTGGGCTGCTATCCGACCGAGACGGGTCTGATCGAAGCCCATGCGCGAATGATCCGCGAAACCTGGGAAAAGGCCGGGTCGCCGACCAACATCCGTTTGCTGTTCTCGGCTCACGGTCTTCCTGAAAAGGTCATCCTGGCCGGCGATCCCTACCAGAAGCAGGTCGAGGCCACGGCCGCGGCGGTCGCCGCGCTTCTGCCGGCGCAGATCGAATGGACCGTCTGCTACCAGAGCCGCGTCGGACCGCTGAAGTGGATCGGACCCTCCACCGATGACGAGATCCGCCGCGCCGGCGGGGAAGGCAAGGGGGTCATGATCACCCCGATCGCCTTCGTCTCCGAACATGTCGAGACCCTGGTCGAGCTGGATCACGAATATGCCGAACTGGCCGAAGAGGTCGGCGCGGCGCCCTATCTGCGAGTCGCGGCCCTGGGCACGGCGCCGGCCTTCATCGACGGTCTTGCGAAGGCTGTCCGGCAAGCCGTCGACAGCAAACCTGGAACGACGAGCTCGGCCTGCGGCTGGCGGTGCGGACCGGAATGGTCCAAGTGCCCGTGCCGGCAAGGAGCTTCGACGTGACCGATTTCCTGGTGGCGCACTTCAACCTAGTGCGCGGTCTGCACATTCTGGCGGTCATCGCCTTCATGGCGGGCATGCTCTATCTGCCCCGTCTGTTCGTCTACCACACCCAGGCGCAGCCCGGGTCGCAGATGGACGAGACCTTCAAGGTGATGGAGCGTCGTCTCCTGAAGGGCATCATCAATCCGGCCTCGATCGCCACGGCGGTGTTTGGCCTGGGCTTGATCCTGGCCGATGGCCAGATCCGAGGGTGGGATTTCCTGCTGCAGCCCTGGATGATCGCCAAGCTGACGGCCCTGGTTGGCCTCTACGGCTTCCACGGTTTCCTGTCGGCCTCGCGCAAGAAATTCGAGAAGGGCGAGAATGTCCGCTCCGAAAAGTTCTGGCGGATGGTCAACGAGATCCCGTTCGTGCTGGCGATCATCATCGTGATCTCGGTGACGACGAAGTACTTCAACCACTGAGCTTTCGGCGGCGGCGCTTGACCCGCCGCCGTCCGCGTGGTTTGCATCCACGGTCGGTTCGGCGCTCGCCGGGCCTCTTCTCCCACGGACTGGCGCCCGTCCTGGCGCGCCCGCGAGCGATCCCGCCGCAAGTCCGTTCCCCGAACGATCCGCGTCATCGTCAACAGACGCGCATATCCGGTGCACCGGATGTGACCATCGCCATTCTATCGGCCGGACTCCGTTGTGGGGACCGCGCCTATTCTTGAGTCTTGTCATGACCGAAGAAACCGAAAACCAGGTCCCGGCCGCCGAAGAGGCGACCATTGCAGACACCGTCGCGGATACGGTTGACGTCACCACCGAAGCCGCAGTCGACGCCGGAGCGGAAGGCGAGGGCGACGACGAAGGCAGCGACATCGCCGCCGCCGTCGCAGCGCTCGGCCTGAAGTCCATGTCCCTGCAGGAGCTGAAGGAAAAATCCCCGGCCGACCTGCTGGCGTTCGCCGAGACCTTCGAGGTCGAGAACGCCAACTCCATGCGCAAGCAGGACATGATGTTCGCGATCCTGAAGACCCTCGCCGAGGAAGGCGTGGAGATTTCGGGGTCGGGCACGATGGAGGTGCTGCAGGACGGCTTCGGTTTCCTGCGCTCGCCTGAAGCCAATTACCTGCCGGGTCCGGACGACATCTATGTCTCGCCGTCGCAGATCCGGAAGTATGGCCTGCGCACGGGCGACAGCGTCGAAGGCGCCATCCGGTCGCCGCGCGAGGGCGAGCGCTACTTCGCCCTGACCAGCGTTTCGAAGATCAATTTCGAGAGCCCCGATAACGTGCGCCACAAGGTGCACTTCGACAACCTGACGCCGCTCTATCCCGAAGAGCGCCTGAACATGGAGCTGCCCGATCCGACGGTGAAGGATCGCTCGGGCCGCGTGATCGACATCGTCGCCCCGCTGGGCAAGGGCCAGCGCTGCCTGATCGTCGCCCCGCCGCGCGTCGGTAAGACGGTGATGCTGCAGAACATCGCCAAGTCGATCGAGACCAACCACCCCGAGTGCTACCTGATCGTCCTCCTGATCGACGAGCGCCCTGAAGAAGTCACCGACATGCAGCGCACGGTGAAGGGCGAGGTGATCGCCTCGACCTTCGACGAGCCGGCGACCCGTCACGTCCAGGTGGCCGAGATGGTCATCGAGAAAGCCAAGCGCCTCGTTGAGCACAAGCGCGACGTTGTCATCCTGCTGGACTCCGTCACCCGTCTGGGCCGCGCCTACAACACCACCGTTCCGTCCTCAGGCAAGGTGCTGACCGGCGGCGTCGACGCCAACGCCCTGCAGCGTCCCAAGCGCTTCTTCGGCGCGGCGCGGAATGTGGAGGAGGGCGGCTCGCTCTCGATCATCGCCACGGCCCTGATCGATACCGGCAGCCGGATGGACGAAGTCATCTTCGAAGAGTTCAAGGGCACCGGTAACTCGGAAATCGTCCTGGACCGCAAGGTGGCCGACAAGCGCATCTTCCCGGCCATCGATGTGCTCAAGTCGGGCACCCGTAAGGAAGAGCTCATCACGCCGCGCGACCAGCTGCAGAAGACCTATGTCCTGCGCCGCATCCTCAACCCGATGGGCGCGTCGGACGCGATCGAGTTCCTGCTCGACAAGCTGCGCCAGTCGAAGACGAACGGCGACTTCTTCCAGTCGATGAACACCTGAGTCCAAATAGACTCATACCGAAATAGAAAAGGCGCCGGTGCTACCCGGCGCCTTTTTTGTTGGGTCGTACTGGTAAGGCCCTACGGAACCAGCAGGGTGGCGCCGACAGTCCTACGCCCCTCCAGAGCTTCGTGGGCGGCGCGCGCCTCGGCGAGAGGGAAGGTCTGGCCGATGTCGATCTTGACGGCGCCAGAGGCGAGCACCGAGAACAGCGCCTCGGCGCTCTCGTCCAGTTCCTCGGTCGTCACGATGTAGTCGAACAGCTTTGGCCGGGTGACGAAGGCGGACTTCGGCGCCAAGGCGAGCGGGGGGAACGCCGGCGCTGGACCGGAGGCGTTGCCGAAGGTCACCAGCATCCCGCGCCGGGCCAGGCTGGCCAGGCTGGCCTCCCAGGTATCCTTGCCGACGCCGTCATAGACGACCGCCACGCCTTGGCCACCTGTGAGTTCGGCCACCCGAGCCGCCACATCTTCGTGGCTGTAGTTGATTACATGATCGGCGCCGAGATCGCGGGCGATATCCGCCTTCGCCGCCGAGCCGACGGTAGCGACCACCGTCGCGCCGAGGGCCTTGCACCATTGAACGAGGATCTGTCCGACGCCGCCAGCGGCTGCGTGGACGAGAACCCAATCGCCTTGTTTCACGTGAAAACACCGACGAACTAGAAACTCGGCGGTCATGCCCTTCAACAGCGCCGCTGCGGCGACGTCCAGACTGACGTCGTCCGGAACCTTGACGGCGCGGTCGGCAGGAACGACCGCCGCTTCGGCGTACGCGCCCATGGTCCCGTTGTAGGCGACACGATCGCCGCAGTTAAATCGGTTGACCCCTTCGCCCACAGCCTCAACCACACCGGCGGCTTCCAGCCCGATCACCAGCGGGGTTTTCACAGGATAAAGACCCGACCGATGGTAGGTGTCGATGTAGTTCAGACCGACGGCGTGATGGCGAACCAGGATCTGACCGGGACCAGCCGAGGGCAGGGGCAGATCGACGACCTCCAGAACCTCGGGCCCTCCGGCTCTGACGGCTTGGATGGCGAGCATTAGGCGAGCGCCTTCTGGAAGAAGCTCAGGCTGCGGCCGTTGGCCTTGGCCGCGTCAGCCGCGTCATAGTGGGCGCCGCCCTCGCGGGCGAAGGCGTGGTCGCGGCCTTCGTAGGTATGGATCTCGATCTGCGGGTGATCCTTCAGGGCGTTGAGGATCAACTGCTGCGCTTCGGGCGGCACGAACTGGTCCTTCTCGGCGATGTGCATCAGCAGTGGGCGGGCCAGCTTTTCGGCCTCGCCGACATGCTTCTCGATCCCGACGCCGTAATAGGAGACGGCGGCGTCGATGTCGGTGCGGGTCGCGGTCAGGAAGGCGAGTAGGCCCCCCAGGCAATAACCGACCGCGCCCACCTTGCCGTTGACGCCGTCCAGCTTGCGCGTAGCGGCGATGGTCGCGGCGATGTCCGAAACACCGGCGTCCACGTCAAACGCGTTGAACAGTTCAAAAGCCTTCTTCCATTCGGCTTCGCTCTGGTCGGTGATGTCGATACCGGGCTCGATCCGCCAGAATAGGTCCGGACAGATAGCCACGAAGCCCTGAGCGGCGAGGCCGTCGCAGATGTCGCGCATCACCTTGTTGACGCCAAAGATCTCCTGGATCACGACGATGGCTGGGGCGCGGCCCGCCTTCGGGCGCGCCACATAGGCCGAGAAGGCGCCATCGGCGGTGTTGATCGTGAGGGTCTCGCTCATCGGGGCTCTCCGTCGCTTTCGGGTCCACAGGACCAATGTGACTTTCGACCGAAGCGCTCTACCCTGACCCGGCGGGCTTGCCCCATAACAAAATCGTGCCCTGACCGAAGGGAACTCTGATGAAGATGACGATCGAGATTGACTGCACACCGGTCGAGGCGCGCGCCTTTCTAGGCCTGCCCGACGTGAGCGCCCTGAACGAGCACCTGGTCAAGGAGATGCAGAACCGCATGGACGCCAACATGGCGATGCTGGCGCCCGAGGAACTGATGAAAAACTGGATGGCTTTCGGGGCGGGCGCCCAGGAATCCTTCCGGAAGCTGATGACGGCGGCGGCCGGCGCGGCGGTCGGCGGCGCGACTCCAAAGCGCGACTGAGGCCATGACGGATACGATCTTCGCCCTGGCCACCGCGGCGGGGCGGGCGGCGGTCGCCGTGGTGCGCATTTCCGGCCCGCGATCCCATGACATTGTCACGGCGCTCTGCGGCCGACCGCCGGCCCCGCGTCAGGCGGCCGTGCGCAAGCTGCGTCACGACGGGGTGGTTATCGACGAGGCTCTGGTTCTCCGCTTCGAGGGGCCGGCCAGCTACACGGGCGAGGACAGCGCGGAGTTTCACGTGCACGGCGGCCGGGCCGTGGTGGAGGCGTTGCTGAAGGCCCTGGCCGAGCTGGGCGCGCGCCTGGCTGAGCCTGGCGAATTCACACGGCGGGCGTTCGAGAACGGCAAGCTGGATCTGGCCCAGGCCGAGGGCGTAGCCGATTTGATCGATGCGGAGACCGAGGCGCAGCGACGCCAGGCGCTGGGGCAGTTGGGTGGGGCTCTGAGCCAGCGTTATGACCGTTGGCGCGACTTGCTGGTCCAGGCCCTGGCGATGCTCGAGGCCGCGGTCGATTTCCCGGACGAGGATCTTCCGGAGGAAGTCGCGGAACGCGCGCGACCCGGCCTTCGCCAGCTCAGCGCCGAACTGGACGCGGCGCTTTCGGACGTTTCCCGGGGACGGCGTGTCCGGGACGGTTTCAGGATCGCGCTTGTGGGGGCCCCCAACGCCGGCAAGAGCACGCTGCTCAATGGGCTTGCCGAAAGAGACGCGGCGATTGTAACCGACGTCGCCGGCACCACTCGCGACGTGATCGAGGTTCCTCTCGTGCTCGGCGGTTACAAGGTGCTGCTCGGCGACACGGCGGGGCTTCGCGAGACTTCTGACGCGATCGAGGCCGAGGGCGTTCGCCGGGCCAAGGCCTGGGCCGAGGATGCGGATCTGCGTCTGTGGGTCGTGGATGGTTTTCACGTGAAACAGGCTGAGCATCGTCCGGACGCTATTCGCGCCGGGGATTGGCTGATCCTCAACAAAGCCGACATCGCAGATGCAGCCAACTTGGCGGCCGCCGCCGATCAGTGGGCCGGGCAGGGGCTTTCGGTCCTGCGCCTGACGGGCAAGTCCGAGGAGGGCGCCGCCACCCTTCGTAACGCGCTCGCCTTACACGTGGCTGAGGCGCTGTCGGGCGCCGAGTTCCCAGCAGCGACCCGCCTGAGGCACGCCGAACGGCTGGTGGAGGCCAAGTGTTATCTTGAGCGCGCCTTGTCCGACGTCGGGTTGGAGGTTGAGCTTGCCGCCGAGGATGTTCGGCTCGCAGCGCGCGCCTTGGAGAAAATCTCAGGACGCATTGATCCTGAGGACGTGCTGGGTCGGGTTTTCTCGACCTTCTGTATCGGCAAATGATGTTTCACGTGGAACATCCCCCATATTGTCCACAGCACGCTCACAGCTGTGGCGGGGGTGTTTCACGTGAAACGCCGATGAGTCACATCGACCCGCTCGCCTGATTGGCGTATAGATCGAGTCCAGCGCCCCCGCTCAAGCCCGGGGGCGTTCGCATTGAGGCGAGCGTCTTGTCCAAGTCTTGGGATGTCATTGTCATCGGCGGCGGTCACGCCGGCTGCGAGGCGGCGGCCGCTGCGGCGCGTACCGGCGCGCGCACCCTGCTTCTGACCCATAAGCTGGAAACCATCGGCGAAATGTCTTGCAACCCGGCCATCGGCGGTCTGGGCAAGGGGCATCTGGTCCGCGAGATCGACGCCCTGGACGGCGTCATGGGACGGATGGCTGACAAGGCCGGCATTCAGTTCCGGATGCTGAACCGCTCCAAGGGACCTGCCGTGCGCGGGCCGCGGTCTCAGATTGATCGGCGGCTGTATCGCGAGGCGATGCAGGCTGAGCTGTCTTCCACGGGAAACCTCGAGATCATCGCCGCGGCCGCCGAGGACTTGATTGTTGAGGATGGCAAGGTGGCTGGCGCGTTGGACGCGGCCGGCCAAGCCTATCGCGCGTCGCGCGTGATCCTCACGACCGGCACCTTCCTGAAGGGCGTCATCCACCGGGGCGAGGATCGCATCCCGGCGGGCCGGGTCGGCGACCAGCCCGCGATCGGTCTTTCCGACCGTCTGTATGGTCTGGGCTTCCAGATGGCGCGGCTGAAGACCGGGACGCCCGCGCGTCTCAACGGCAAGACCATCGCCTGGGAGCGCCTGGAGAGCCAGGCGGCGGACGACACGCCAACGCCGTTCTCATACCTGAACGACAAGATCGACGTGCCGCAGATCGCCTGCGGCGTGACTTACACCACCGAAGAGACCCATCGGATCATCGCCGAGCGGATCGGTGAGTCGCTGGTCTATAGCGGCCGCGCCACGGGTGTCGGTCCGCGCTATTGCCCGTCGATCGAGGACAAGGTCGTCCGCTTCGCCGACAAGACCAGCCACCAGATCTTCCTCGAACCCGAGGGCCTGGACGACGACACCGTTTATCCGAACGGCATCTCGACCTCGGTTTCGGAAGAGACCCAGCTGCTGTTCCTGCGGACCATCCCTGGTCTGGAGCAGGTGGAGGTCATCCGCTACGGCTATGCGATCGAGTACGATTATGTCGACCCGCGCGAGCTGTATCCGACCCTTGAGACCAAGCGCTTGCCGGGCCTGTATCTGGCGGGGCAGATCAACGGCACGACGGGCTATGAGGAGGCGGGCGCCCAAGGTCTGGTCGCCGGTCTCAACGCAGCCTTGGCGGTCCAAGGTCGCGAGCCCGCGATCTTTGCGCGCGATGAGGCCTATATCGGCGTGATGATCGACGATCTCGTCACCCGTGGTGTCACAGAACCCTATCGGATGTTCACGAGCCGGGCCGAGTTCCGCCTGACCCTGCGCGCCGACAACGCCGACCAGCGCCTGACTGATCGCGGGATCGGCTTGGGTGTGGTTGGCGAGCGGCGTGCGAAGGCGTGGGCCGAGAAGAAGGCTCGTCTCGAGGCTGCCCGGGCGTTCGCGCGCTCTGTCACTCTGACGCCGAACGAGGCGGTGAAGGCGGGCTTCAAGGTCAATAGCGATGGCGTACGGCGGGATGTCTTCGCCATGCTAGCCTATCCCGATGTGAAGCTCGATGACCTCGGCCGGATCTGGCCCGAGGTTTTCACGTGGAACACCGATGTCCGCGAGCAGATCGAGATCGAGGCCGCCTATGCCGGCTATCTGGATCGCCAGCGGGCCGATGCTGAATCGCTTCGCAGGGACGAGGACCTGCGCCTGCCGGCCGACCTCGACTATGCCGACATCGGTAGCCTCTCCAACGAGGTGCGCGAGAAGCTGGCGCGCGTGCGTCCTTTAACTCTGGGCCAGGCGGCGCGGATCGAGGGCGTGACCCCCGGCGCGCTGACGGCGCTGCTGGCCCACGTGAGGCGCGGCCGTGCAGCCTGATCTCGCCCTTGCACCTGAAACCATCCTGGACGCCGCCGGCTTTCAGGCCCGGGTTGGCGCCACCGACGCCCAGATCGAAGACCTGGCGCGCTTCCAGGAACTGCTGGCCGAATGGAACGAGGTCATGAACCTGGTGGGGCCGCTGACCATCGCGACCTACTGGACCCGTCACGCCCTGGACAGCGCCCAGCTGATCCCCCTGGCGCCGGAGGCGGTCACCTGGGCCGATCTGGGCGCCGGCGCGGGTCTGCCCGGCGTTATCCTGGCCATACTTCTGAAGGGTAGGGCCGGCGCCAAGGTGCATCTGGTCGAGTCGATGACCAAGCGCTGCCGCTTTCTCGAGGTCGTGGCCAAGGATCTCGACCTCCCCGTCCAGATCCACAACGCCCGGGCCGAGGATCTGAAGCTGAAGGTCGATATCGTCACCGCCCGCGCCTGCGCGCCGATGACGAAGCTGCTCGGCTTCGCCGAGCCTTATCTGCGCAGCGGCGCCGTCGGACTGTTCTTGAAAGGGCAGGATGTCGAGGCCGAACTCTCCGAGGCCCGCAAGGTCTGGACGTTCGACGCCGATCTGCGCACCAGTCAAAGCGACCCTCGGGGCCGCATCGTTCAAGTGAAGAGGCTTTCCCGTGTCCGTTAATCCTCTCCGCGTACTGGCCATCGCCAATCAGAAGGGCGGGGTGGGGAAGACCACGACCGCAATCAATCTGGGCACCGCCCTGGCCGCCTGCGGCGAGCGCGTTCTGCTGATCGACGCCGATCCGCAAGGCAACTGTTCCACGGGGCTTGGCATCGGGCGCACCCAGCGTCGCACCACGCTCTATGACGTGTTGATGGGCGAGGCGCCGGTGGTCGACGCGGCCGTGAAGACCGAGCTTCCGGGGCTGGACGTCATACCTGCCGACGCTGATCTGTCGGGGGTGGAGATCGAACTGGGTCAGACCGCCCGGCGGTCCTACCGGCTGCGCGACGCGCTGGAGGCGATCCGCGCCAATGGCCCCTATACCTACGTACTGATTGACTGCCCGCCGTCGCTCAACGTGCTGACCGTCAACGCCATGACCGCCGCCGACGCGGTGTTCGTTCCGCTTCAGTGCGAATTCTTCGCCCTGGAAGGCCTGACGCAGTTGATGCGGACGATCGAGCGGGTGCGCGGAAGCCTCAATCCGCGCCTCGAGATTCAAGGCGTTGTGCTGACGATGTATGACCGCCGCAACAGCTTGTCGGAACAGGTCGCCAAGGACGTTCGGGAGCACTTTGGCGACAAGGTCTATGACGCGGTGATCCCGCGCAATGTTCGCGTTTCCGAGGCTCCGTCGTTCGGCAAGCCTGTGCTGCTGTACGACCTCAAATGCGCCGGCAGCCAGGCCTACCTGAAGCTGGCCCGTGAAGTGATCAGCCGAGAACGCGATCGCCAGGCCAAGGCCGCCTGAACCCAACCGTTAGAACCGTAGCTTGACTGAGATTGTGATGGAGTCCGTCGTGGTGGGAGAGCCCGGTATGTCCGAAGGGCGTCGTGGTCTGGGGCGAGGACTTTCCGCCTTGCTGGGCGAGGTCGACGCCGCCCCGGCTCAGGCCCCGGGCGAGCAGTTGGGCGGCTCACGTGAAGCGCCCATCGAGGTTCTGCAGCGCAATCCCGACCAGCCCCGCCGGACCTTCCGTGAGGAAGACCTCGAGGACCTGTCCAACTCGATCCGCGAGAAGGGCGTGCTGCAGCCGATCCTGGTGCGGCCGTCGCCCGACACCGCTGGGGAATACCAGATCGTCGCCGGTGAGCGTCGCTGGCGGGCGGCTCAGCGCGCGGGCCTGAAGACTGTACCGATCATGGTGCGCGAGCTGGACGACCTGGCGGTGCTGGAGATCGGCATCATCGAGAACGTCCAGCGGGCGGATCTGAACGTCCTGGAAGAGGCGCTTTCCTACAAGGTGCTGATGGAGAAGTTCGAGCGCACCCAGGAGAACATCGCCCAGACGATCGGCAAGAGCCGCAGCCACGTGGCCAACACCATGCGCCTGCTGGCCCTACCGGATGAGGTCCAGTCGTACCTGGTCAGCGGCGAGCTGACGGCCGGTCACGCGCGCGCCATCGCGGCCGCCGCAGACCCGGTTGCTCTGGCCAAGCAGATCATTGAGGGCGGGCTGTCGGTGCGCGAGACCGAGGCTCTGGCGCGCAAATCCCCGAACGCTGGTCCCGCAGGGAAAAGCAAGGGCGGGCGGCCGCCGCGCGTGAAGGACACCGACACCCAAGCGCTTGAGTCCGATCTGTCCTCCGTCCTCGGCCTTGATGTCTCGATCGACCATCGTGGGGCCACTGGAACGCTGACCATCACCTACGCCACGCTCGAGCAACTCGATGACCTCTGCAACCGACTGACGCGCGGAATGTGATCAGGCGCACACAAAAGGGTGCGATCGCCCGGTTTTCCGGTGCAAAATCACCCTTTCAAAATCGCCTCTGTCGCGCACGCAGCGGCGCCTTTCCGTAGCAGGGGAGGCGCCGTTTTCGTGAGGCGAGGGCTCCCTCTCAGGATATCGGGCGCAAGCGATTGCCGGATAAGGCTTTCTCGGAAAGCATCCACAGCGGCGCAAAGGCCCCAAATTCGGGCCTGAACGCGCTCACGCTGACTAAAGGCCCAATCGGCGTGCGCGACCGGCGATCATCAAGGCCAAACGCTCGGCGATCAGCTGGTCCGGGGATCCAGAGGTCTTGCAAGCGCGGTCGGCGATCAGAATCTCGCCCTGGATCTCGAGGATGGCTTCCAGGTTCCAGGCGCGCGCCTGGCGGAGGAATTCGCGCTCCTGTTTCCAGAAGACGCCGGCGGCCTTGGCGGCGGCCTGTAGGTCGACGCCATTCTTGTGCAGGGTGAGGACGCGCCGAAGGCGTCCCAGATAGTAGCCCATGGCCCGGACGGCGGCGGGCCCGCCTTCACCCTCGGCGGCCGCCCGGCGGAGCGCCTGCTGGGCGGCGCCCAGCTTTCCGCCAAAGGCGTCCGCCGCAGCGTCGCTGAGCGACGCTTCCGGCTCCACGCCGAGAAAGTCGGTCAGATCCGCGGCTGTGGCGTTGATGCCGCTGCCCGGGCCCAGATAGAGGGCCAGGCGTTCAATCTCGGCGCGGGCGACGCCGCGCTCCTTGGGCAGTCGCGAAACGAAGAGCTCCAACGCTTCGCTGTTCAGGCTGACCTTGTCATTCGCCAGCGTGTCGCGCGTCAGGCGGGCCAGATCGCCGGCCTCGTCCTCGTAGCAGGGGATGACGGCGCACCCGCTGGCTTTCTCGCCGACCTTCCGAAGCTGGGAGTCTCGACCCAGGGCGCCCGCTTCGACCAGAAAGAAGGCGTCCGGGTTCAGCTGGCCTTCGACATGCCGGGTCAGCGCTTCGGCGGCCTGCTTGTCCGGGCCGGCTTTCTCTCCCGAGAGCCGCAGGCGCACCAAACGGCGCCCGCCCATCAGCGACATGGCCGAAAGCTCGTCCTCCAGCTTGGCCGGATCGGCGTCGAGATCGCCATCGGTAAGCTGTGCGGTGTCGAACGGATCGTCCGGTCGCTCGACGACGCGCCGCGCGAGCGCGTTGGCCCGGTCACGCACCACGCCCCGATCCTTGCCGTAGATCACCACGGCCCGGATGTCCGGGGTCGGCTCCTTGAGGAAGCGTTCGACGTCCGGACGCTTGGACAGGATCATAGGGCTTAGGCCGGCTTCTTTCCCGCCAGCCAGGTGGCGAGATCCAGCTGGATCTTACGCGCGGCTTCGGCGGCGGCGCGCTCTTGGCCGTCCTGCTGGGCGGCGATGGCGGCATAGGGTTGGTCAGCCGAGTCGTAGGTCACAGACACGTCCGTGCGGCCCTTGTGAACCTCGCCGCCGGTCTTGGCGTCGAGAAGCCGCCAGTCGACGCTCATGCGCAGCTCGTAGCGGTTGGCGACATTGTCCAGGCGGACACCGCGGGCGAAGCGCTGCTCATTGACCGAGAAATAGAGCTTGTAGGCGGCCGCAGAACCGGGACGGTGCGCCAGGGCGTCGTCGAGTTGCTCGCGCAACAGGTAACCGCCGCGCCCCTCGGCGGCGACCGTCTCAATGCTCGAGAGCCCGCCCTCGACGCCAGGACGGCCGTACAGGGGCGTGAAGCCGGCGCAGGCCGACAGAGCCATTGTCGAAAGGGCCAGGCCGGCCGCCGCCAGGGTGCGCTTCATCGCTTGGGGTCTCAATTGGCCACGATATTGACGATACGGTCCTTGACCACGATCACCTTGCGAACCGTCAGGCCCTCAAGGTGGGCCATGACGTTGGGATCCGCCAGAGCGATTTTCTGAACCTCATCCTCCGCCGCGCCCGCCTTGACCTTGATCTCGCCACGGCGCTTGCCGTTGATCTGGATCGGCAGGACCCGTTCATCATCAGCGGCGAGTTCGGGGTCGGCCTTGGGCCAGGGCGCGTTAACGACCATGCCCTCGCCGCCGATGCGCGCCCAAGCTTCCTCGGCGAGGTGGGGCGTGAAGGGGGCCACCAGGCGCGCGAGGATGTTCAACGCCTCAGCGCGCGCGGCCAGAACGGCCTCCGAAGCGCCTTCGGCCGGTGCGGCCCTCAAGGTGTTCAGGAATTCGTAGAGGCGCGCCACGCCGCTGTTGAAGCGGAAGCCCTCGATGCTGTCGGTGACGAAGCCGATCAGCTTGTGCGCCGCCTTGCGCAAAGCCATGGCCGTTTCGTCCGAGGCGTCATGGGCGAAGTCGCCGGCAGGCTGGCTGTCGAACTCGTTCCACAGACGGTGCGTGAAGCGCCAGCTGCCCTCCACGCCGGAATTGGTCCACTGGACATCGCGCTCGGGCGGGCTGTCGCTCATCACGAACAGGCGAGCGCTGTCGACGCCATAGGCTTCGAAGATGTCCTCTGGGGCGACGACGTTCTTCTTAGACTTCGACATCTTTTCGATGTCGCCGATGATGATCGGCGCGCCGGTCTTGGCGTGCTTCGCCGTACGCACATTGCCTTCGGTCGTAATGACCACGTCCGACGGCTCCACCCACTCGCCGCCCACGTTCTTGTAGGCCTCGTGAGTGACCATCCCCTGGGTGAACAGGCCCGCGAAGGGCTCTTCAACCGAGAGCAAACCCTCGTCCTTCAGGGCGCGGGTGATGAAACGCGCGTACAGCAGGTGCAGGATCGCGTGCTCGACGCCGCCGATATACTGATCGACCGGCATCCAGTGATCGGCGGCTTCTTTCCCGACCGGCTCGGCGGCCTGGGTGTCCGCGAAGCGGGCGAAGTACCAGCTGGAGTCGATGAAGGTGTCCAGCGTATCGGTTTCACGCTCGGCCGCTCCGCCGCAGTACGGGCAGGTGGTGTGCCGCCAGGTCGGGTGACGCAGCAGCGGGTTGCCCGGCTTGTCGAAGGTGACGTCCTCAGGCAGAGCCACGGGCAGCTGCTCTTCCGGCACCGGTACGACGCCGCAGGCCTGGCAGTGGATCACCGGGATCGGGCAGCCCCAGTAGCGCTGGCGTGAGACGCCCCAGTCGCGCAGGCGATAGACCGTCGCGCCCTGGCCCTGGCCAGCCGCTTCGATCCGCGCCACGGCCTCGGCCTTGGCCGCCTCAACGTCCAGACCATCCAAGAACTTCGAATTGAAGATCTTGCCGGGTCCGACATAGGCCTCTTTGCCGACCGTGAAGGTCGCCGGATCCTCGCCGTTCGGCAGCACCACAGGCAGGACGGGCAGGTCGTACTTGCGGGCGAAATCGAGGTCGCGCTGGTCGTGGGCCGGGCAGGCGAAGATCGCGCCCGTGCCGTAGTCCATCAGGATGAAGTTGGCGATCCAGACCGGCAGGGTGATCGACGGGTCCAGCGGGTGTTTCACCCGCAGGCCGGTGTCGTAGCCCAGCTTTTCGGCGCTCTCGATCTCGGCTTCCGAGGTGCCTCCCTTGCGGCAGTCGGCGATGAACTGCTGGATCTGCGGGTTCTCGACCGCCAGCTGCTCGGCCAGCGGATGCTCCGGGGCGATGCCGACGAAGCTGGCGCCGAACAGGGTGTCGGGACGTGTGGTGTAGACCTCCAGCCCCTCGGCCAGTCCGTCGGGCGCCTCACCATCGAACTGGAACTTGAAGCGCAGCCCCTTGGAGCGGCCAATCCAGTTCTCCTGCATCAGGCGAACCTTGTCGGGCCAGCGGTCCAAGGTTTTCAGTCCGTCGATCAGGGCGTCAGCGTAGTCGGTGATACGCAGGAACCACTGAGTCAGCTTGCGCTTCTCGACCGTGGCGCCCGAGCGCCAGCCCTTGCCGTCGATGACCTGTTCGTTGGCCAGGACGGTCATATCGACCGGATCCCAGTTGACCGAGGCTTCCTTGCGATAGACCAGGCCGCGCTTCAGCAGGCGCAGGAACCAAGCTTGCTGCTTGCCGTAGTACTCCGGGTCGCAGGTGGCGAACTCGCGCGACCAGTCGACCGAGATGCCCAGGGACTTCAGCTGCTCGCGCATGGCGGCGATATTGTCGTAGGTCCAGCCCTTGGGGTGGACGCCGCGTTCCATCGCCGCGTTCTCGGCCGGCATGCCAAAGGCGTCCCAGCCCATCGGGTGCAGAACGTTGAAGCCCTGGGCGCGCTTATAGCGGGCCACCACGTCGCCCATGGCGTAGTTGCGGACGTGGCCCATATGGATGCGGCCCGAAGGGTACGGGAACATCTCGAGCACGTAGTATTTCGGACGGCCGTCGTTGATTTCGCCGGTCTTGAAGACGTCGGCCTTCGCCCAGGCTTCACGCCATTTGGGTTCGGTGTCTTTGGGATTGTAGCGGGCCATCGGAAACCAGGTCTTGATCGGCGGAAAGCGCGCCCGGAAGGAGCGTCCGCGATGTCATAAGCGGTTTCGCGGTCCAGGCGCGCGGAAAATCGGAGATGAAGCGGGTCCCAGCCTGAAGGCCAGGACCCGAACGGGCCTTAGCCCTTGATGTTCGAAAGTCGAAGCTGGCGCGCGCGCGTCAGGATCGCGTTCTCAATATCAGCGGCCGTCTGGTCGGAGACCGGTGCGTCGACCCAGGCTCCGTTGATATCCTTAGTCTGCTTGAACACGGTCACGTTCAGACCGTCAGCGCGCAGTCGCGTGTCCAGGATATAGACCGTGGCCTTGAAGCGCTCGGCGGGGGTCTCGGGGTTCACATACCAGTCGGTGACAATGACGCCGCCGTAGGGGTCCGCCGAGGCCAGCGGCATGAACGCCAGCGTATCCAGGCTCGCGCGCCACAGATAACCGTTGACGCCAATCGAACCTTCGGTGGCCGGGGCCTTGGCGCCGCCGCCCAGACGCTTGAACGGGTTGAATCCCGGTTCATCGCTCTGCGTGGAGAACGTCTTTGGGGCCTTGTCGCTGGCGCAGGCCGAAACGCCCAGCACCGACAGAGCCAGGACGCCCGCGGCGACGCCGCGCATCACAGACCCACGCTCAAACGCCATAGTACCTCGCTCCAATGTCTCGCCGACGCTGTTCGCGCGTCCAGGCGCGCCCCCGCGGCCGGGAGCCGGTCTATACCATGGCAGCGCCGCCTCAAAACAGGAATCGCGTGACCTCACCGCCACAGGAGTCGATTGAATCGTCGATTGTACGACCCCGTGCGACCAAACGCCGGTTGACCGCGTTCCAGCGAGGCCTGTAATCGCTAAGCAAGGGGCCTGATCCTACATGGAGCGGGTGGGGACAACTGAGTATAGGCGGCGAGTAGCGATGGTCGCGAAGCGTTTCTTCTTGGCGGGGACTGCCGCGCTGATCCTGACGGGATCGGCCGCGACGGCGTTCGCTCAGGCCAAGCCGCACGCGGTCGCCCCCGATTTCACCGTCAAGAACGACTTCACCAGCGCCGCCTCGGGCGTCCAGTATCCGCGGGATGACAAGCGCACCCTGCGGTGGGACGCCAAGAAGGGTCGTTGGGGCCTGAAGCTCGACCTCGACCAGCCCTCCAGCCGTGAAATGGAACTGCAGGACGTCAAGGCGGGCGCCTACTTCAAGGTCACGCCGTCCATTCGCGTTGGTGGCGCCGTCAGTCTGGGCGAGACCAATCCGGCGCTCGCTGCGCGCAAGGCCCAGCAAGCCGATCCGGCGCCGCGCGTGCGCCTGGAAACGGCCTTCAAGTTCTAGATCGGTCTCAGCCCGCCAACCCTTCGACCGCCGCGATTCCCGCGACGCCTGCGCCCGCTAACTGGTCGACAGTTTTGGCGCTTATCCCACCCAGCGCATAAACAGGCAGCGCGGTGGCCCTCATCAGCATCGCCAGTCCATCAACTCCTAGAGGTTCGCCTGCCGAGGGACTGTTGCTGGCGAAGACCGGCGAAACCACAGTCGCATCCGCTCCGCAGCGCCCAGCGTTCCGCACCGCCGCCAGATCGTGGGCTGCCGCCGTGATCAAATAGCGGGGGTGCTCGGCCCGTAGTCGCGGAAGGCTCGCGACCATTCGCTCGGGCAGATGGACTCCGTCAGCGCCCACGCCCTCGGCCAGACTAGCGGACGCCCCAACCAACAAGGTCAGCCGATGCTGGGTGGCGATGTCGCGCAGGCGGCGCCCCTGTTCGACGGCGTCGCTTGCGCCAAAAGCCCGAAACACGATCCCCGAGCCTTCTGGAAGACGTTGCGCAACGGCTTCGGGGTCCGGAACGCGCGCCGGATCGGTGAAGAACAGCAGCCGCGGCAGCGCGGCGCCTCGCACGATTCTTGGCGAAAGGGCGCGGGCCGCACTAGAGAGAGCTTCCAGTTCGCTCACACCGTTCAAGGCTCGTCCCCTCATGTCGAAAGCGCTCGTCGAGATTCGCGCCCGCATCGCCGCCGCCGAGATGCGCGCCGGTCGTCCGGCGGGAAGCGTGACCCTGGTGGCGGTGTCCAAGACCCAGCCCTGGAACCATATCGCGCCCGTGCTCGACGCGGGACAGAAAGTGTTCGGCGAGAACCGCGTTCAGGAGGCGATCGAGCGATGGGGTGACCGTCGGGAGGCTCTGGAGCTGCGGCTGATCGGTCCGCTGCAAACCAACAAGGCCCGCGAGGCGGTCGGGTTCTTCGATGTCATCGAAACGCTCGATCGGGAAAAGCTGGCCCGTGTCATGGCTGATGAGATCCAGCGCGCAGGCAAGGCGCCGCGCCTCTACGTCCAGGTCAATATCGGCGAGGAGCCGCAGAAAGCCGGCGTCGCGCCAAGCGAGGCGGATGATTTCATCGCCGCGTGTCGAGCGACCTACGGCCTGACGATTGAGGGCCTGATGTGCATCCCGCCCTTCGACCAGGATCCCGCACCGTATTTCGCCAACCTCGCCGCAATCGCCGCGAGGAATGGCCTCGACAAGCTCTCCATGGGCATGAGCGACGATTTCGAGATCGCCATCGCGCAAGGGGCCACCTCGGTGCGCGTAGGCTCGGCGCTCTTCGGAAGCCGAAACTACGGCTAGTCCGCCATAATCTCGACCGCATCACCTGGCCGCGCCGCCGCCAGAATCCCCTCCAGATCGGCGCGGGCCAGCGCTACGCAGCCCTCCGTGCCTGGATAACCGTCGCGGGCCAGGTGCATGAAGATCGCCGAACCCATCCCTGCAACCGGCGGATCGTCGTTGTATCCGAGGATCACGACCAGATCGTAGACATGATCGTCGCGCCACATCCGCTCGGCGCTGGCCGGATAGGGCAGGCTGACTGGGCGGTTATAATTCGGGTCGCCAGGGGCGTCGCACCAGCCGTCGTCCGGCCGCGTGGCGCGGATGGGCAGGGCTGTCTTCGGGCCTTCAGGATAGACATCGGGTCGATACCAGACCTCGCGCATGGCCCAGACGCCGATTGGGCTCTGGTTGTCGCCCTCGCGCTTTTCATCGGCGGCGATCGCGCCGGCCTTGCCGACCGCACAGCGCACCATGCGCCCATCCAGCTCGAAACGACCGTCGGCGTGGGCTCGAAACAGCATAAGCGGCGACTCCTCGACTTAAGGCCGCGCGCGGGGTTGTCCCCGGGGGGCGCAGCGGTGCATGTTCCGGCGCATGGCGCAACGCAAGACGCTTCTCCTGATCGACGACGACGACGACCTGCGCGGAGCGCTGGCGGAACAGCTGGCCCTGCACGAAGAGTTTGCGGTCAATGAGGCCTCCAGCGCGGGCGAGGGCGTGAAGCTGTCGCGCGAGCTCAAGCCAGACCTGATCCTGCTGGACGTCGATCTGCCCGATATGGACGGCCGCGAGGCCTGCCGCCTGATGCGCAAGAACGGCGTGACCGCGCCGGTGATCATGCTGACGGCGGCCGCCAGCGACAGCGACACGATCCTGGGCCTGGAGTCCGGCGCCAACGACTATGTGACCAAGCCCTTCCGCTTCGGCGTGCTGCTGGCCCGCATCCGCGCCCAGTTGCGCAGCTATGAGGCTTCGGAAGACGCGCTGTTCCGTATCGGTCCCTACGAGTTCCGCCCGTCCGCCAAGCTTCTGGTCGACGAGAAGCAGAAAAAGGTGCGGTTGACCGAGAAGGAAACCAATATCCTCAAATACCTCTATCGCGCGGGCTCCAAGCCCGTGTCACGCGAGGAGCTGCTGACCGAGGTGTGGGGCTATAACGCCGGGGTCACGACCCACACGCTGGAGACGCACGTCTACCGCCTCCGTCAGAAGATCGAACCCGATCCCACTGTGGCGCGCATCCTGATCACCGAAATGGGTGGCTACCGGTTGCAGCCGTAGCCGAAAAACAAAAGGCCCAGTCGGTGACGACTGGGCCTCTTTCGTTCTGGAAACGGCGCGTGTCTTACGCGTTGCCAACCACTTGACCTTCGGCCTGGGCCTTGCGCGCCGCGTAGACGCCGGCGAAGTCGATCGGATCGATGAGGAAGGGCGGGAAACCACCCTCCGCGGTCACGTCCGAGATCAGACGACGGGCGTAGGGGAACAGGAAGCGCGGGCACTCGATCAGCAGCACCGGCTCCAGGTCTTGCTCTGGGATGCCGGCGATGTGGAACAGGCCGCCATAGACCACTTCGACGTGGAACACGGCCTGGCCTTCGCGTTCGGCGCGCGCCGAAAGCTTCAGGTCCACTTCGAACAGGCCATCAGCGCGGCCGCGGGCGTTCATTTCGACACCCATGTCGATCGCGGGTTGGGCGCCGCCGGCGCGCAAGGCGTCGGGGGCCAGCGGGTTCTCGAACGAGAAGTCGCGAACGAACTGAGCCAGGATGCGGATGCCCGCTTGGCCGGCCTCGGCGCCGTCCGGGGTCGCCTCGGGGGCGGTGGTGTCGGTCATTAGGATAAAATCCGTAATCGGCGGCTAGAACGCCAAAAGAAAGGTGGGCGCTGCTACCATGAGGGTTGGTCTGGCGCAACGTCAGGCGCCTGACGGGCGAACCTGTCTCACCTATATAGATACTATCTCCAGGGCCCAAAGCCCGCTGCCGGACCCCGACGTGTTCCAGATCCTGTTCCTTGCCGCCGTGGCCGCCATTGTCCTCTACCAGCTGTACGCGACCCTGGGGCGTCGCGTCGGCCGGCAACCCGAAGACGTCGCTGTGACCGCGACGTCGGGCGCCGCATCAGCGCCGGTAGACCCGATCCTGCAAGCCGAGGGCGTGGCCACCCTCAAGGCGCGCCAACCCGACTTTGATCCGAGCCGCTTCCTGACGGGGGCCCGCGCCGCCTATGAGCAGATCGTCAAGGCCTACGCCGAAGGCGATCGCGAGACGCTCAAGCCGCTGCTGGCGCCGGACGTGATGGATAACTTCGAGCGCGCCATGGCCGCCCGCGAAGCGGCTGGCCGCACTGAGAAGGTCGAGTTCCTGACGCCGCCGCGCGTTGACCTCGAGCGCGTCGATGTGGTGGGCGACACCGCCAAGGCGGTGGTGCGCATCCTGGCGGAAGTTCGCACCCGCACCAAGGACGAGCGCGGCGAGGGTGTCGATGACCGCCGCACCGCCGAACTCTGGACGTTCGAGCGCGAGGTCAAGAGCACCGACCCGAACTGGAACCTCTCGTTCGTGGCCGCCGCTGAGGCCTGATGATCCGTTTGTCCCTTTCTCCTTTGGCGCCGCTGGCCCTGGCGGCGTTGCTGCTCAGCGCGTGCGCCAGCACGCCCGCAACGCCCCCGGCGGCCGCCTCGCCCGCCCCGACTCTGACGCCTCCGCCCACTGCGCCGCCCGTCCCGCAAGACCCTGCGCCGTCCGGGTTGTCGTTCGAGAAACTCGCCGGCTGGGCGCAGGAGGACCATCTTGCGGCGCTGGACGCCTTCCGCGTCGGCTGTGGCGTGTCGAAGGATCCGGCCGTGGCACGCGCATGCGGGTTGTCCAGGGCCGCAAAGGACCTTGACCGCTCTGGCGCCCGGGCGTTCATCGAGGCCAATTTCCGGATCGAACCCGTCGGCGGCGACGGGGCGGGCGAGGACGGCCTGCTGACGGCCTATTTCGCGCCCCAGTACGAGGCGCGGATGTCGCGCAACGCCGAATTCAGCGCGCCCCTGCGCGGCCTGCCCGCCGACCTGGTGGTGCTGGATCTCGGACCCTTCGAGCCGGCTCTGATCGGCAAGAAGATCACCGGCCATGTCGAGGGCTCGACCTTCGTTCCCTATCCTGACCGGGCTGAGATCGAGGCCGCACCCACCGACAAGCCCTTGGCCTGGATGCGGCCGGAGGAGCTGTTCTTCCTGCAGATCCAAGGTTCGGGCATTCTGGTGCTGCCGGACGGTCGCCGGGTCCGCGCTGTGTTCGCCGGCACGAACGGCAAGCCGTTCGTCGGCATCGCGATCGCCATGCGCGACAAGGGTCTGCTCGCCGACAACAATACCTCAGCCGAGTCCATCCGGGCCTGGTTGGCCGAGCATCGGGGTCCCGAAGCCGATGCGATCATGCGGCTGAACCCGCGCTATGTGTTCTTCCGCACTGTCCCCGACGACGGCAAGGAGCCTGCCGGGGCCGCCGGCGTGGCCCTGCTGCCGGGCCGCGCGATCGCCGTCGATCCTGGCCATCACGCCTATGGCGGCTTCTATTGGCTGGACGCCGCGGCGCCGAAACTGGCTGGCGCCTTCCCGGTCTATCGACGGGCGGTGACGGCGCTGGACACCGGCGGCGCGATCAAGGGCCAGGTGCGGGCCGATCTCTATATGGGCTCAGGCGCCGCCGCCGGCGTCGAGGCCGGTCGCGTGCGCCATACCCTGCGCCTCTATCGGCTCGCGCCGAACCCTTAGCGTGAGCAAGAAGCCACCGCCCGGACCGGAAGACGACAAGCGCCTTTGGCGGCTGGTCGCCTCGACCGTGACCCCGCGCGCGCCGGTCAAGCCCGAGAAGATGCGCAGCAAGGCGCGGATCCGGCCTTCGCTGAAGGCCGACACCGCCCTGCCGGCCGAGCCGCCCACGCGCCTGGCCTCGATCGCGCCGCTGCGGCTGCATCCCGAGGACCTGAAGCCGGCCGCGCCCAAGCCGATGAAGGGCCCGGCGGGCCACATCGAGCCCAATCGCAAGCTGCGGATCGTCAAGGAGCGCGACCCGATCGGCGCGCGGCTGGACATGCACGGCCTGGATCAGGACCAGGCCCGCGCCACGCTTGAGGCCTTCATCCGTCGCTCGTTCAGCCAGGGCCATCGGGCGGTTCTGGTCATCACCGGCAAGGGCAAGGTGGGGCAGGGGGTCCTGCGCACCCGGACGCCGGAATGGCTGACCGACCCGTCCCTGCGCGAGATGGTCGCCGGCGTCTCCACCGCCGACCGCCGCCACGGCGGCGAGGGCGCGCTGTACGTGGCGCTGAAACGGCGGGTTTAGCCCTTTCGCGACGCCTTCTCGGTGATGCCGGAGGTGCCTTCGCGGGCCTCCAGCTTCTCGGCCACGGCGTCCAGGGAGACGCCGGAAGCGGCCATCAGAGCCAGCCAGTGGTAGAGCAGGTCGGCGCTTTCGGCGGCCAGAGCGTCCGGGCCTTGCGCCACGGCGGCGATCACCGTCTCGACGGCTTCTTCGCCGAGCTTCTTGGCGGCGAGGGCCGGGTCGTTCAGGAGCTTCGCCGTGTAGGACACCGACGGATCGCCGCCCTTGCGGGCCTCGATGGTCGCGGAGAGGCGTTGCAGGACGTCGGTCAGGCGCTGGCTCATGCGGCCCCCTTCAGAGCGTCCAGGCGCACCGGGATGCCGGCGTCAGCCATGGCCTGCTTGGCCTCGCCGATCGAGATCTCACCGAAGTGGAAGATCGAGGCGGCCAGCACGGCGGCGGCGTGGCCGTCGCGGGCGGCTTCCACGAGGTGCTCGGTCTTGCCGGCTCCGCCCGAGGCGATCACCGGCACGGTGACCTCGGCCGTCACGGCCTTCAGCAGCGGGATATCGTAGCCGATCTTGGCGCCGTCGCGGTCCATCGAGGTCAGCAGGATCTCGCCCGCGCCGCGCTCGACGACCTTGGCGGCCCATTCGACCACGTCGATGCCGGTGTCCTTGCGACCGCCATAGGTCCAGACGTTCCAGCCCGAGCCGTCCTCGCGCGCCTTGGCGTCGATAGCCACGACCACGCACTGGGCCCCGAAGGCGTCGGCGCCGCCGGCGATCAGGTCGGGGTTTTCGACGGCGGCGGTGTTGACCGACACCTTGTCAGCGCCAGCCAGCAGGAGGCGGCGCATGTCCGACACCTGCCGCACGCCGCCGCCCACGGAGACGGGCATGAAGCAAACCTCCGCGGTGCGCGAGATGACGTCCAGGATCAGGCCCCGGCCCTCGCTGGAGGCGGTGATGTCCAGGAACATCAGCTCGTCGGCGCCGGCGGCGTCATAGGCGCGGGCCTGCTCCACCGGATCGCCGGCGTCGCGCAGGGAGACGAAGTTGACCCCCTTGACCACCCGCCCGTCCTTCACGTCGAGGCAGGGAATGATCCGGGTCTTCAGCATCAGGCGGCCGCCGCGATCAGGGCTTCGGACGGCTTGATGGTGCCGGCGTAGAGCGAACGGCCCAGGATCGCGCCGGCGATCTCGACGCCCTTGCGGGCCTTCAGGCGCTCGATGTCCGCCACGGCGGCGACGCCGCCTGAAGCGATCACGGGGATCGAGACGGCGTCAGCCAGCTCGCCCACGCCCTCGACATTGACGCCGGTCAGGGCGCCGTCGCGGCTGATGTCGGTGACGATGAGGGCTGCGACGCCCGCATCCTCGAAGCGCTTGCCCAGGGTGATGGCGTCGATGTCCGAGAGGCCCGTCCAGCCGTCGACCGCGACCTTGCCGTCGCGCACGTCGACCGCCACGGCGATCTGCTCGGGCCACAGGCGGGCGGCCTTCTTGACCAGTTCAGGATCGTGCACGGCCACGGTGCCGAGGATCACGCGCGAGACACCCGCCTCGATCCAGGCCTCGACGCCTTCCAGCGTGCGGATGCCGCCGCCCAGCTGCACCGGGATAGAGATCGATTCCAGGATCTGTTCGACGGCGGCGGTGTTGACCGACTTGCCCTCGATCGCGCCGTTCAGGTCGACGACGTGCAGCCAGGAAAAGCCGTCCTGGACGAAGCGCTGGGCCTGATCGGCGGGTGAGGTGTTGAAGACCGTGGCCTTGTCCATGTCGCCATGCAGCAGGCGCACGCACTGGCCGTCCTTCAGGTCGATGGCCGGATAGAGGATCATGGGCGCCATTCCAGGAAGTTGGCGAGCAGGGCGAGCCCTGAAGCTTGTGATTTTTCGGGGTGGAACTGTACGCCTGCGACATTGTCCTTGGCCACAGCGGCCGTGAACGGTCCGCCGTGATCGGCGGTCGCGACGACATCTTCCACATGGGAAGCCGTCAGGGCGAACGAGTTGGCGAAATACATGTGGGCGCCGTCCTCGATGCCCGCGAAGAGGGCATGGGCGCGCAGGAAGCTGATCGCGTTCCAGCCCATGTGCGGGATGGTCAGCGATGGGTCGTTCGGCTCAAGCTTTTTCACCTGGCCGGAGATCCAGTCCAAGCCCGGGGTTACACCGAACTCCAGGCCTTCGGTGGCCAGAAGCTGGTGGCCGACGCAGATGCCCATGAACGGGACGCCCCGTCCATGGACGGCCTGGTTCATCGCCTCATAGACGCCGGTGGCGTCCAGGCCCGCACGGCACGAGGCGAAGGCCCCAACGCCGGGCAGGAAGACGCGATCGGCCCTGGCGACAAGGTCGGGGTCGGCGGTGACAACGATGTCGGCGTCCAGCGCGCGGCGTCGGGCCGCCTCACGCAGGGCCTTCTCGGCCGAACGCAGGTTGCCCGACCCGTAATCGATCAGGGCGACGGTCTGCATGAAATCAGGTTCCTACAGCACGCCCTTGGTGGACGGAGCCTGGCCGCCGGTCTTGGGGTCGATCTCGACCGCCTGACGCAGCGCCCGGGCGAGGGCCTTGAAGCCGCTTTCGGCGACATGGTGGGTGTTGTCGCCGTACAGGGTCTCCAGATGGACGCACGCCCCGCTGTTCATGGCGAACGCGTGGTGGAACTCCTTGAAGAGCTCGGTGTCCATCTCGCCGACCTTGGGCCGCTTGAACTCGACCTTCCAGATCAGATACGGCCGGTTCGACAGGTCGATGGCGCAGCGGGTCAGGGTCTCGTCCATCGGGATGTAGGCCGATCCGAAGCGTCGGATGCCCTTGAAGCCATCCAGCGCCTTGTGGATCGCCTGACCCAAAACGATGCCGGTGTCCTCGACCGTGTGGTGCATGTCGATGTGCAGATCGCCCTTGGTCTCGACCTTCAGGTCGAAGCCGCCATGGCGCGCGAAGCTTTCCAGCATATGGTCGTAGAAACCGATGCCGGTGGCGATCGTCGAGACGCCGGTCCCGTCGAGATCGATCCAGACCCGGATCTGGGTCTCCTTCGTCTCGCGGACCACTTCAGCGGTGCGGGCCATCTTAAGCTCTAAAGTCCGTTCTTTTCGGCCAGCTGGCGCAGGGAGACCTGCGGGCGCGGACCGTAGTGGTCGATCACCTCGGCGGCCGCCAGGCTGCCCAGCTGGCCACAGATAGGCAGAGGACGGCCGTGGGAAAGGCCGAAGAGGAAACCCGCCGCGTATTGGTCGCCCGCGCCGGTCGTGTCCACGACTTTTTCCACGGGGTAGGCCGAGATTTCGTGCAACTGCCCGTTCGCGGCGACGACCGAGCCCTTTTCGCTGCGGGTGACGGCGGCGATCTCGCAGCGTTCAGCCAAGGCCTTCACGGCGGCGTCGAAATTGTCGGTCTCGAACAGGGCGCAGACTTCGGCGGCGTTGGCGAAGACGATGTCGCACTGGGTTTCGACAAAGCCCAGCAGGGCCCCGCGGTGGCGATCGACGACGAAGCTGTCCGATAGGGTCAGGGCGATCTTGCGGCCCGCGCCGTGGGCCAGGGCGGCCGCCTTGGCGAAGGCGCGGCGCGCTTCGGGCGGGTCGAACAGATAGCCTTCCAGATAGGAGATTTGGGCGGCCTCGATGATCTCTGGATCGACATCAGCCGGGTTCAGCTCGACGCAGGCGCCCAGATAGGTCGACATCGTGCGCTGGGCGTCCGGCGTGACATTGATCAGGCTCTGGGCCGTCGCCGGACCCTCCGCCAGCGGGGGCGTTGTGAACACGCAGCCGATGGCGTTCATGTCGTGGCGGAACACCCGACCCAGCTGGTCGTCCGCCACCTTGCCCAGGAAGGCGGCCTTGCCGCCGAAGCTGGCGACGCCGGCCACCGTGTTGGCGGCGCTGCCGCCCGACGCTTCGATCGCCGCCGACATCACGTCGTACAGGCTGGCGGCTCGGCCCGGATCGATCAGGGCCATCGAGCCCTTCACCAGGCCCTCGCGCTCGAGGAAGGCGTCGTCGCACTGGGCGATGACGTCGACGATGGCGTTGCCGATGGCGGCGACGTCGTAGAGCGCGGTCATGGGACGGAAAAACCTTTGAAAGAACAGGACCGAAGGTCCAAGCAGCGTTGCGATTAAAGGATGTGGTCGGCCGTGGCAACGCGAGGGTTGCCCAAAGGCCCGCGACATCCTAGCTGCGCTCTTCTAGCAAGCATGGGTAAACCGATGGTCGACGTCCTGCTCCTGGTGCCCGCCCGCGACGAGCATCGCTACGGCGACAGCTGGTCGACCCTGTTCGAACGCCTGGCCGCGCCGCTTCGCGCCCACGGTTTGACGGTCGAGGCTCAGCCCTGGACCGATCCGGTCGCACCGAGCCAGGCGCGCCTGGTCATGCCATCCCTCGCCTGGGGTTATCATGCCCGGCAGGCCGACTGGTTCGCGCAGCTCGACGCCTTCGAGGCGAAGGGCGTGCGGATGGTGAACCCGCCGTCGGTGCTGCGCTGGAACACCACGAAGACCTATCTGGTCGAGCTGGCATCAAAGGGCGCGCCCGTTGTGCCGACCCACGCGCACGACCGACTGACATCCGAAGCGGTTGAGGCTGCCTTCGACGCCTTCGGGGTCGACGAGGTGGTGGTCAAGCCGCAGGTCTCGGCCGGTTCGCACGAGACCATCCGGGTGAAGCGTCGAGGCTCGCTGGACGGCGGCCCGACCGGTCCGGCGCTGATCCAGCCGTTCCTGCCGGCGGTGGGCGAGGAGGGGGAGCTCTCGCTGTTCTTCTTCGACGGCCGGTTCAGCCATGCCGTCGCCAAGGTCGCCGTCGACGGTGATTTCCGCGTCCAGCCGCAGTTCGGCGGCCGGGTCAGCGAGGTCGCGCCCGAGCCCGAAGCCCTGCGCGCGGCCGCCATGGTGCTGGAAGCCGCCGCACCGCCTCTGACCTATGCCCGCGTTGATCTGATCCGGGGCCTCGACCACACGCCCCAGCTGATGGAGCTTGAGGTCATCGAACCTGACCTCTTCCTGGAACACGCCCACGACCAGGGCGCGGCCTTCGCGGCGGCGGTGATGCGGGCGATGGGATGAGATAAATCCTCCCCCTAGCGGGGGAGGTGGTCGCGGAGTGACCGGAGGGGGAAGTTGTCCTGACCTGGCCTCCCCCCTCTCCGTCGGCTGCGCCGACACCTCTCCCACACGGAGAGGATTTTTGGGCTCACGCCCCCAGGAACAGCTCCCGCGACGGACACAGGTCGCTGATCTTGCACACCTCGCACTTGGGCTTCCTCGCCACGCAGACATAGCGGCCGTGCAGGATCAGCCAGTGGTGGGCGCGGGTCTGGTAGGGCGGAGGAACCACCCGCATCAGGTCCTGTTCGACCGCGTCCGGGGTCTTGCCGGCCGACAGCTTCAGGCGGTGCGAGACCCGGAAGACGTGGGTGTCGACGGCGATGGCGGGTTCGATGTCCAGTTCGTTCAGCACCACGCTGGCGGTCTTGCGGCCAACGCCGGGCAGGGCCTCAAGATCCTCACGGTTCAGCGGAACCTGGCCGCCATGCTTGTCCATGATGATCCGGGCGGCGGCGATGACGTTCTTGGCCTTGCTGCGGAACAGGCCGATCGAGGCGATGTACTTGATCAGCCCCTCTTCCCCGAGCGCCAGCATCGCCTCGGCGCTGTTGGCGACCTGGAACAGCGGGCCGGTGGCCTTGTTGACCTGAACATCGGTGGCCTGGGCCGACAGGGCGACGGCCGTGACCAGCTCATAGGGGTTGGAATAGTTCAGCTCGGTCTTGGGATGCAGGTCGAGGCCCTCGAACCTATCGAACAGGATGGCGACGCGTTCGCGCTGGGCCGGCGACAGGCGTTTGACGGGTTTCTTGGCGGCCTTCCGGACCGGCGTCTTGCTGACCGAAGCGGCTTTGCGGGGAGTTTTGACCATGGGGCGACCATGCCGTGGGTGACTCCGCTCGCCAAGAGCGCGCCGGAGACCTAAATTCCCGCCATGGCCAAGCCGATCTACATGGACCGGGTGATCGCCCCCCATCGCTCGCTGAGCCCGCAGGGCGGCGCGGTGCTGTTGGCCGTCGTGATGGCGTTCAACGTGCTGGTGGCGATCTTTCTGGTCGTGGTCCGCGCGCCGCCGGTTCTGCCGTTCCTGGGGCTAGACGTCCTGGCGCTGTGGATCGCCTTGCGCGCCAGCGAACGGGCCGCAAGACGGGTCGAGCGGATTCAGGTCACCGCCGAGGCCGTGACGGTCAGCCGCGAGGACGAGAAGGGCGCGCGTACGGTCTGGACCTCGCCGACGGCCTTTACCCGTGTGGACCTCGACCATCCCGGAGAGCACGACGTGCGGGTTCGTTTGATGATCCATCGCAAGCGTTTGACCCTTGCCCGCGCGCTCGGCCCGGATCAGCGCGCGGAGCTCGCCGATGCACTGAAGGACGCGATCCGCGCGGCCCGCAGCGAGCGCTGGTCGTGACCGCCGCAAGAACCGGGCGGACGGCGCGTGGTCGGGTGTCTAGCCTGTGACCATGGCTTACGACGCATCCCCTCTTTCCGACGCCATCTCCGAGGCCGCGCGCCAGGAGCTGGCCCGCCTGGCCGAGCGATCGGTTGACTACCACCGCATGGCCAAGGCGCTCGACTGGCTGGCCGAGCGGTGGTCGGACCATCCGTCGCTGGACGACGCCGCCCAGGCCGTCGACTTATCGCCGTTCCACTTCCAGCGCATTTTCACGCGTTGGGCGGGGGTGAGCCCCAAGACCTTTGTCTCAGCCATCGCCCACGCCGAGGCGCGGCGCTCGCTGGAGGCTGGCGGCACAGTGCTGGACGCCGCCTTCGACGCGGGGCTTTCCGGACCCTCGCGCCTGCACGACCTGTTCATCGCCCAGGAGGCGGCGACGCCCGGCGAGGTGCGCCGACGCGGTGCGGGCATGCGGCTGCGCTGGGGCTGGGCGCCGACCCCGTTTGGCAAGGGTCTGTTCGTGATCGCCGACCGAGGTCTCGCGGGCCTGGCCTTCTCCGATGGTGACGACACGGCGAGCTTCGCCGACATGCATCGTCGCTTTCCCGCCGCCGACTGGATCCAGGATGATCGCGCCGCTCAGACGATGGCCCTGCGGGCTTTCTCGGGAGGGGAGGGGCCCTTGCCGGTGGTGCTGATCGGCTCGCCGTTCCACATCCAGGTCTGGAAGGCCCTGCTGAACATAAAGGCCGGTGAGACCGCCACCTATGGTCAGGTGGCCGCCTGGGCCGGCAAGCCCAAGGCCTTCCAGGCGACCGGCGGCGCCATCGGGGCCAATCCGATTTCGCTGCTGATCCCGTGCCACCGCGCCATCGCCAAGGACGGGCGGTTGACGGGGTATCACTGGGGCCTCGCCCGCAAGGCGGCGATTCTGGGCATGGAGGCGGTGGCGGCGGCTTCCTAGTCCTCCCCCTAGCGGGGGAGGTGGTCGCGAAGCGACCGGAGAGGGAAGTGCTGTTGAGCCTGCGGCTTCCCTCTCCGTCGGCTTCGCCGACACCTCTCCCTTGGGGAGAGGATTTCTCCAAGAGCTACAAAATAAACCGGCTCAGATCCGCATTCGCCGCTAGCGCGCCCACCCGCTCCTGCACATAGGCTGCGTCGATCGTCACGGTCTCGCCGCCGCGATCAGCCGCGCTGAAGCTGATCTCTTCGACGACCTTCTCCATAATCGTCTGCAGGCGGCGGGCGCCGATGTTCTCGACCGATCCGTTCACGGCCACGGCCGCGTCGGCCAGGGCGTCGATCGCCTCGTCGGTGAAGACCAACGCGACCTCTTCGGTCGCCATCAGCGCTTGATGCTGGCGGATCAGGTTGGCTTCCGGCTCGGTCAGGATCCGGCGCATGTCGTCGCGCGACAGGCCCTTCAGCTCTACGCGGATCGGCAGGCGGCCCTGAAGTTCGGGCAAGAGGTCGGAGGGCTTGGCGACGTGGAAGGCGCCGGAGGCGATGAACAGGATATGGTCGGTTTTGACCGGACCGTGCTTGGTCGAGACCGTCGTGCCCTCGATCAGCGGCAGGAGATCCCGCTGCACGCCCTCACGGGATACGTCAGCGCCGGAGCGCTGAGACGAGCTGGCGACCTTGTCGATCTCGTCCAGGAACACGATGCCGTGGTTCTCGGCCAGCTCCAGCGCCTCCTGGGTCAGGGCCTCCTGGTCCAGCAGCTTGTCGCTTTCCTCGGCGATCAGCGGCGCCCAGGCGCCCGAGACGGTGGTCTTGTGGGTCTTGGTGCGACCGCCGCCCAGAGACTTCATCATGTCCGACAGGTTGAACACCGCCGCACCCGGCTGGCCCGGGATGTCGAAGCTGGGTCCACCGGTGTCGGCCAGCTGCAGCTCCACCTCCTTGTCGTCCAGTTCGCCAGCGCGCAGCTTCTTGCGGAAGGATTCTCGCGCGGCCGTCGAGCCCGGACCGGTCAGCGCGTCGAGGATGCGCTCCTCGGCGGCGCCCTCGGCCTTGGCCTTCACGGCGGCGCGGCGCTTGTCGCGCACCATGGCCAGGGCGCTCTCGACGAGATCGCGGACGATCTGGTCCACGTCGCGGCCGACATAGCCGACCTCGGTGAACTTGGTGGCCTCGACCTTCAGGAACGGCGCTTGGGCCAGCTTGGCGAGACGACGGGCGATCTCGGTCTTGCCGACGCCCGTGGGCCCGATCAGCAGGATGTTCTTGGGGGTGACCTCATCGCGCAGATCAGCGGGCACGCGGCGGCGGCGCCAGCGGTTGCGCAGCGCTACGGCCACGGCCTTCTTGGCCTCGGCGTGGCCGACGATGTAGCGGTCCAGTTCGGAAACGATCTCGCGGGGGGAAAACTCAGTCATCGGTCGTTGATCAGGGCCTCGAAGATCAAGCGCCACCCTTCGGGGCGCTTCTGCCAGACATGCATATAGTGCGCGTGTTCGATGATTTCCTGGTGGTCGGCCCAACCGGCCTCGCCATGGGTCCAGACGAAGTCGCCCGCCTTGGAGGCGCCGCCGCCGCGCAGGGTGAGGACCATGCGCTGGGGTCGTGCGTCGGTGCGTTCGGCGACGGCGGCGGGGGTCAGGCCTTCGGTCCCTTTAGGCCCAAGCATCCAGGCGTCAGCGGCCAGGGCGCGCCGATAGGCGGCGGGCGCGTCGCTCTCGGCCGCCTTGGCCAAGGCGCTCTCGGCGGTTCGGACCTTGTCGAAGGCGAGGGCCGGCGATCGCTCGCCGGACTTTGCGATGGGGTCGAGCGTGGTCGGCGCATCCGGACCCGGGGCGCTGGCGGCGTCGGCGGCGGCTCCGCCGTCATAGATCCATGTCCACCGCCCGTCCGGCGCCTTGCGCCAGATGGTCGCGAAGTAGCCGCCGCGCTTGTCGTTGATCTCGGAGGGGCCGACCGAGAGCGCGAGATCGCCCGACCGGGCCGCGACGATCCTCTGGGGCCACCACTCCAGTTTCGGCGTCTTGCTGGAGGGCCGCTTCTCGTAAAGCGTCCTGGCGTTCACGGGCCACGGCGCGAACATGATCGCGTCATCGGCCATGTGCTTGAGAAACGAATCCCGGATCCCCAACGCCAGACCATCCGCAGCGAAAGCGCGTTCGGCGGCTTCAACCTGAGCGGCGACGCCCGGGTCGGCCATTGTGGGTGTCGTCCAGCACGCAGCGGCGAGCCCGGCGATCAGCATGGTCCTGAGCATTCGAAGGTCCTCCCGGCGGGAGTTAAAGCCTAAAGGCTTTCGACCGTCAGGTTACCGTTCGTATAGACGCAGATCTCGGCGGCGATGCCCATCGCCTTGCGCGCGATGTCCTCGGCGGAAAGATCCAGATCAATCAACGCCTTGCCGGCCGCCAGGGCGTAGTTGCCGCCCGAGCCGATCGCCGCGACCGCGCCGCCGCCAAGACTTTCGCCTGGCTCCAGCACGTCGCCGACGCCGGTGACGGTGTAGATGGCGGTCTTATCGGCTACCAGCAGCATCGCTTCCAGCTTGCGCAGATAGCGGTCAGTCCGCCAGTCCTTGGCCAGGTCCACGCAGGCGCGGGCCAACTGGTGGGGATACTGCTCCAGCTTGGCTTCCAACCGCTCAATGAGCGTGAAGGCGTCGGCCGTGGCGCCGGCGAAGCCCGCGACCACCTTGCCGCCGGCCAAGCGTCGCACCTTGCGGGCGTTGCCCTTGACGACGGTTGGGCCCATGGAGACCTGTCCGTCGCCGGCGATCACGGTCGAACCGTTCTTGCGCACCGCCAGAATGGTCGTGCCGTGCCAGTCGGGAAAGGAAGAGCTGTTGCTTTGCATGGCTTCGCATGTGGCGAGGCCGGGCCGGAGGGTCAAGCGCCATGAGTTTTTCGGAAGCCGAGGTCGAGCGCTACGCCCGCCACCTGGTGCTGCGCGAGGTCGGCGGCCCGGGCCAGCAGAAGCTCAAGGCAGCTAGGGTTCTGGTGGTGGGGGCGGGCGGCCTCGGCGCGCCCGCCGCGCTGTATCTGGCCGCCGCGGGGGTCGGGACGATCGGGCTGGTCGATCCAGACACCGTCTCGCTGTCGAACCTGCAGCGTCAGGTTCTGTACGCCACCGCCGATGTGGGCCGACCCAAGGTGGAGGCGGCCACCGAGCACCTGCGCGCGCTCAATCCGAACACGACCGTCGAGACCCATCCGGTATGGCTGAACGCCGCCAACGCTGAGGCGGTGGTCTCGGGGTATGACCTCGTTCTGGACGGCACCGACGATTTTGCGACCCGCTTCGCCGTCAGCGACGCATGCCTCGTGCAGGACAAGCCGCTGGTCAGCGGCGCCCTGGGGCGCTGGACGGGCCAAGTCGGCGTGTTCCACGGACAGCCCTGCTATCGATGTCTGGTGCCGGACGTGCCGCCGGATGCGGAAACCTGTTCACTGGTCGGCGTGATCGGAGCGCTCGCCGGCGTGATCGGCTCCATGATGGCCCTGGAGGCGGTAAAGCTCCTCACCGGCGCCGGTCAGCCGCTTTCCGGCCGCCTCCTCATCTATGACGCCCTGGCCGGTGAAACCCGCACGGTGCGGATCGGTCGCGACCCGCAATGCCCGTCCTGCGGCGCTTGACCTCCCCAGCGTAACGCCGTTCGCTATAGGCAAGCGTTTCCCGGGAGCATTGAGATGAAGACCTTTGCGCGCGGTCTGGCGATCACGCTGGGCCTGCTGGTCGTCGTGGCGGCTGGGGCGTGGCTGGTGCTGCAGCGGCCCGACATCCCCTACGCTACGCTAGAGGCCAAGTACGGCTATCCGGACTCGCAGTACATGGATCTGCCCGGCGGCGTGCGGGCGCACTATCGCGATCTGGGACCTCGCGACGCACCGGCGATCGTGCTGGTGCACGGCTATTCCGCCTCGACCCATGCCTGGGATGCGTGGGCCGCGCGTCTGTCCAAGTCCTACCGCGTGGTGGTGCTGGATCTCCCGGGCCACGGCCTGACGCGGACTTCTGGTCCCTATCTCGCGGGCCGCCAGGGATTCGTGGCGGTGGTCGACGCGCTGACGGGCCGGCTGGGCCTGACGCGGTTCACCCTGGCCGGCAATTCGATGGGCGGCGCGGTGGCCTGGACCTATGCGGTCGATCATCCCGACAAAGTTCAGAGGCTCGTGCTGGTCGATGCGGCGGGATGGCCGTCCGAGAAATCGAGCGGCGCCTTGATCTTCACCATACTTCGCACCCCTATTGGCCGTGCGCTGCTGAAGGACGTCGATACCCGCCCGCTGGTCGCTCAGGGGCTGCGCTCTGGGTACTGGGACCAGAAGCTGGTCACGCCGGCCCTGATCGATCGGTATGTCGAGCTCTCCCGCGGACCTGGTCATCGCGATGTCCTGCTCTCGCTGCAGAGCGGACCCCGTCGCGACGCCACCGTCGCCGAACTCTCGACGATCCACGCCCCGACGCTGATCATGTTTGGTCAGGAAGACCGGATCATTCCCGCCGGCGATGGTGAGAAGTTCCACAAGGCCATACCGGGAGCGACCTTGATCCTCTACCCGGGCGTGGCTCACGTGCCGATGGAGCAGATCCCCGACCGCTCGGCGGCGGATCTTGAGGCCTGGCTGGCCGCCCATCCGGTCGAATAACGCTGTCTTCGGGTTCATACGGACCTGACAGCGTCGCAGCAGGCCGGCCATATACGGTCAGGCAAAGCGCGTGGGGCGACGATGAACGGATCTCGGATCGGGCTGGGCGCGCTCAAGACCAAGGTGATGTCGCCCGAAGGCGCCGCGGCGTTGATCGGTCCGGGCGAGACCGTCGGCATGAGCGGCTTCACAGGCTCAGGCTATCCCAAGGCCGTGCCCACGGCCCTGGCGCGTCGTATCGAGGCCGAGCATGCGGCCGGAAATCCCTTCAAGCTGCGCGTCTGGACCGGCGCCTCAACCGGTCCGGAGCTGGACGGCGCGCTGGCGAAGGCTAATGGCATCGAGTTTCGGCTGCCCTACAACTCTGACCCCATCGCCCGCGAAATGATCAATCGCGGCGAGATGGACTATTTCGACATGCACCTGTCGCAGGTGGCTCCAATGGCCTGGCAGGGGTTCCTGGGTCCGCTCGACACGGCCGTCATCGAAGTCACCGGAATCCGACCAGACGGGTCGCTGATCCCGTCCTCGTCGGTAGGCAACAATAAGACCTGGATCGACCGCGCCTCGAAAGTGATCCTTGAGGTGAACCGTTGGCAAAACCCCGCCCTGGAGGGGATGCACGACATCTACTACGGCACGGCGCTGCCGCCGGACCGGCGTCCCATTCCGCTGACGCGGCCCGATCAGCGGATCGGCGAGACCTATTTCCGCTGTGATCCGGCGAAGATCGTGGCGGTGGTTGAAACCGACACGCCCGATCGGAATCTGCCCTTTGATGCGCCGGGCGAGGATCACCGCGCCATCGCCGGCCACCTTCTGGAGTTCTTCCGCCATGAGGTGGCGCGGGGTCGGCTTCCAGCCAATCTGCTGCCGTTGCAATCGGGCGTCGGCAACATCGCCAATGCGGTGATGTTTGGCCTGGTGGACGGCCCCTTCGACGGTATGACCGCCTATACCGAGGTCCTGCAGGACGGGATGCTGGCGCTGCTGGAGTCCGGCAAGCTGCTCAGCGCCTCGTCGACGGCCTTCTCGCTCAGTCCCGAGGCGGCGCACACGCTGAACGCTGACCTTGACCGGCTCCGCGATCGCTTGGTGCTGCGGCCTCAGGAGATCAGCAACCATCCAGAGCTGATCCGACGCCTGGGCTGCATCGCCATGAACGGCATGATCGAGGCCGACATCCATGGGGCGGTGAACTCGACCCATCTGATGGGCTCGCGCATCCAGAACGGCATTGGCGGCAGCGGCGATTTCGCCCGCAACGCCTATGTCTCGATCTTCATGGCCCCTTCGACGGCCAAGGGCGGCAAGATCTCGACCATTGTCCCGAAGACACCGCATGTCGATCACATCAACCAGGATGTCCAGGTGCTGGTCACCGAGAAAGGCCTGGCCGATCTGCGGGCCCTGTCGCCGCGGCAGCGCGCCGAGGTGATCATCGAGAACTGCGCTCATCCGGACTATCGCCCAGCCCTGAAGGACTATCTCGCCCGCGCCCGACGGGACTCCTACGGTCAGCAGTCGCCGACTCTTCTGATGGAAGCGTTCGCCTGGCACCAGCGGTTCATCGAAACCGGCGACATGCGCGGCTGAGGTTGCGGAGGATCAAGGCGCCGCAGGACCTCGCTCCGCCATCTGCCGCCTTCGACAGAGCGTGACGCCGAAAGTGGGAACCGGTTTCGGCGACAGTTACGCTCTAAGTATTTGATTTATAATCTATTTATCGCGTCGAACCGATTCCGTTTTGACGCGCGAGGCTCTAGGAGTTCGCCATGACCGACGCCGAGCACCAGACCGCCTTCGACCAGATCGGCGGCGCCGCACCGGTCGCGGCGATGGTCAACGCCTTCTACGACCTGATGGATACTGACCCCGCCTATGCGCGCCTGCGGGCGATCCATGCGCAGGATCTGACGCCAATGCGGGCCTCGCTGGCCGGGTTCATCACCGGCTGGCTGGGCGGGCCCCGCGACTGGTTCGTTCAACGGCCAGGCGCCTGCATGATGTCGCTGCACCGCGCCATGCCGATCGACGCCGAACTGGGACGGCAATGGGTCGAGGCCATGACGCGCGCGATGGCTCAGGCGGATGTCGAACCGGACATGGCCGATGCCCTCAGCGAGGTCTTCGGCCGGATGTCGGCCAACATGACCACGCGCTGAGCCCTTACAGCATCGCCGGGATCACCCGGTCCGGTGGGCGGTGCCCATCCATGAAGGTCTTCACGTTGACGATGACCTTCTCGCCCATGTCGATGCGCCCCTCAACCGTCGCCGAGCCCATGTGGGGCAGCAGTACGACATTGGGCAGCTTCAGGAGCTTGGGATTGATGGCGGGTTCGTGCTCGTAGACGTCAAGGCCGGCGCCGGCGATCTCGCCCTTGGCCAGCATGTTCGCCAGCGCCCCCTCGTCGATCACCTCGCCGCGCGCGGTGTTGACGACCACGGCGTGAGGGCGCAGCAGCTTCAGGCGACGGGCCGACAGCAGGTGATAGGTGGCCGGGGTGTGCGGGCAGTTCACGGACACGAAGTCCATCCGGGCCAGCATCTGGTCGAGGCTTTCCCAGTAGGTGCAGCCCAGCTCCTCGGCGATGCGCGGGCTGACGGGCTTGCGGTTATGGTAGTGAACCTGCATGCCGAACGCCTTGGCGCGACGGGCGACCGCCTGGCCGATGCGGCCCATGCCGATAATGCCCAGGCGCTTGCCCCAGAGGCGACGGCCCAGCATCCAGGTCGGCGACCAGCCATGGAAACCGCCCGCCTTGACCACCTCGGCGCCTTCGACGATCCGGCGCGAGGCGGCCATGATCAGGGTCATGGTCAGGTCGGCGGTGTCTTCGGTCAGGACGCCGGGGGTGTTGGTGACGATGATGCCGCGGGCGTTGGCCGTAGCGACGTCAATATTGTCCACGCCGGCGCCAAAATTGGCGATCAGCTTGAGCCGATCGCCGGATCGCGACAGAAGGCGCGAGTCGATGCGGTCGGTGATCGTCGGCACGAGGACGTCGGCGCGGCTCATCGCGTCGACCAGCTCGTCCGACGTCATGGGCTTGTCGGAGACGTTCAGTTCGGTGTCGAACAGTTCGCACATCCGCGTCTCCACCGGATCGGGGAGTTTGCGGGTGACGATGACTTTGAGCTTGCGGGCGGCCATGGGCGGTTTGAAAAGCTCTCTCTGACAGGCGTTTGAAAGCTGTAGCAAAGGGGCCGTTGGGGGCCAAGCAACATGCGGTCAAAAACAGAACAAGGTTCGTCTCGGATGGGTTTGACGCGCGTCATGGTCGGAATTGCGGCGGGAGCGGCGTTGCTGGCCAGTTCGGCGGCCGCCCAGGCGCCCAGGGTCACGCCCTCGGGCCTGGAGGTGCCGCGCTACGTCTCGTTGAAGTACGCCGAGGTCAACGCCCGCAATGGCCCGGATGAGGACCATCAGCTTTTGTGGGTCTATCACGCCAAGGGCCTTCCGGTTCAGGTGGTGGCCGAAACCCGTGAGTGGCGCCGGATCTGCGATCCGGAGGGCGGGCTGGCATGGGTCCACAAGCGCACAACCGATGGCCGACGCTCGGCTATGCGGGTCCAGCCGTCCAATCTTCCCTTGCTCAGCGCGCCGAAAGACGGGGCCAAGGTCACCGCCTATCTGAAGGCCCGGTCGGTAGCCTCGCTGGAAAAGTGCGAAGAAGGCTGGTGCAGACTGCGGGCTGACGGATCGTCAGGCTGGGCGCGAGAAGGCGAGATCTGGGGCGCTGATCCCGCCGTCCAGTGTCGCAAACGCTAGGGGCGCTTTGGATCGCCTTCGCGTAGGGAAACGTTGAGGCCTCACCCACCGCCGTGCTAGGGCGTGCGCCATGCAGAAGAACGCCTATACCTTCGAAGAACTCCTGGCCTGCGGCCGCGGCGAGATGTTTGGCCCCGGCAACGCCCAGCTGCCGGCGCCGCCGATGCTCATGTTCGACCGGATTGTCCGGATCGAGGCCGAGGGCGGCAAGTACGGCAAGGGCTATGTCGAGGCCGAGTTCGACATCAACCCCGATCTCTGGTTCTTCGGCTGCCACTTCATCGGCGATCCCGTCATGCCCGGTTGTCTGGGCCTGGACGCCATGTGGCAGCTGGTCGGCTTTTTCCTGGGCTGGTCGGGTGGTCCCGGCCGCGGTCGCGCCCTGGGCGTCGGCGAGGTGAAATTCACAGGCCAGGTCACGCCCGACATCAAGAAGGTCGTCTATAAGATCGACCTGAAGCGGGTGATCATGCGCAAGCTGGTCATGGGCATCGCCGACGGCGTCCTGGAAGCGGACGGCAAGGTGATCTACGAAACCAGTGACCTGAAGGTTGGCCTGTTCACGCCCGAACAAATGGCTTGATCCGTTAGACGAGACCGGCCCTAGAGAGCTGGCCCCTGTCGGATCGTAGGGGGAGAAGAGGATTTAGAATATGCGTCGCGTCGTCGTCACCGGACTGGGGATCGTCTCGTCCATCGGCAACAACGCCAATGAGGTCTTGGCCTCGCTGCGCGAAGCCAAGTCCGGCGTGATCGCCGCGCCCGAATACGCCGAGCTCGGCTTCCGCTGTCAGGTTCATGCCGCGCCCCAGATCGACTGGGAGTCGCTGGTCGATCGCCGTGCGGCGCGCTTCCTGGCCCCGGGCACGGCCTATGCTCACATCGCCATGGAGCAGGCGATCGCCGATTCCGGTCTGTCGGAGAGCGAGATCTCCCACGAGCGCACCGGCCTCATCGTCGGTTCGGGCGGCCCCTCGACCCGCGTCATCATCGACGCGGCGGCGATCACCAAGGAAAAGGGTCCCAAGCGGATCGGCCCGTTCGCCGTGCCCAAGGCCATGAGCTCGGGCCCTTCGGCAGTGCTGTCGACCTGGTTCAAGATCCGCGGAATCAACTATTCGATCAGCTCGGCCTGCGCGACCAGCGCCCACTGCATCGGCGCGGCCGCCGAACAGATCCAGATGGGCAAGCAGGACGTGATCTTCGCCGGCGGCTGCGAAGAGCTGGACTGGAGCCTGTCGAACCTGTTCGACGCCATGGGCGCCATGAGCAGCAACTTCAACGACCGTCCGGCCGTGGCCAGCCGCGCCTATGACAAGAACCGCGACGGCTTCGTGATCGCCGGCGGCGCCGGGATCGTGGTTCTGGAAGAGTACGAACACGCCAAGGCGCGCGGCGCCAAGATCTATGGGGAAGTGGTCGGCTATGCCGCCAATTCCGACGGTTATGACATGGTGGCTCCGTCGGGCGAGGGCGCGGCGCGCTGCATGCGACTGGCCATGGCCGAAGCGGGGAACCGCGCCATCGACTATCTCAACCCGCACGGCACCTCGACGCCGGTCGGCGACAGCAAGGAGATGGGCGCGGTGCGCGAGGTGTTCGGCGACAAGGCCCCGATGATCTCGTCGACCAAGTCGCTGACCGGCCATAGCCTGGGCGCCGCCGGCGCTCAGGAGGCGATCTATTCGATTCTGATGCTCAACAACGACTTCGCGGCCGAGAGCGCCAATATCGAAGAGCTCGATCCCGAATTCGCCGACCTGCCGATCCTGCGCCAGCGCGTGGACAAGCCGCTGGAGACGGTGATGTCCAACAGCTTCGGCTTTGGCGGCACCAACGGCACGCTGATCTTCAGCCGCGTCTAGAGCCGGCGGGCGTTGACCAGCGCCCGCGAGGCCTTCGACCTTTATCGCGCCGGACACTCGGCAGAGGCCGCCGCCTTGTGCGAGCGGCTGGTCGCGGAGGCGCCGAGCGTGGAGGCCTGGCACCTGCTGGGCGTGACCCGCCTCGAACTGGGCTCTGCCGAAGCGGCGCTGGCGGCCCTGGACGCAGGCTTGGCGCTGGACCCTGTTCGCCCGGGCTTGCTGTCGGCGAGAACCCTGGCCCTGACCGCCCTGCGGCAAGACGACGAGGCGGTGGTCGCGGCGCGCGCGGCCCTAGCGGTCGACCCCGACAATCCGCCGGTGTTCAACGCCTTGGCGGCTTCGCTTCAGAGGTCGGGCGGGTTCACCGAAGCGTTGGCGGCGATCGATCATGCCGTCAGGGCGGCGCCCCGCGAACCGGCTTACCGCGCGCGCCGCGCCGCGTTGCTGACCCTGCTCAACCGGCCGGCCGACGCCGCGCGTGATCTCGAGGCGTTGTTCGAGCTGAATCCCGGTCATCCGCGCCTAGCCGCAGATCTGTTGTGGGCCCGTCGCCAGACCTGTGACTGGCGGGAAGACGCGGCGCTGGACATGCTGGTCAAGGCGGATCTGAAGCTGGGCCGCGCGGGTGTAGCGCCCTTTGCAGCCCTGGCTCTGTTCGATCTTCCCGCTCTGCATCGCCGCTGTGCGACGCTGTCGGCGCCGCCCAGCGTGCCGACGCCGGTATGGCCTGCCCGGCCGGTCGGTGATCGGATTCGCGTCGGCTACCTATCCTCCGACCTGCACGAGCATGCGACGGCGCGGCTTCTGGCGGGCGTTCTCGAAGCGCATGATCGGTCACGCTTCGAGATTTTCGCGGTTTCCTATGGGCCGGAAACGGGCGGAGCGATGCAGGCGCGACTGAAGGCCGCCTGCGAACACTGGATCGAGGCGCGCCGGCTTTCCGACGCTGAGATCGCTCTGAAGTGTCGCGAGCAAGGGCTTGATATCGCTGTAGATCTCAAGGGCTACACTCAAGACGGACGACCCGGGATCCTGGCCCATCGCGCGGCGCCCGTTCAGGTCATCTGGCTTGGCTATCCCGGCACCCTGGGCGCGCACGCCGACATTGTCCTGGCGGACGCCGTGACGATTCCGCCGGGCGCCGAGGCCCATTGGTCCGAGGCGGTGGTGCGCTTGCCGCACTACCAGCCTAACGACGCCCTGGCGGCGGCCATACCGCCCCCGAGCCGCGCCGAGGTCGGCTTGCCGGAGGGTGCGCGCGTCTTCTGCTGCTTCAACAATCCGGCCAAGATCACGCCGGAGGTGTTCGAGATCTGGATGGAGATCCTCCGCGGCGCGCCCCAGAGCGTCCTTTGGCTCTACGCGGGGGCGCCTGGCGCCGCCGAAAATCTTCGCGCCGAGGCGATCAAGGCCGGCGTCGCGCCGGAGCGGCTGGTCTTCGCCGATCCTGCGCCGCACAACCGGCATCTGGCTCGCCATGCGTTGGCGGATCTAGTGCTCGACACTTGGCCTTACGGAGCTCACACCACCGCCAGCGACGCGCTGCGCATGGGAGTTCCGGTTCTCACCCTGCCGGGGGAGAGCTTCGCCAGCCGGGTTGGAGCCAGCCTATTGACCGCCATCGACATGGCCGATCTGATCGCGACGTCGAAAGCCGATTACGTCGCCAGGGCGCTGGTTTTGGCGGCCGACCAGACCCTCAAGGCCCGCGTCGCGGAGGCTGTCCGGCGCTCGACCCTCTTCGATCCTGTCGCCTTCGCCCAGTCTCTTGAGGCCGCCTACGCCGCTCTGGTCCGTCGCTGAAGGGTTCCGCCGGGCGGCGGCGCCTGCTAACCAGCGGACAACGATTTGCGAAAGAGGGCCCCACACATGGCCGACGATTACGCGTTCCCCAAAGGCGAGCTGATGCGGGGCAAGAAGGGCCTCGTCATGGGCGTGGCCAACCACAACTCGATCGCCTGGGGCATCGCCAGCCAGCTGGCCGCCCAAGGCGCCGAGATGGCCTTCACCTACCAGGGCGAGGAACTGGAGCGCCGCGTGCGCCCGCTGGCTGAGAGCATCGGCGTCAAGACGATGATCCCGTGCGACGTGACCAACGACGCCTCGATGGACGCCGCCTTCGCCGAGATCGAAAAGGCGTTCGGGACGATCGACTTTGTGGTGCACTCGGTGGCCTTCGCCAACAAGAACGAGCTGAAGGGCTCGTTCGTCGACAACACCACCCGCGAGGGCTTCCTGCTGGCCATGAACATCTCGGCCTTCAGCTTTGTGGACGTCGCCAAGCGCGCCTCGAAGATCATGCCGAACGGCGGTTCGCTGATCACCATGACCTATCTGGGCTCCGAGCGGACCATCCCGAACTACAACACCATGGGCGTGGCCAAGGCCGCGCTTGAGGCCTCGACCCGCTATATCGCCCGTGACCTAGGCCCCAAGGGCATCCGCTGCAACGCCATCTCGGCCGGCGCGATGCGCACCCTGGCCCTGGCGGGCATCGCGGGCGGCCGCGGCATGATCGCCCAGGGCCGCGCGTTCAGCGCCATGAAGGAAGACACCTCTATGGAAGGCGTCGCCGGTTGCGCCCTGTGGCTGGCTTCGGATCTTGGCAAGTCGACCACGGGCGAAGTCGTCCACGTCGACGCCGGCTTCCACATGATGGGCATGCCTGACGCCGAAGAAGCGTAAGCGTGCACCAACCGGCCTACGGCGCGTAGGCCCGCATGAATCGTTCGGCCGCTTCCCGTGCGAGGCGGCCGAACTGTTCCTGGCTCTTGTCGGACGGCAAGCGCAGGAGGGACCGCAGCTGGCTGTGGCCCATGACCATGCCGGAGAAGAACTCCGCCGCTTGGTCGAAGTCCTCCACCTTCATCCGGCCCAGCCGCGTTTCGGTTTCCAGAAAGGCCGCGAGTTGGCGACGGGCGTTCAGCGGGCCGGCCTCGAAGACTTCCTGGGCGATGTCGGGCATTTCGCCCGAGCCCAGAATGATCACCCGCATCATCGAGTAGCTCTTGGTGGTGATCACCGTCTCCAGAACCGACCGCGCATAGGCCTCGAGCGCCTCGGTCGGATTGTCGACAGCGCCGGGTTCGCGCAGCGAGGCGGTGATGCTCTCGACCCGCCGCTGCATCAGCGCCCGCATGAGCTCAGCCTTTGAGCCGTAGTGATTGTACACCGTCTGCTTGGAGACCCCGGCATGGCGGGCGATCGCCGCCATGGGCGCGGCCAGACCGCGTTCGCCCATGACCTCGACGGCCGCGTCCAGAATCGCCTCGGTCTTGGCGACATCGATCTGTCCGGGAATGCGAGGCATCGGGAAACTCCGGGCGTCAGTGGGCGTCGGACGGAGGCCGCGGGGCGTTCTTGACCGGCGACGCCAGCAATGAAACCGCTGCGGCGATGAAGCAGCCGATCGCCAACAGCGTGAAGCTGTCGCCAAACGCCATCACCGTGGCTTGCTGTTGCATCATGCCGCTCACCGCCTTGCGCGCCGCGCCGGCGGGATCGGCGACGCCCAGCTGCATCATCCGCTCGGTCAAACCGGCGATCATGCCGGCCGCGGGACTGCCCTGGATCACCTTGGACGTCATGTCGTCATAGTACAGCGCCGTCTGTTGCGTGATCGAGGTGGCGAGCAGCGCAAGACCGATCGCGCCGCCGGTGTTGCGCGACAGGTTCACGAGCCCGGAGGCGTTCTTGACCATGTGCGGGGGCAGGGTGCTCATCGTGATCTGCTGGGTGGCGATCATGGCGATCATGACGCCGACGCCACGGCAAGCCTGAACGCTGGCGAACTCCCAGAAACCCCAGTCCTTGGTCACGCCGTGGGCCATGTACATGCCAAAGCCCGCCAGAAGGAAGCCGATGCACATGGGAATGCGCGGATCGGTCTTGCGGACCAGGCGTCCGGCGATGGGACCGGTCAGGAACATCGACAGGCCCGATATGACCATGGTCGTGCCGACCTCGGACGCCGAGTATTGCCGCACGCGGCCCAGGAACTGCGGCAGCAGGAAGGTGCCGCCAAACAGGCTCGCGCCCGACACCGCCGTCATCAGGACGCCGACGGTGAAATTGCGATTGGAAAAGGCGCGCAGCTCCACGATCGGGTTGCGATAGGTCAGCTGCCGCCACACAAACGCGACCCCGCCGAGGACCGCTACGACGGTCAGCCACAAGATCAGGCTGTCGGAGAACCAATCCTCCTTGGCGCCTTCCTCCAGCACGTACTGCATGCTCATCAGGAAGACCGCCATCACGGCCAACCCGAACCAGTCGAAGCCCTTGGCGAGGCTGGGATCGCCCTTGTCGAAATCGCCCCAGCGCGCCACGCCAAACAGCACGATCAGGCCCGTCGGCACGTTGATGAAGAACAGCCATCGCCAGCTCAGCCACTCGGTCAGATGGCCGCCCAGCGTGGGACCAACCGTCGGCGCCAGGGTGACGATCAGGCCCATGATCACGCTGGCCGTCACCCGCCGCTCGGGCGGAAAGGCGGTGAAGGCCACGGCGAAAACCGTCGGGATCATCGCACCGCCGATAAAGCCCTGCAGCGCCCGCGTCAGGATCATCATGTCGATCGACGTGGACAGGCCCGTCAGCACGCTCATGACGATGAAACCCGTGCATGAGGCTAGGTATAGGCGCTGCGTCCCCCACAGCCGCGACAGGTATCCCGAGAGCGGGATCATCACGACTTCTGGGATCAGATAGGCGGTCTGGATCCAGCTGACCTGGTCGGTGCTGGCGCCGACCCCGGCCTGGATCTGCGGCAACGAGGCCGCGACGATCTGGATGTCCAGGATGGCCATGAACTGGCCGATGACCATGGCGCCGAAGCCGAGGAACAGCTTGGTCCAGTCGACCGGCGCGGCCGTCGCGCCGTCGGATGCTGTCTTGCCGAGCGCGTCGGCGGGGAGGGCGGCGTCAGCCATGGCGGGCGGGACCGACTAGCGGGCCGCGCCCTGTCGGGCCATCTGCGGCGTCACCTGGGCGGCTTCCGCGAATGAGAGGCCCGAACGGTCGCGGACGTCGACCTTGATCTCAACCGACAGGCCGGGGCGCAGCGCCGCGCCAAGCTGGCTGCGGTCGACGGCGATCTTCACCGGTAGGCGCTGGGTGATCTTGGTGAAGTTGCCCACGGCGTTCTCCACCGGGATCAGGGCGAACTCCTGGCCCGTCGCGGGGGCGAAGCTGTCGACCTTGCCGATAATCTTTTGCTTACCGAACGCGTCGGCCTTGATCTCGACCGGTTGGCCGATCCGCAGGCGCGCGACCTGGGTTTCTTTGAAGTTGGCCACAACATAGGCCTGGCCCAGCGGCACCACCGACATCAGGGCGACGCCCGGCTGAACCAACTGGCCCGGACGAACCGAACGGGCGCCGACCACGCCGCCGACCGGGGCGCGAATGACGGTGCGTTCGAGGTCCAGCTTGGCCTGATCGACCGCGGCGTGGGCGGCGGCGGCCTGGGCCACGGCCTGGGCCTTGGCGGAGCCCAGCGATTGCGCGGCGCGCTTTTCGGCCTCCAGCGCGGCTTGGGCGCTGGCGACGCCGGCGGCGGTCTGGGTGGCGGCGGCTTTGGTGGTCTGGACCTTCTGTTGCGAGACCCAGCCCTGTCCGGCCAAGGCGTTATAACGGTCGAAATCGGCCTTGGCCCGGCTGGCGTCGGCCTGGGCGCTGGTTACGCCAGCGGCCTTCTGGGCGATCACGGCCAATTCAAGATTGCTCTTGTCGTCGATCGAACGCACAGCGGCGTCGGCCGCTGCGGCGTTGGCGACGGCCTGATCGACCCTGGCCTGGAAGGTGGAGGGGTCGATCTTGGCCAGCACCTGGCCCGGATCGACGCGCTGATTGTCGGTGACGAGAACCTCGGCGACATAGCCGGACACCTGCGGGCTCACCTGCACGGTGTCGGCCTGTACGAAGGCGTTGTCTGTGCTTTCGAAGTGCTGCTTGTCCAGGAACCAGAGCGTTCCGCCGACCAGGACCGCGACCAGCGTCGCACCGCCCACAATTAGAGGAACCAGCTTCTTCTTCTCGGCCGCCATGCCCAGACCCTTGTCAAAAGACAACAAGCGCGCCGGATAGAGGGGTCTGGCGCGCGGTTCAAGGGATAAATGGACGCAGACGTCCAAAAATCAACGACGGCTGCGGCGATTTCTCGTCTCAGGCCGCGCGACGCTTTTTGCCGTCTTCCGTGAGGCGGAACCGCTCGACCAGACGGCCCAACTGGCGAGCCTCGTTCGACAGGGCGTGACTGGCCGCCGTGCTCTGCTCGACCATGGCCGCGTTTTGCTGTGTGGCCTGATCCATCTGGTTCACGGCGGTGTTGACCTGATGCAGTCCTGTCGCCTGCTCGTTAGCCGAGGCGGCGATCTCCGCGACAATGCGATTGAGATCCTGCACGCCGGCGATGATGCGGTGCAAAGCTTGCCCGGTTTCGCCCACCAGGCTGACGCCTTCATTGACTTGGTTGGTCGAGTTCGAGATCAGCGTCTTGATCTCTTTGGCGGCCTCAGCCGAGCGCTGCGCCAGGGCGCGCACCCCCTGAGCGACCACCGCAAACCCCTTTCCGGCGTCGCCGGCGCGCGCGGCCTCGACGCCCGCGTTGAGAGCCAGAAGGTTCGTCTGGAACGCGATTTCGTCGATGACGCCGATAATGGCCCCGATCTCATGGGAGCTGGCCTCAATCTGACCCATGGCGGCCACGGCGCGCTCCACAACCTCGCCGCCCTTCTCGGCGTCCTGGCGCGCGGCCTCGACGTTGCGGCGGGCGCTGCCCGCGCCTTCCGCGGTCTTTCGGACCGTCACGGTGATCTCGTCCAGGGCGGCGGCCGTCTCCTCGAGGCTGGCGGCCTGCAGCTTCTGATAGGCGGGCGGAAACGCCTCATGCAGCCGGTAGGTCAGATCGCCCGCCGCAAGGGCTTCCAGCCCTTCGCCCACACGGCCGACGACGATGGTCTGCTCGCGCGCGTTGCTATGGCGCTCGGCCTCCGTGAGCTCTCGGGCCCGCTCGACCTCGGCGCGCTGTTCGGCCGCCAACCTGCGACACCGCGCCACAATTTCCACTTGCGTCGGAATCACGACAGATTAAAAGCCGCTCCCCATCGCAACCAAGGGTCCGGGAGCGCGTATCTCCTCCGGCGTGTGTCCGCCGGTCTCGCCTATTGGCCGCAGGAGGTTCTCGTGAAGTCTTCGTCTCCGATCGGCCAAACGCCGCTCGACATGATCCGTCCGGTCTTGTGGATGGCCGCCGTCGCTTTCGCGGCGGGCTTTGGCGGTTATTTTGTGCTTGGCCTTCGGACCATGCGCCCGCTGATCAACTAGACGCCGGTCGACCCGAAGCCCCCTACGCCCCGCTCGGTGACGTCGAGGTCGTCAACCTCGACCATCGGCCACTGCGGTGCGGCGGCGATGACACCCTGGGCGATGCGGTCGCCCCGGCGGATGATGAAGTCTTCCTCGCCCAGATTGATCAGCAGCACGCAGACCTGCCCGCGATAGTCGCTGTCCACGGTGCCCGGCGCATTGACGACCGTCACGCCGTTCTTGAACGCTAGGCCCGACCGCGGGCGCAGTTGCATTTCATAGCTGTCGGGGATCGCCACAGAAAAGCCGGTGGGGGCCATGCACCGCGCGCCAGGCTTGAGGACGATTGGCTCATCTTCCGGTACGGCCGCCCGAAGATCGAACCCGGCCGCCCCCGCCGTCGCGTAGGCGGGGACCGGCAGGTCGGAATTGCCTTCCCAGCGCTTGAAACGGATGGAGAGACCGGCGGGAATGGCGGACATGCGAGGCTCCTCGAGGGGTCGCCCCGGCTGTAGCTGATTTGCCGGCTATCCTGAAGGCTAAGACAGGACGTCTGCGATCCGGGCCGCGATCTGAGCTGCGACACGATCCTTCGCGGCGCGCTCCCAGCGTTCCGTTCCAGACTTCGTCACCAAAAGCACCGCGTTTTCGCCGCCGCCCATGACACCGGGCTCTGTCACGTCGTTGGCGATGATCCAGTCGCAGCCCTTGCGGGCCAGCTTGGCGCGGGCGTGCTCCTCGACATGGTCGGTCTCAGCCGCGAAGCCGACGACCAGCCTGGGCCGATGTGGGCCTGACGCCGATAGCGTCGCCAGGATGTCAGGGTTTTCCACGAAGGTCAGGGCGGGAGGGCCGCCCTTTTCCTTCTTCAACTTGCTGCCGAAGGCTTCGTCGACCCGCCAGTCGGCGACGGCTGCGACGAACACGCCGACATCCGCGGGAAGCGCAGCTTGGCTGGCGGCCAGCATCTGCCGGGCGGTCTCGACATCAACCCTGCGCACGCCGGGCGGCGTCGGCAAGGCGACGGGGCCCGCGACGAGGGTCACCTCAGCGCCGAGCCCGGCCAAGGCCTCGGCGATCGCGAAGCCCTGCTTTCCGCTCGAGCGGTTGGTGATCCCCCGCACGGGATCGATGGGCTCGAACGTCGGGCCAGCGGTGACGAGCGCACGCTTTCCTTCGAGAGGGCGCGCGGCGGACCCCTCCAACGCGGCCATGATGGCGGCGAAGATTTCCTCGGGCTCTTCCAGACGGCCGGGACCGAACTCGCCGCACGCCATGGCGCCGTCCGCAGGTCCTACGAAGGTCACGCCGTCAGCCTTGAGGGTCGCGATGTTGCGCTGAGTCGCGGGGTGCAACCACATGCGCACGTTCATCGCGGGCGCCATCAGCACAGGCTTGTCGGTCGCCAGCAGGACGGTCGAGGCCAGATCGCCCGCCAGGCCGTTCGCCGCCTTGGCGATCAGGTCGGCGGTCGCGGGTGCGACCACCACCAGATCGGCTGACCGCGACAGTTCAATATGGCCCATCTCGTGTTCGTCCGTGAGCGAGAACAGGTCCTGGTAAACCTTGTCCTCGGCCAAGGCCGCGAGGGAGAGCGGTGTGACGAACTCGGCGCCGCCCTTCGTCAGAATGGGCCGTACGGCGACGCCGGCCTTGCGCAGAAGCCGGGCTAGCGGCAGCGCCTTGTAGGCCGCCACGCCGCCGCCGACGATCAGAAGAACTCGCTTCTCGCCCACGTTTCGCTCCGCGCTTGGCTTGAACGCTCCAGCACATGCCCATCCGCGCGCCAAAGCGCCAGAGCCAATCGTGGCGGGAAAAAGAGACTCGACTCGCGTTCCGCTTTCGTTCATTAAACGTCAAGGTAGAGCAATGGGGCATTTGCGATCATGAAGGTTATCACGCAAGCATCCGCCGGGGCCCTGGCGAGCCTTCTCTTGTTGGGACTCGCGGCCTGCGACAGCGGCGCGTCAGCGGTCAAGGCCCCCACCGGCGGGGACCGAGCTTCGTCCGACGCCGGGGCGGTTTCTGTCGCCGGCGTGGCTACGGAAAGCCGCCGGGATGATCCCCGGGACGCACCGGTCAAGTTGATCGCCGGCAAGCCGTACTGGGCCGCTAACCGCACCCGCTCCGCCGACGAGAACGCCCGACGATCCTTCGAGCGAAACGGGGCCACTTTCTCCGCGAAGTCGGTTGATGACTATGTCTCCAAGGTCCACGCCTTCGTCAGCGATCCGCCCAGAGGCGCTGAGACCTTGAAGCGCGCGAACGGCGACCTCTTGATCTACGATCCGAAGGCCAACGTCTTTGCGGTGGTGTCGCGCGAAGGCGCGCCGCGTACGATGTTCAAACCCGACGAGGGCCTCGCCTATTGGGACGAGCAGAAGGCCCGAGAAGCCCGCCGGGCGTCGGCGTCGAAGGCGCGCAGTCGAGATCAGGCGGAGGGTTAGTCTCGCCTCGCGATCGCTTGTGATCTCTCGGATAGGTTGTGACGGACGTACGGATTATGCCGTACGCCGCGCTTCGCGACTCGAGCGCGATCGGACTGGCGCGGATCCGGATCGCGGAGGGGGCTCCACTATTCGCTCAAGTGCGGCCTCTATGCCGGCCAAGGGGTAGTGATGGAGACCACAGCCTGGGGCGTCATCCTCGCTGACATGGCGGGCCACGTCGCCAACGCGCTCTCCGCCGAGGGGATAGGCCCTCGGGCGGCGCTGTATGACGCGACCATCGGCAGCTTCGATGTTGAGGCGACGATGCCGACGGCCCAGCGAACGGGAGACAAGCCCGCCGGACTGGGCTGAAGGCCTATCGGGCCAGCAGCAGGCCCGTGACGAACGCGGCGCCTGCGGTTGCCGCCCCGACGAGGAACCAGATCAGCGGCCAGGTGTGCGGTCGCTCGACGATCACTCGCGCAGCGGGAGGCGCGTCGGCCAAGCGGGCCAGCGCCATGATGGCGCGCAGAGCTTCCTCAGCGAAATCGCGCGCCTTGGCGGCGGGTGAAAGCTCGCGGCCGATCCAGCGTCGCACCACGGGATCGGCGGCGGCCCACAGATCGTGGGTCGGGTCGATGCGGCGAGCGACGCCTTCGACCGTCACCATGGTCTTCTGCAGCAGGACCAGTTCAGGACGCAGCGCCATATCGAACAGGGCGGTGATCTCGAACAGTTGCGCCAGAAGACGTCCCATCGAGACCTCGCGAGCATTGCGACCGAAGACCGGCTCGCCGACCGCGCGCAAGGCCTGGGCGAAGGCGTCCATGTCCTGGTGCGCGGGTACGTAGCCAGCGTCGAAATGGATCTTGGCCACGCGCGCATAGTCGCGATTGAGAAAGCCGTAGAGGATCTCGGCCAGATAGCGTCGCTCGCCGGGTCCGAGCCTGCCGACAATGCCATAGTCCACGGCGGTGATCGTCGACGGCGCGGCCACGAACAGGTTGCCTTCGTGAAGGTCGGCGTGGAACAGGCCGTGGTCCAGAGCCTGGGCCAGGAAGCCGCGCGTGACGTTCTCGGCCAGGGCCTTACGGTCCAGGCCTGGCAGATCCAGTGCGGCGGGATCGGAGAGGGGCGCGCCTTCCGCCCAGGTCAGGGTCAGGACGCGCTTGCCCACGCCTTCCCAGCAGACGGCCGGGGCGCGCATATAGGGGTCCTTGGCCATGGCCTCGCCCAGCTCGGCGCAACCGGCGGCCTCAAAGCGCAGGTCCATCTCCAGATCGAGCGCACGGATCACGACCTCGACGAACTCGGTCGGACGCAGTCGGCGCGAGGCGGGCGCGAGGGCTTCGGCGAGACGCGCGGCGAGTCGCAAAACCGCGCTATCGCGGGCCACCTGTCGCTCGATGCTGGGGCGCAGAACCTTGACTGCGACCTTGCGGCCATCAATCAGCGTCGCGGGGTGGGCCTGGGCCAGAGAGGCGGCGGCGACGGCTTCGCCGATCTCGGCGAAGATTTCGTCCAGCGGCTTGCCGAGGTTGCGGGCGATCTCGGCCTTGGCGACGTTCAGCGGAAAGGCCGGCAGTCGGTCCTTGAGGCGCGAGAGGTCCTCGGCGAAGGCCGCGCCAAAGATGTCTGCCCGGGTCGACAGGAACTGGCCCATCTTGATTGCGGCGGGCCCCTGCCGCTCCAGCACCGCCGCCAGGCGTTCGCCCGGGCGTCCCTTGCGGGCGGCCGAGCCGGCGAAGAGGCGCAAGACACGCCCCGCCAGCTTGGCGCCGGGGGGGAGCAGCGGCTCCAGTTCACGGGGGATCAGGGCGTCGGCCCGGACCAGGGCCCAGCCCGCCCCGGTCAGGCGCCAGAGGGCTTCGAGCGTCGCCACGATCCTAGATCGCCCATCCCTGGTGCAGGGCCGCGACGCCGCCCGTAAAGTTGGTGAAGGTGACGCGCTTGAAGCCCGCAGCCTCGATCATGGCCGCGAAGGTGCGTTGGTCGGGGAAGCGACGGATGCTTTCGACCAGGTATTGGTAGGCGTCGCGATCCTTGGCCACCCATTCGCCGACCTGCGGGATGACCTTGAAGCTATAGGCGTCATAGGCCTTGGCCAGCGGCTCGGTCACCGGGCGTGAGAATTCCAGGCACAGGAAGCGGCCGCCCGGCTTGAGCACCCGGCGCGCCTCGCGCAGGGCCGCGTCGATATCGGTCACGTTGCGGATGCCGAACGAGATCACATAGGCGTCGGCATAGGCGTCGGGCAGCGGCAGGCGCTGGGCGTCGCCGACGGTCCAGGTGATCTCGGGTTCGCCGCCGCGCTCGATGCCGGCCATGATCATTTCGGCGTTGTAGTCGACGATGTTGATCGTCGCGTCCGGACCGCCCCGGCGTTCCTGCGCCTTGCGGGCCATCTTGGCGAACCGACGGGCCATGTCGCCCGTGCCGCCGGCGCAGTCGATGATCACTTCGCCCGGCTGCGGGTTGAGGCGCGCGGCGACCGCGTCCTTCCACAGCCGGTGGACGCCGCCGCTCATCAGGTCGTTCATGATGTCGTAGTTCTTGGCGACGCGGTCGAAGACCCCGCGCACCAGACCCGCCTTCTGCGAGGCGTCGACATCCTTGAAACCGAAGCTGGCGGAGGTGTTGCTCATGACGTCTTTGGGCCGGACTTTCTATATGTAGGTCCGCTATTAGCCCGCGACACGCGCGCCGTCATCCGCCGAAGGTCCCCTGTGCCTGAATTGCCCGAAGTCGAGACCGTCCGCCGGGGCCTTGAGCCTGTTCTTTCCGGCGCGCGCCTGTCCAGCGTCCGCGCCAACCGGCCCGACCTTCGGTTTCCGCTACCCGACGGCTTTGTGCAGCGACTGACGGGCGCGCGGATTTTGCGGCTGGATCGCCGCGCCAAGTACATCCTGGCTCCGCTCGATCGAGGCGACACCCTGGTGATGCATCTGGGCATGACCGGTCGCTTCGAGATCGCCGCGCCGGAGGGGACCGTCAGGCCCGGCGATTTCGCCCGCGAGGTCACGCCCGAAGACAAGCACGCCCATGTGGTGTTTCAGACCGAGGGCGGGGCGACGGTCACCTACTTCGACCCGCGCCGGTTCGGCTTCATGGACCTGATCCCGACCGACCGCCTCACCCATCACCCGTGGTTCGCAACGATGGGGCCAGAGCCGCTGGGCGAGGGTTTCGACGCAGGCACGCTGGAAAAGGCCTTCGCCAACCGCAAGCAAGGTCCCAAGACCCTACTGCTCGATCAGCGGACGGTCGCGGGTCTGGGCAACATCTATGTCTGTGAAGCCCTGCACCGGTCGGGCATTTCGCCGTTCAAGCCTTCAGGCGGCATCGCCAAAAAGCGGCTCGGGCCACTGACCGTGGCGATCAAGGACGTGCTGGCCGAGGCGGTGGCGGTCGGCGGCTCCACGCTGAAGGACTTCGCCGCCGCCGACGGCGCGCTGGGCTATTTCCAGCACCGGTTCCGCGTCTACGACCGCGAGGGCGAGCCCTGCCCGACGTCGGGCTGCAAGGGCGTGATCGCCCGCGAGGTCCAGGCGGGGCGCTCGACGTTCTATTGCCCCGTCTGTCAACGCTGAGCGTCGACGACGTCAGACTTTGAGGTCGGCCGTGACCGGCGCGTGGTCGCTGGGGCGCTCCCATTCGCGGACATCGTCGTGGACTCGCGAGGAGACCTTGCCGTCGAGGATGGCGGCGTCTCGCAGGCCGGGGCTGGCCAGGATGTGGTCCAGGCGCAGGCCTCGGTTCGACTTGCGGAAGTCGGCGGCGCGGTAGCTCCACCAGGAGAACAGCTTCTCCGGCTCCGGCGTCGCCAGGCGCGGCAGGTCCAGCAGGTCCATCGACTTGATCAGCGCGTCGAAGGCTTCCAGCTCCGGCGGCGTGTGGCTGACCACTTTCAGCATCTGGCGGTGGCTCCAGACGTCGTTCTCGCCAGGCGCGATGTTCAGGTCGCCAGTGACGATCAGCGGATCCTTGGGGTCGCGTCGCTTCAGCGCGGCGGTCAACGTTTCGTAGAAGTCGAGCTTGTGGTCGAACTTCGGATTGGCGAGGCGATCAGGCAGGTCGCCGCCGGCCGGGATGTAGAAGTTCTGGATCTCGACGCCGGCCACCTTGACCGCCACGCAGCGCGCGTGGCCCTCGCGGCAGTTCATCAGGGTCGGAACGTCCTCGATCGGCAGGCGCGAGGCGATAGCCACCCCGTGCCAGCCCTTCTGGCCGGCGATCTTCAGGTGCGGCAGGCCCATGGCCTCGAAGGCTTCCCGCGGGAACTCGCCCTCCTGGCACTTGATCTCCTGCATGCAGAGCACGTCCGGCGCCTGCTCGTCGACGAAGCGGGCGGCCTGCTCGGCGCGGAGACGGACGGAATTGACGTTCCAGGTGGCGATACGGAGGCGCATGGCCGGGCTGTATCGCGGTTTTCCAAAGCCGGAAAGAAAAACGCCCAGACGCATCGAGCATCTGGGCGAAAGTCTAGTCTCTCATGCCGCCGCCGGGAGGGGATAGGATCCGGCACGGTTCGCGAAGAGCGGGTCGGTCGCCCTTCGCCATGCGTGTTAAATATGCCACGTCCTAATTTTTAGTCAAGCGGCAACGCGGTTGATTGTTGCCTGTTGTGAGAATGTCACAAATCGGGGCCCGCTAGGGCTTGCCGACCTTTCGGCGGGGATCTGTCAGCACGAAGAGCTTGGGATCAAGATCGGCGGTCTCGGCGAAGTCGCTCAGGCGGACCCGGATCTGGCCGCCCTTGATGTCAGTCACAGTCCAGCCCATCAGGGCGGTGGGGCCATTGGAAAAGTCGATCGAGATGCGGCCCAGCGCCTGACGCTTGGCGTCCTGCGCCACGATCGTGAAGCCGTCGGCCAGCGGGCGGACATCGGTGATCACCACGCCGCGATCCAGCCGCACTTCGCGCGCCAGCAAGAGGTTCAGCGGCGTCTTGCTGAGCGGATAGCTCTCGTAGGTCTTCAGCCGGTTGTCGAAGATGTTGACGTTATTGCCGTTGCTGACGACCAGCAGGCCCGCCGGAGGGTCATAGGCGAACCGCGCCTTGCCGGGACGCTGCAGATAGAAGGTCCCTTGCGTCTGGGTTCCCCGCTGATCGGTCTGCACGAAGCGACCCTTGGCCGAGGACAGGCCCTGGATATAGGCGGTCGCCTTGTCCAGAAGGGCCTTCTGCTCGGCGCTCAGCTTGGCCGGAACCGGGGCGGTTGAGGTCTGGGCCCATACAGGCGTGATCAGGGCGGGCGAGGCGAGGGCGGCGGCGAGGCCGGCCGCCAGGAGGGTACGGCGTGTCGTCATCTGGACTCCTTAGCCCCTACCTTGGCCGCCGCGAAGGCCGCCGCAAGGCCATTTTCCGGCGGCCCGATGAAGCCGCGTTCAGGTTGGGAGCGTCCGAAACGCCGTAGCCGCATCTGCGGTTGCCTAGAGCGGTGGCGGCGGCGGCGCGAGGATCTCGCGCTTGCCGGCGTGGTTTGCGGCCCCGACGACGCCCTCTTTCTCCATCCGCTCCATCAGCGAGGCCGCGCGGTTGTAGCCAATCTGCAGCCGGCGCTGGATGTAGCTGGTCGAGGCCTTGCGGTCGCGGGTGACCACGGCCACGGCGTGATCGTAGAGATCGTTGGCGCCGCCCTCGCCCGAGAACGCGCCCTCGATGGCCTCTTCCTGCTCCTCGTCGCCGCCGGCGGTGACTTCCTCGAGATACTGCGGGATGCCCTGGTCGCGCAGGAACTTGGCCACGGCCTCCACCTCGCCGTCCGACACGAACGGACCGTGCAGGCGGGTGATACGCCCACCGCCGGCCATGTAGAGCATGTCGCCCTGGCCCAGCAGCTGCTCGGCGCCCTGTTCGCCCAGGATGGTGCGGGCGTCGATCTTCGACGTGACCTGGAAGCTGATCCGGGTCGGGAAGTTGGCCTTGATGGTGCCGGTGATGACGTCCACCGATGGGCGCTGGGTGGCCATGATCAGGTGGATGCCGGCGGCGCGGGCCATCTGGGCCAGGCGCTGCACGGCGCCTTCGATGTCCTTGCCGGCCACCATCATCAGGTCGGCCACCTCGTCGATGACCACGACGAGATAGGGCATCGGCTCGGGGCGGATCTGTTCGGTCTCATAGATCGGACGGCCGGCGTCGTCGAAGCCCGTTTGCACGGTGCGCTCGAAGTGTTCGCCCTTGGCGGCGGCCTCGTTGGCCTTTTCGTTGTAGCCGCCGATGTTGCGCACGCCGATCTTGGACATCCGGCGATAGCGGTCCTCCATCTCGCGGACCGTCCATTTCAGGGCCACGACAGCCTTCTTCGGATCGGTCACGACGGGGGCCAGGAGGTGCGGGATGCCGTCATAGACCGACAGTTCCAGCATCTTGGGATCGACCATGATGAAGCGGCACTTCTCGGGCGGCAGCTTGTACAGGATCGACAGGATCATGGCGTTGACGCCGACCGACTTGCCCGAGCCGGTGGTGCCGGCGATCAGGAGGTGGGGCATCTTGGCCAGGTCGGCGATATAGGGCTCGCCGCCGATGGTCTCACCCAGCGCCATCGGCAGGATCTGGCTGGCCTTCTCGTAGTCGGCGCTGGAGAGCAGGTCGCGCAGATAGACGGTCTCGCGGCGCTGGTTGGGCATTTCGATGCCGATGGCGTTGCGGCCCTGGGCCACGGCGACGCGGCACGAGATCACGCTCATTGAGCGGGCGATGTCGTCGGCCAAAGCCACGACGCGCGCGGTCTTCACGCCCGGCGCAGGCACCAGCTCGTACATGGTGACCACAGGGCCGGGACGGATCTGGTCGATCTGGCCCTTCACGCCGAACTCGGCCAGCACGCTTTCCAGCAGGCGGGCGTTCTGGCGCAACGCGCCGGCGTCCACCTCGGACGAACGCGGCTTAGACTTGGCCAGCATGGCTAGTTCCGGCAGCTGGAAGCCGGCGTCTTCCTCGAAGTCGAACGCCTTCTGCTGCTCGCGCGCCTCGCGGCCGGACTCCTTGGGCGTGCTCTTGGGCTTGGCGATCGCCATCGGCCGGGCGTCCAGCGTGTCCTCGAAGTCGTCCTCGTCGTCCTGGACGGCGGGCGGCGGCGTATAGGCGCGCTGGGCGGGAGCGGCCTGCGGCGCCGCGATCGGGGTCTCGTCGTCTTCGGCCTCCAGAGGCGGAAGGCGGCCGGCGCGCTTCGGGGTGGGCTCAGCCTTCTCGCGCTTGGCGCGGGCCGGCTTGGCGACGGGCGCAGGCTCTGGTTCCGGCTCAGGGCGCGCGCGCGGTTGCAGCGCGTTGCTGACGGCGGCGTGGATCGCGTCGGGATCGACCTCGCGCACGCCGATGGCGAAGCCGAGCGCGGCGATGGCGGCGACGCCGAACAGGATGGCCGAGATGATGGTCGCGCCGGGGATGTGGGCGAAGCTCAAAACCGCCGCCACCATGTGCAGCAGGGAGTCGCCCCAGAAGCCGCCCAGGCCCTTTTCCAGCTGCCAGATGGCCGGCGGCGGCGGCGCGGCCAGCACGGCCGACAGCGCCAAGAGGCCCAGCGCGCCGACCAGCGCCCGCTGGCGCAGGTCCTTGCGCTCGGCGTCCGGGTCGGCCTGGGCCACCCGGGTGACTCCGAACACCAGCATCAACAGCGCGATGCCCCAAGCCGACAGGCCCAGAGACTGCATCAGGATGTCGGAAATCGCCGCGCCGAGGCCCCCCAAAGCGTTGCGGGCCGGCTCGTCCGTGACGGCGTTGAAGCTCGGATCGGTGGCGTTATAGGTGGCGATGGCCAGCAGCAGCACCGCCCCGACGACGGTGACGATCCCGCCCCGGAACCGGGCCGTCCAGGGCTGGACCCAGCCATAACGGATCGCATCCCAAAGGAGCTCCGTCGTGGATCGCCGCGCGGCTCGCGCCATGAAAAGTCTCCGAACTCAACGTCGTATCTCGGGACCGGTGGAACCGGTCGAACCGCCATGTTGTGCCTCAAGACCGTTAAGGGCTGTTTACGACGTCCGTTAGGACGGCGGTCATGACGTCGCGACTTCAAGAAATGCTCCCTTCCCCTCGATGGGGAAGGGCGGGGTGAACAATCCTCCCCATCGCGGGGGAGGTGGTCCGCAGGACCGGAGGGGGAAGTTCTCCTGGCCCGGCCTCTTCCCCCTCCGTCGTCCCTCCGGGCCGACACCTCCCCCGCTGGGGGGGAGGATTTGGGGCGTGCGTCCGCCGCTTCACGCGGCGTGACCGCTGAAGGCTCATGGGGAGGCGACGGAGCGGCCGGGCGAACCCGGAGACCGTGAGTGTGTGTTTGCGTTTCGGTTCGACAGTCCGCTCCGCCAGGTTGTTCTTGCCCGTGAGGATGGGGGGCGTGAGCGTCTTTCAGCTCGGGACCCCAGGAGCCCCCGGACGGGCGCGGACCAACTGGAGCGGCTACATCCGTGTCCAGCCCGACGATCCACGATAGGCGGCTTGTACGATCACCGCCCTGTCGCTCCGCGCTCGCCTCTCTGCGGCCTCTTCCGGGATCCCGGATCTATCCAACGAACAGACCCCGGTCGAAACCGCTTCGAGACCACGCGGCCCCGCTCAACCTAGCCCCGCCGCCGTATTGGGCCGGATCCATACGCCCTCCCCCGCGACGGGGATGGCTATGATTGTGCGGCAGGATTCAGCGCCGGGGACAAGTTGGCGCGTAAAAGTGAGAAGGCGTTGATTTTGCTGGCTTCCACTTCGCCAATTCCGAGCGTTCGCGCCCGCCAATCCCCGTAAACATGTTTATTCACCGAGGCGTTGTTCGCCCGTCGAGCGGGGGGAATTGCTGTTAGCCCGCGTCAGGGGCGCTTTGAACCCTGAGGCGGCATCGCCCGATTCGGACGTTCCGGATGTCGCCCAAGGGTGGAAGTCGGACAGGCCGCAGGCCCCCACCGGACCATGCTTCGCATGGTCGTCCGCCCCCATAGGGGGCAGAAGGTGCGCTTCCTTCTTCCCCCTCCGGGGGAGGAGCGCCGAAGGCGCGGAGGGGGCAAGTATGGTTGATGGCAGATCAAATCCTCCCCCCAGCGGGGGAGGTGTCGGCGAAGCCGACGGAGGGGGAAGAAGCCGGCTCGGCAGCACTTCCCCCTCCGGCCTTCGGCCTCCTCCCCCGCTGGGGGGAGGATTTTCCGAACGTCCGACTGGGGTCGAAAGCCGTCTCAAACATCGCCGCTGAAAGCGGACCTGCCCGCGCCCTAAGCCGCCTCGAACGCCAGCGGGGCGCCCCAGAAGCTCTGGACCAGGCCGTTTTGCGGGCCCGGCGTTCCGGTGGTCAGGAACACGCGGCTTGCGCCCGTCCCCGGATCATACTCGGGATGCCGTTCCAGATAGAGCGCCAGACCCTCGGCGGTGGCCGCCGGCTGCTGGATCAGCGGGGTGCCCGCCGGCAGGGCGGCGCGGAAGACGTCGGCGATGATCTCGTAGTGGGTGCAGCCCAGCACGACGCGGTCGGGATAGCGGCCGATACGGGTCTTCAGCGCCTGGACGTGGCCTTCGACCGCCTTGGCGATCTCGACGACGCTGGCGTCGCCCTCGATCAGCGGGACCAGTTCCGGGCAGGCCTCCGAAAAGACGGCCAGGTCCTGCTTGCGCTTGTCGATCTCGATCTCATAGACGCGCGAGCGCACCGTGGCCTGGGTGGCGAAGACGCCCAGGATGTCCAGAGCCTGGACCTTTTCGCCGCGACGCTCGGCCTCGTGCTCCCAGGGCAGGCCTGTGGCCTTCTCGATGGTGGGCACGATGATGCCGAGGATGTTGACCGGACGGCCCACTTCCTTGCGATAGCCGGGCAGCCAGGTCTGCTGCAGGCGGCGCAGGGCGATGGCCGAGGCGGTGTTGCAGGCCAAAACGACCAGACTGGCGCCGCGCTCGAACAGGCGCACGCAGCCGGCCTTGGTCAGCTCGACGATGTCCTCGCCGGTCCGCACGCCGTAGGGCGCGTTGGCCTGGTCGGCCAGATAGGTGAAGTCCGCCTGGGGCAGACGCTGCACGAGGGCGCGGTGGACCGAGAGGCCGCCCACGCCAGAGTCAAAGACGCCGATCATGGCGCCAAGCTGTAGCCGCCAAACCTCGGCCCGTCCACGGAGGGCGGGGTGAAGAAAGAAGGTTACGCGGCTGTCATGTGACAGGCCGGCCGCCCATATCCTAGGTTCGGGACTAACACTTCCACCGGAGATCCTCCGTGCAACGTCGTACCTTTCTCGCCTCGGCCGCTGTCACCGGCGCCATGGCCGTCCTCCATCCCAGCATGACCCTCGCGGAGACCATGAATCCCCTGACCCAGAAGTGGGCCGGACCCTTCGGCGGCGTGCCCGCTTTCGACAAGGTGAAGGTCGCCGACTTCAAGCCGGCGCTCGAGGCGGCCATGGCCAAGAACCTGGCCGAGATCGACGCGATCACCGCCAACAAGGCCGCGCCGACCTTCGAAAACACCATCGCGGCGCTGGAAGACGCCGGCCGGATGCTGAACGACGTTCAGACCTATTACGGGATCTGGGGCTCGAACATGAGCACGGCCGAGTTCCAGAAGGTCGAGGAGGTGATGGATCCGGCGCTGTCGGCCCACTACGATAAGATCAACCAGAACGCCGCGCTCTTCGCCCGCATCCAGGCTGTCTATGACTCGCCGGACAAGGCCAAGCTGACGCCCGAACAGCAGCGCGTGCTGTGGATCTACTACACCAACTTCGTGCGCTCAGGCGCCAAGCTCTCGCCCGAGGCCAAGGCCCGGGTCGGCGCGATTAACACCGAGCTGGCGGGCCTCTACACCAAGTTCAGCCAGAACCTCTTGGCCGACGAGAACACCTGGATCGAGCTCTCCGACGCCGATCTCGTCGGTCTGCCCGAGGGGCTCAAGGCCGCCGCCGCCTCGAACGCCGCGACGCGCAAGCTCCCGGGCAAGCATGTGATCGTCAACACCCGCTCCAGCGTTGATCCGTTCCTCACCGAGTCGCCAGTGCGCAGCGCGCGCGAGAAGGTCTGGCGCGCTTTCGTCAATCGCGGCGACAACGGCGGGGCGACCGACAACAACGCCATCATCCGCAAGATCCTGAAGCTGCGCGTCGAGCGGGCCAAGCTCCTGGGCTACAAGACCCACGCCCACTGGCGCCTCGAGAACGCCATGGCCAAGACGCCGGAAAACGCTATGGCGCTGATGGAGGCGGTCTGGAGGCCGGCCATCGCCCAGGTGGCGATCGACGTCGCCGACATGCAGGCGATCATTGATAAAGAGGGCGGCGGCTTCAAGCTCGAGCCCTGGGACTACCGCTTCTACGCCGAGAAGGTGCGCAAGGCGAAGTACGACCTCGATATGAACGAGGTGAAGCCGTACCTGCAGCTGGACAAGCTGCGCGAGGGCATGTTCTGGGCCTCGGGCCAGCTTTACGGCTTCGAGTTCAAGAAGCTGTCGGGCATTCCCGTCTTCCACGAGGACGTGACGGTCTACGAGGTGACCCGCGGCGGCAAGCATGTGGGCCTGTGGTACTTCGACCCCTACGCCCGCCCCGGCAAGCGCTCGGGCGCGTGGATGAACGCCTACCGCACGCAGGAGCGGTTCAAGGGCGAGATCACCACGATCGTCTCGAACAACTCCAACTTCATCAAGGGCAAGCCCGGCGAGCCGGTGCTGATCTCGTGGGACGACGCCACGACTCTGTTCCACGAGTTCGGCCACGCGATCCACGGCCTCAACGCCAATGCGACCTATCCGTCGGTGTCGGGCACGGCCGTGGCGCGCGACTATGTCGAGTTCCCGAGCCAACTGAACGAGCACTGGCTGTCGACGCCGCAGGTGCTGAACCAGTTCGCCCTGCACTATCAGACCGGCAAGCCGATCCCGGCCGAGCTGGTCAAGAAGATCGAGGCGGCCGGGAAGTTCGGCCAGGGCTTCGGCACCACCGAGTATCTGGCCAGCGCCCTGATCGACATGAAGCTGCACCTGGCCGGCGACGTGGACATCGATCCGGATGCGTTCGAGCGCGATGAGCTGGCCAAGCTGAACATGCCCAAGGAGATCGTCATGCGGCACCGCACGCCGCAGTTCGGTCACGTGTTCTCGGGCGACGGCTATTCGGCCGGCTACTACAGCTACCTGTGGTCCGACACCCTGACCGCCGACGCCGCCGAGGCTTTCCAGGAGGCGCCGGGCGGGTTCTACGACAAGGCCGTCGCCAAGCGCCTCTACGAGGACATCATGTCGGCGGGCAACACGATCGATCCGGTCGAGCAGTTCCGCGCCTTCCGAGGCCGTGACGTGAAGATCGGCGCCCTGATGCGCAAGCGCGGCTTCCCGGTTCCGCCAGGGGCTTGAGCGACACGCTAAAAGTTGGAACGCCGCGACAGCCTTTCGGCCGTCGCGGCGTTTCTGTAAGCGCCCTCGCCGCGACGACCGTACCTTCTCGCCCGACGGAGCACACGCTAGAGGACTCGGGGGCTAAAGGAGTATCGATGATCGCGCTTAAGCACCTGCCGCTGGCCTTGGCTCTGGTCGTCTCCGCCCCCGCCGTCGCCCAGACGACGCCCGCGCCGACCGTCGCGTTGGGCCAGGCCCCCGCGCCGGACGAAAGCGCCGTCGTCGCCGAGCTGACGATCATGGCCAAGCCGCCGGGGCCGGCGGTGTGGCTGGTCGAGAAGGACGGGGCCAAGCTCTACATCCTGGGGTCCGCCCCGCCGCTGCCACATCAGTTGAAATGGAACAGCCCCCGCCTGAACAAGGCGCTGGACAAGGCCAGCCTCGTTCTGGTTCCGCCCGAGGCGGCCGTCGGCGTCACCCAGATGGCGGGCTTCATCCTCAGGTTTGGGGCCGGTCTGCGCCAGCCGCTGGGCAAGTCGCTGGAGGACCAGCTGCCGCCGGACCTGAAGGCGCGGTTCGTCGAGTCCCGCACCCAGGCGCGAAAGGGCGCCGGCGAATACAGGAACTGGAAGCCGGCGGTGGCCGGGTTCCTGCTGCTGTCGGACTTCCGTCAGGCCGCCGGTCTCTCCGAGGCCAAGCCGGTCAGCACGATCGAGCGCATGGCCAAGGCGCGGAAGCTGAAGGTCAAGGCCGTGGGGCAGTACCGGATGAGCGCGGTCACCGCCATCGCGGGCAAGCTCTCGCCCGAGGACCAGCTCTATTGCCTGCGCGTGGCCCTGGACGAGGTGGCCTATGACGGCGCCCATTCCACCACGATCGGGCGGGATTGGGCCGAGGGCGACCTGGCCTCGGTGCGCGCGCGTTACCGCGCCAGCGCCGCCCAGCGGTGCCTGACCCATGTTCCAGGCGGCGCGGCCCTGCTGGAGAAGGGCCTCGTCCAGACAACCGAGGCGATGACCGAGGCGCTCAAGCGGCCGGGGGTCACGGTGGCGGTGGTGGATCTGGGCTTCCTGCTCCCGGCGGACGGGGTTCTGGATCGGCTCAAGGCCCGAGGCGCGACGATCACCTCGCCCGTCGAATAGCGTGGCGTGTTGACGCCCGAACCTTGCGCCGACCAAGCTGGTGTCGGGAGGATAAGCACATGAAGACAATGATCGGTGTGGCCGCGTTGGCGCTGCTGGTCGCTGGCGGCGCGCGGGCCGAGGTGACGGACGCTCAGCCGTTCGGATTCCAGGTGCGCCATCAGGCGTCGATCGCCGCGCCCGCTGCTACGGTCTGGGCGGCGCTGGTCCAGCCGTCGAAGTGGTGGTCGTCGGCCCATACCTGGTCGGGTTCGGCGGCCAACCTGTCCCTGGGCGCGGCCTCGGGCGGCTGCTTCTGCGAGCGTTTGCCGAACGGCGGCTCTGTCCTGCACATGACCACCGTCCACGCTGCGCCGAGCCAGAAGCTGGTGCTGAGCGGGGGGCTTGGTCCGTTGCAGTCGTCGGGGGCGAGCGGCGCCATGACCATCATCCTGACGGAAAAGGACGGCGCGACGACCGTGACGGTCACCTATGACGTCGGCGGCTATTTCAAAGGCGGTCTCGATAAGCTGTCCGCGCCCGTCGACATGGTGCTGGGCCAGCAGGTCCAGGGGCTCAAGGCCGCCGTCGAGGCGCGCTAGAGCCTTTTTCGAGCGAAGTGGTTCCGGTTCGCGTGAAGAAAAACGCGCCAAAACATAAGATTAGAGCTCACGGCCTGACGCAGTCAGGTCGTGAAATGCTCTAGGCGCGCCGTCTCAAGATCAAAAGAAACGCCCGCGAACCTCTCGGTCGCGGGCGTTTTGCTTGTCATGAAGTCGCGAAGGCTTAGGCGCTCGCGGCCACGCCCTCGTCGCTGGCGCCCAGGAGGGCCATCTGCAGGCGCGAGCGGTCGCGGCGGGCGGCTTCCAGAGCCCCTTCGGCCAGGGCGGCCTCGGAGGTCAGGCGCTCGATGGTCGCCTGCAGTTCGGCGACCTTGGCCTCGTGATCGCGGCGGGCCTGGTCCTGCGCTTCCTGCATCGCATCGAGACGGGCGCGCAGCTGCTGGGCGCGCTCCTCGGCGCGCTTGAGCGCCTTTTCCTGGGCGACGGCGCTCTTGGCCAGCTGGTCGGCGCGCTCGATGGCCGTGGCGCGGGCGGTGTCGACGCCGGCGTGACGCTGGCGCAGGCCGTCGGCCTCTTCTTCCAGGGCGCGGATCCGGTCGAGGGCGCGTTCCAGGGCGACATTGAGGTCGCCGGCGCGGCGCTCCACCGCCTTTTGCTGGGCGCTGGAGTCGGCGAGGCGGGCCGAAATCTGGCCGTTCATCTCTTCCAGCTTGTCGGCGCGACCGGTCGCGGTCTCCAGGCGGGTCTGCAGGGCCGAGATCTCGGCGCGGTTGGCCTCGACCTGGCTTTCCAGGCCGCGGATCGTGCGGCCGCTGTCGGCCTGGTGAGCGGCCAGGGCGTTCTCGACGGCCTGCACACGCGCGCGTTCGGCGGCGAGCTGGGCCTCGAGGTCGGTTTCGATGCGCGACAGGCGGGCCAGGTCCAGGCCGGCCTGGTCGACGCGCTTCTTCAGCGTCGCGGCTTCCTCGCCCAGCAGGGCGTTGTCTTGGTTGGCGCGGGCCAGAGCGGCCTCGGCGTCGCCGCGACGGGCGTCGATGTCCTGGGCCTGGATCCGCAGGCCCTCGACGTCTTGCACCAGGTGCTCGATGCGGGCGGTGGCGTCGCGCAGCGAAGCGTCGAGGCTGGAGACCTTGAGGTCCGACTGCAGCAGGGCGTTGCGCAGGCGGTCGATCTCGAGGGCGTTGTCCTCGAGAGCCGCGTCCTGGGTCTGGCGTCGGGCTTCGGACTCGCCGAGCGCGGTTTCGGCGGCGGCGAGGCGGGCGGACACTTCGCGCTCCTCGGCCTGGATCAGGGCGATCTGGCGCTGGGCCTGGTCGAGATTGGCGCGGACGGCGATCAGTTCGGCGTGCTCGGCGCGGCGGGCCTCGAACTCCTGGCTGACGGGGCCGCGGATTTCGGCGATCAGCGGCTCGATCGCCTTCAGGTGCTCCATGACCCGGCCGATGCTGTCGAGACCGCCGTGAATGGTCTCGTAGCGTTGACCGATGGCCTGGGTGGACTCGATCTGGTGCTGCATGGTCTCGGATCGGGCTTCATCGCCCAGAACGGTCGGCTTGCCGTTCTTCGTGTCGCGCGCGTTCTTCGACAGCAGTCTCATTCGGCCCACCTTCGCCCCATGCGAGTCCTCGGCGTCCTGAACGGGACGGCTCGGCGGACGCCGCGAATCTGTTACCCAGAGGTTAACAACTTAGTTTACGGACAAGATGAATGTCGAGGGGCCGACGCCGCGACCGGGCGTCGCGGCGCGGCTCAAGCGTCCGAATTCTGGGGACGAAGCGCCGCCTCAGCCGCGAGCGTTCGTGAGACCGCCGACACAACCGCCGCGATACGCAGCGCCGCCTGCACCTGACCGGGCTGGACGTCCCGCCGACGAAGCGCCGCTTCGTGGCTGTCGAGGCATGCGCCGCAGCCGTTGATCGCCGACACCGCGACGCAGAACAGGTCGTAGGCCACGACCCCCGCCCCAGCGTGGTCGAGCGGGTTCAGGCGAAGCCGGGAGGGCAAGGCCTGATACTCGGGCGCCGCCATCAGGTGCAGCGCGCGGAAATAGATATTGGTCATCGCCATCATAGCAGCGGCCTTGCGGGCGGCGAGGTTTCCCTCGGCCGTCAGGCCCGCAGCCGTGGCCGCCGCGTCGATCGCCTGAAGCGTCTGCGGTTCGCCGACGGCGCAGGCGCTGGCCAGCAGGCATCCCCAGCGCATCTCCGGATCCAGCGCGGGATCTTCGACCAGCAGGGCGAGGTTGGTCCCCAGGTCGCGGGCGTACTCGGGCAGGCGGGCGCGCAGGGCCTCGATCGACACGTGATGCTCCATCGCCCCACATCAAACATATGGAGCGTGAAGCCGAAGCCGGTTCACGGTTTCGGTTTCACGCTCTTGGGGGGAGATAGCATCGGGCGGCGCGTTCGTCCCGGTCCGAACCGCGAGAGGGGAAGCGGTCGGACCGGGAGGCGCCGGCATCCGGGTCGGGGTGGGGAGACATCACCGGACGTTTCGACACGCAGACCCTAGCCCTGTGCATGGGCCCTGATCCAATCGATAGTTTTTTGAAAGTGAATAGATCTGGCCTATATGTGACGCCATGCTTCTACCCACGCTTCGCCAACTCCAGTACTTGAAGCTTCTGTCCGAGCACGGCTCGTTCAGTCGCGCCGCCGAGAACGCGCATGTCACCCAGCCGACGCTGTCTGCGGGCATCCAGGAGCTGGAGAAGATCCTGGGCGCGCCGGTCGTCGACCGTGCGCGATCCGGCGTGATCCTGACCGCCGCCGGCCAGGAGGCCGTGCGACGGGCGGAGGACATCCTGGCCCGCGCTGAGGATCTGGTGCAGGCCGCGCGTGGCGCGGGCCAGCCGCTGGCCGGACGGTTCCGGCTGGGCGTGATCCCGACCGTGGCGCCCTATCTTCTGCCGCGCGCGTTGCCCGTTCTGCGTGACCGCTTCCCCAAGCTGAAGCTGTTCCTGCGCGAGGACCTGACCCATCGCCTGATCAGCGCGCTCAAGACCGGGGCGCTGGACGCGGCGCTGATCGCTCTGCCGTACGATATGAGCGGTCTGGACTGGGCCCATGTCGAGGACGATGAGCTGCTGGCCGCCGCGCCGGCCAATCATCCGATGGCGGCCTCGACCCAGGTGGATCCTGACAGCCTGGCCGGCGAGGACCTGATCCTGCTGGAGGACGGACACTGCCTGCGCGACCACGCGCTGGCGGCCTGCGGTCTGGAGCCGCCCCGCGGCGTCGGCGAGGAGGAGACCTTCGCGGCCACGTCCCTGCCGACCCTGGTGCAGATGATCGGCTCAGGTCTGGGGGTCTCGTTCCTGCCAAAGATGGCGGTGCAGGCGGGCCTGACCGACAAGGCGGCTGTCACGGTCCGTCCCCTGGCGACCGAGCACCCCAGCCGCGAGATCGTCGTGGCCTGGCGGGCGGGCTCGAGCCGGGGCGTTGAGGGCCGGCTGTTGGCGGACACCCTGCGACAGGCGGTCTGACGTCGCTTTTAGTGTGCGTGCGAGATCGGGCCCTCGGCTCGGCCTTCCACGAACTGGCGCACATAGGGGTTGTCGGTGGTGGCGAGCTCCGCGGCCGGACCGCGCCATATGATCTTGCCGCCGTGCAGCATGGCGATCTCGTCGCCGATCGTCTGGGCCGAGGCGAGGTCGTGGGTGATCGACACGGCCGTCGAGCCCAGGCGACGCACTTGATCGGAGATAAGCTGGTTGATCGCCGCCGCCGTGATGGGATCAAGGCCAGTGGTCGGCTCGTCGAAGAACAGGATTTCGGGCTGGGCGACGACGGCTCGGGCGAGGCCGGCGCGCTTCTGCATCCCGCCCGAGAGCTCGGATGGAAAACGGTTGGCGACATCGGCCGACAGGCGCACCTGCTCCAGCGCGTCGATCGCCCGTTCGCGGGCTTGGCGGCGCGGAACGCCGTCGGCGTTGATCAGGCGGAACGCGACGTTCTCCCAGATGGTGAGGCTGTCGAACAACGCCGCGCCCTGGAACAGCACCCCGACGCGCGAGAAGAGCTTACGGCGCTGATTTTCCGACAGGCCGACCACGTTCTTGCCGTCCAGCTCGATCGCCCCGGCTTCGGGTCGCAGCAAGCCGAGCGCAGTCTTGATGGTGACCGATTTGCCCTGGCCGGACCCGCCGATGATCACCAGCGAGCGGCCTTGCGCGACGGACAGGTCAAGCTGGTCGAGAACCTTGCGGTCCCCGAACTGCTTGGTGACGCCCTTCCAGGCGAGTTTCGGAACCGGGCTCGTCATGACATGTGCGTGAAAAGGGTGGTCAGAAGATAGTCCGAGGCGAAGATCAGGATCGCCGAGGAGACCACCGCGTGGGTCGTGGCCCGTCCGACGCCACGTGCGCCGCCCGAGGCGTTGTAGCCGTGATAGCAGCCCATCAGGGCGACGATGAAGCCGAACACGGCGGCCTTGATCAGGCCAGAGACGATGTCCCAGCTCTCAAGAAAGTTGATCGTGTTGCGGACATAGACCGTCGGATTGAACTCCAGCACCCGCGTGGCGACCAGCCAGCCGCCGGCGATGCCGATGATGTCGGCCACGGCGGTCAGCAGGGGCAGGGTCAGCACCGCCGCCAGCAGGCGCGGCGCGACGAGGTAGCGGAAGGGGTCGGTCGACAGGGTGCGCATGGCGTCGATCTGCTCGGTCGCCCGCATGGCCCCGATCTCGGCGGCGATCGCGGCTGAGACGCGACCGGCCAGCATCAGGGCGGCGAGCACGGGGCCAAGCTCCCGCGTGATGCCCAGCGCCACGATCTGCGGCATGACCTGCTCGGCGTTAAAGCGGCCGCCGCCGGTGAAGATATTCAGCGCCAGGGCTGCGCCGGTGAACACGGCGGTGAGGCCCACGACCGGCAGCGAGAAGAAGCCGATCGCCACGATCTGCCGCCGAAGTTGGCTGAGGAACCAGACCGGCGTCAGGGCGGCGATGACGCCCCGCACGGCGAAGACGCCGACCGCGCCGACCATGCGCACGGCGGCCAAGGTCGAGCGGCCCAGCGCCTGGACGGGATGGGTGGCGACCCGCTTGGCCGCCTCGGCCGCGGTCATGTCAGTAGCTCTCGGCCGGTTGGGTGGCTGGATTGGCCGCCTCGGGCGCCGACGTGGCCGCAGCGCCGCCTTGCGGCCGGATCACCGAGCCGATCAGGCCGAACAGGTCGACCGCGCCCTGGGTGTTCTCGATCTCGCCGCCCGGCTTCAGGTCTTCGAGCGCGCCACCGGGCGCGATGGCGACGTGAGCGCCGCCCAAGAGGCCGTCGCTGGTGATCTTGGCGGTGGAGTCGGCCGGCAACTTGACGGTCGGGTCGATGCTCAGCTTGGCCACCGCCAGATAGGTCTTGGGCTCGAGCGTGATCTCCGCGACGGTCCCGACCTTCACGCCGGCCACCGTGACAGCGGCCCCCGGCGCCAGCGAACCGGCCTCGCCGAACTTGGCGCTGATTTCATAGTCGCCGCGCTTCATGTGAACGCCGCCGACGGTCAGCGAATAGGTCAGGAACCCGCCCGCCAAGGCGAGAACGACGACCCCCATGGCCGTCTCGGCCCACTGTTCGCGCAATGCCATATGCCGTTGTCCTTCCAGTTCGGGTCCCGTCTAGCGACGACCCGAGTCGCCCTTCTGAAGCTGGTTGGTCAGCACGTCGATGTTGCCGCCCGCGTTATCGATCGTCGACACGAAGTCCTGTTGCTGCGTGATCGCCAACCAGATTCCCTTGAACTGCACATCGACGACCTTCCAGGTCCCGCCGTTGTTGAGGACGCGCCACGAGACGGGCACGGGCTGGCTCAGCTGGCCTCCGGCGACCACGGTGTTCACGATCACGTCGCCCGGTTTGCGCACCACCGAGCCGGTCACCTTCAACTGCTCGCCCCGATAGTCATCGATGCGGCTCTGGTAAACGTTCTCGGCGTAGGCCCGGAAGACCGGCGTGAAGCGTGCGCGCTGTTCCGGCGTGATGGTGCGCGCGTACTTTCCCAGCACGAAGTTGGTGATACGCGGCACGTCGGCCAGCTCATCCACCGCCTGGCGGAAGACCTGCTTTTTCTGGGCCTCGCTCATGCTCTTGTTGGCCAGCACGCTGATCACGCGCTGGGCTTTGGTCTGCACGAAGGCTTCGGCTGCGGGATCGCGCGCGCCGCTTTGGGCCAGGGCTGGACTGGCGATCGACAGCGTCGCGGCGCCGACGAAAGCCAAAAGCGCGGCGTTGGCGCCGCGCCGGGTGAGAGGGTTGTTTTGCATGGCGATACCGGGGGAGGTCATGGATTGGGCGCCGCCGAAGTCGGTTCGGGGGGCGGCGCGTCGAAGTCGGGAAGCGCCTCGGTCTCGCCGGTGGCTTCGCGGACGAAGGCCTCCCGGTACTGGGCGTAGGCGGATCGGGTGGTCACATAGGGGTCGGCCGCGTCTTTCAACGCCTCGTAGGCCGAGTCCGTCGTGGCGCGCAGGTCGACCACGGTGACCGCTGTGCGCGCTTTGCCGAAGTCGGTGTCGAAACCGCCGACGAACAGCGAGACCGGGTCGGTCGCGATGTCGAGCGCGCGGCCGACGCCGTCACGAACGTTCAACGGGCCCATCAGCGGCACATAGATATAGGCGCCGGGGCCTGCGCCCCAGCGACCGAAGGTCTGGCCGAAATCAGCGCCGCGCGGCGGCAGGCCGATCTTGGCGGCGACGTCAAAGAGCCCCAGGACGCCGACGGTGGAATTGACCACGAAACGAGTGCTTGAGCGCACGGCGCGGCGCGGCTTGCCCTGGAGAACCTGGTTCATCACCGTGTTCGGCTCGCCCAGATTGTAGATGGCCGAGCTGACTCGATCCCGCACGACGCGGGGCGTCACCGCCATGTAGCCGTGCGTGACCGGGGCCAGCAGGGCCCGATCCAGGCCCATGCCCAGCTTGAACGACGCGCGGTTGAGGCTCTCGAACGGGTCGTTGGCGGCGGGGCCCGCCGAAACCGGCGCCGGGGCGTCGGCCTGCGCAAGTGCGTTCGACGCCAGGGCCATTAGCCCGAGGGCCGCCATCGCGCCAACGGCGACGCGACGTCCGAGACCTTGTGGCCGCGCGCTTTGGGACGGGTCGCGCAAGCGGATGCTCCTGCTTCTCATAGGCGCCATGTATTCACGACGCCCTCCGTATCAAGATTAGGGCCGACTCTTTCGGTTACGCTTGAACGCCTGAGCGCAAATCGCCCGGTCGGCGTCGACTCAGTCGCGCGCGCCGCGAACCCTAGGGTGTGGTCGACTCATCGGCGCACTGGAAGCCCCCGGAACGCGGGGGGCGCGGTTTGTCGTCAAGCGTGGCGCCGGCGCCGCGTCGGACAACGCGCGACATTATTCAGATATATCGAAATGCGCTCTTGACGATGCCCAGCTTCGATATATCTATCATTTCGATATAACGAAATAGGATCTTAGATATGTTTGGACGACATCATTCGCATCGCGGAGCGTGGGGCGGCCATGGGGGTCAGCACCACGGCCGCCATCCCTTTGGCTTCCATGGCCACCATCACGGCCCGCGTGGACGCGGCGGACGCATGGGCCGCTTCTTTGAACACGGCGACCTGCGCTTCGTGGTGCTCAAGCTGATCGCCGACAAGCCGAGCCACGGCTACGAACTGATCAAGGCCATCGAGACGGCGGCGGGCGGCGCCTACACGCCCAGCCCGGGCGTGGTCTATCCGACCCTGACCCTGCTTGAGGAGCTGGGCTATGTGGTCGCCAGCGAGGCCGGCGGCGGCAAGAAGCTCTACACGATCACGCCCGAGGGCGAGGCGTTCCTGGCCGACAACGCCCAGCCGGTGCGATCGCTCTTTGAACGCATGGCCGAGGCCGCCTCGACCAGCGCGGCCTTCTCGCCGCAGATCCTGCGGGCGCGCGAGAACCTGAAGACGGCGCTGCGGCTCAAGCTGCATGGCGGCCAGCTGACGGCTGAGCAGATCGCCGGGATCGCCAAGGCGCTGGACGACGCCGCGGCCGCTATCGAGGCTGTCTGAGGAGCCCGCGACGATGGAAAGCCACGCTCGCGTCGCCACCGAAAAGGCGGCCCGCTACATGATCCAGCTGGCCAAGCACTGGAGCCACAAGTTCGACGTTCGCTACGACGACACCTCGGCGGATTTTCCCCTGCCGCTTGGCCTCTGTCGCATGACCGCCCACGGGGATGGCCTCGATATCACCGTGGAGGCCGCTGATGAGGCGGGTCTCGCTAGGCTGGAAGACGTGGTGGCCAAGCACCTGGACCGCTTCGCCTTCCGCGAGGGCGAGCTGAAATACGGGTGGACGCGGGCCTAGTTCGAGACCAGCGCGTCGTCCGCGCGCCAGAGACGGACGCTGTTCGTCATCTCAGGTTCATCCGAGCTTGGCTTTAACGGCCGCGAGCTTTCCGAGGATGACCATGAAGACCCTGATGACCGCCCCTCTGTTGCTGGTGCTGGCGCTGGCGCTGGCGGTCGCGACCGGCGCGGCGGCGGCGCCTCAAGCGCGGGTCCGTGACGTGGTGATCCACGCGGGGTGGACCTGGGGCCTTGGTCCCAGCAAGACCTTCACCTCGACCCTGACAGAAGAAGTCAATGCGGGACTGGAAGTCTGCGCTGCGGGCCAGGATCTTCGCCTGGATCTCAAGATCGAGCGATTGAACATCCGTCAGCTCGGCGACATCGGCCTGAACCGTCCGAACCGCCTGGTCGCCCAGGTCAAGGTGCGGCAGGCCAGGGACAAGGCGCTGATAGATCTGCAGCGTATCGACGTGACCACGCCGGATGAGGGACTTGTGGCGGCGGTTCGCGATCCGGAGATCATCCTGGCCGAAGCGACCCGTGACGCAATCTGCGAAGCCTTCTTCGCCAAGCCGGCGACGTTGGCCGCGCCCTAGAGCCTTTAGCCCGAAATCGGAATCGATTTCGGGCGTTAAAAAAGGCTCGAAATCAGATACTTAGAGCGTGAGGCCGAAACCGGTTCCCACTTTCGGCCTCACGCTCTAGTGCAGACCCCTCAAGAGGTCGATGCGCCGCATCGCCTTGCCCGGAAGCTCCGAGATCCGTCCCAGCGGCAGGGCCTCGGCGACGCTTCTGACGCCGTAGACCGCGTGCCGCACCAGGGTCGGCACCGAGGGCGAACCCAAAAAGCCAAACACCACGCGTTGCTGAGCGTTGGAGAGCTCTCGTTTGAACCGGTAATCGCCCGTCCCGAGATCGAGCCGCTTAAGGGGCGTGCCGTCCATGCTCTTCAGAATGTCCTGGAACAGCATCATGCCGGGCGAGTAGCGCTCGAGGTCGGGATTGTGGGCGATCAGCCAGCCGTGAATGGTGTGTTCGCCGCGGAGGTGGAAGTGCACGGCCGCCAGGCGCTCGCCCAGATGAAGCGTATAGAGCGCGCCGCCGAAATCGGCGTCGCGGCGCGCGAACAGATCGTCCAGAAGCTTGTTGACCCACGGCGCCTTGAAGAGGTCGGTCTGGTGGGTGAGCAGTAATTGCACCCGCTTCCAGGCCATCAGCTGATCGAACGCCGACCGGCTCTGCGACATTGCGGTGAAGCGGCAGGGCCCGACCTCGCGCTCGGCCTTGCGTCGCTTCTTGTCGATGTCCTTCAGCACGCCGACACCCGCGGCCTTCCGCTCGGCGGCGTAGGCCTCGTAGCCGTCTGGCGTTTCCACGACCCAGCTGTCGGTCTGGCCGCGCGCATGGCGGCCCAGGGTCTCGTCGTCGGCCATCATGTGGCAAAAGTCGATGCGGCCGACGCCCAGCGCGTGCAGTAGCTCCCGCGGGTCCATGGCGACGCCCGGCGCCGAGATCAGGGCCTGATAGTCGCACATCGGCGCGCCGACCGGCATGGCCACGTCCTGGCGCACCCGCGCGGGCAGGAAAGCCAGCGCCTCGCCCCCAGGTCCGCGTTGGATAGCGACCTTGACCTGGTCGCCCTTGTCGCCTTGAGCGCGGGCGACGGCCAGCGTCCATTGCGGTGAAAGGAAAGGGGAGTCGAGCCGCGTCTGGCCGTGCTGAAGCTGCGCCCACCGCTCGCGGTCGGCGTCCGAAAGATCCAGCGCTTTGACGATTTCGATGGGCAAAGAGGCCAGTCCGACGAGAAGAGTCGGCGCGCACTGTGAGCCCGAGAGATTGCCTTAGGGTTGACGAGACGTCGTTCTGCAAGACTTGGCGCCGCTCTCCTCTCCTTAAGGGCGAGCGGCGCCAGCCATCTCAGTCCATCAGTTTGCGCGTCAGATAGACGTACTCCAGCGCCTGGCGACGGGCCGTCTCGGCGAGGTTCGCGGCGCCGGCGTGACCACCGTCGATGTTTTCATAATAGAGCACCGGATAGCCCAGCTCCATCAGGCGGGCGGCCGCCTTCCGAGCGTGGGCGGGGTGGACGCGATCGTCCTTGGTCGAGGTCTCGATGAACACCTCGGGATACTTCTGGCCGGCCTTGAGGTTGGAATAGGGGTCGTACTTGGCGATGACGGCCCGCTCCGACGGAATGGCCGGATCGCCGTACTCGCCCACCCACGAGGCGCCCGCGCCAAGCTGGCTGTAGCGGATCATGTCGAACAGCGGCACCTGCACGACGATGGCGTTATAGAGGTCGGGCCGCTGGGTCAGGGCGACGCCCATCAGCAGGCCGCCGTTCGATCCGCCCATGATCCCAAGCCGACGCGGCGAGGTGATCTTGCGCGTGATCAGGTCCTGCGACACCGCGAAGAAGTCGTCATAGACCTTCTGACGGTTCTCCTTGAGGCCGGCCGAGTGCCACGCCGGTCCGAACTCGCCGCCGCCCCGGATATTGGCCACCACATAGACGCCGCCGCGCTCCAGCCACAGCTTGCCCATCACGCCCGAATAGCCAGGCGTCATCGGCACCTGGAAGCCGCCATAGGCGTAGAGCAGGGTCGGGGCCGAGCCGTCGTACTTCACGCCCTTGGGCCGCACGATGAAGTAGGGGATCTTGGTCCCGTCGGTGCTGGTCGCCTCGAACTGTTCGACCACGTGGGTCGAGGCGTCGAAGCGGGCCGGCGAGGCCTTGACCTGTTCCAGCTTCAGCGAGCCCGCGTCAGCCAGCCAGTAGGTGGTCGGCGTCAGGTAGCCCGTGACGGTGACGAACAGACGCTCGCCCTTGTCGTCCGACGAGCCCAGGCCGATCGAGCTGTTGGCGGGCAGGTCCAGGCTTGCGGCCGTCCAGCCCTTGGGGCCGTGGGTGAACACCTTGGCCGCGCCCTTGACGTTGTCGAGCATGCTGACCACCAGCTTGGTGCGGGTGGTCTGGACCTGCTCCACCGACTGGCGCGCCGTCGGTCGCAGCACCAGCGTGGCGACCGCCTTGTCCGGCGCGGCCTTCAGCTTGGCGAGGTCGAAGCTGATCAGGTCGCCGGTCTTGAAGCCCTTCGCGGGCCAGTCCTGCTCCATCAGCACGACCATCTGGCCGTCGACATAGCCCTGGATCGAGCTCTTCAGCGGCAGATCGAGCTTCACGGGCTTGTCGCCCTCGATCAGGTAGGTTTCGCTCTCGAAGAAGGTGACGCCGCGCGTGGCCATCACCGCCACCACCTTGCCGTCGGCGTCGCGCAGCACGAACGGGCTGACCGAGACATCGGTCTCGACGCCGCGATACACCTCTCTGGCCTGATCCAGGGGCTGTCCCCGCTTCAGAGCCTTCAGCACATAGGCATAGCCCGACTTGGTCAACTCGCCCGGCGTCCATTCGCGGCCGACCAGGAGCGTGTCCTTGTCCAGCCAGGCGTAGTTCTGTTTGCCCTCAGGCAGTTCGAAGCCGCCGGGCACGAAGCTCTTGGTGGTGGTGTCGAACTCGCGGACCGTCACGGCGTCCTTGCCGCCGTTCGAGAGGGTGATCAGGCAGCGGGTGTCGTCCGGCGGCAGGCAGCTGGCCCCCTTGAACACCCAGTTGGCGTTCTCGGCCTTGGTCAGGGCGTCGATGTCGAGGATCGTCTCCCAGGCAGGCTCGGCGGTGCGGTAGCTGTCCAGCGTGGTCTTGCGCCAGATGCCGCGCACATGGTCCTTGTCCTGCCAGAAGTTGCGCAGGGAGCCGTCGCCGGCGAACGAGACGCCCGGCACCCGGTCCTTGGCGTTCAGAATGGTCAAGGCCTTGGACTCAAGGTCGGCGTAGCGCGCGTCGCCCTGCAAAACGGGAAGCGAGCGGGCGTTCTGGGCCTTGGCCCAGTCCATGGCGCGCGTCCCTTCGATCTCCTCCATCCAGATATACGGATCGTCCTTGCCCAGCTCCGACAGGGGCGTACGCGCCTCGGCGGCGGGTTCGCCCGTAGGCTTTGCTGTGTCGGCGGCGATCGCGGGGGTCAGGGTCATCAGGCTCGTGGTGGCGAGGAGGGCAAGCAGCGACTTACGCATTTAGTGATCCATCAACTGGCGCGACAGGTAGGTGTAGTGCAGGGCCCAGCGGCGAGCGTTGGCCTTGGGATCGGCCCCGTTGGCGTGGCCGCCGTCGGTGTTCTCGAAATAGAGGTTGTCGACCTTCAGGTCGTCCAGACGCGCGGCGAACTTGCGCGCGTGGCCCGGATGGACGCGGTCGTCCTTGGTCGAGGTCGTGATGTAGGCCAGCGGATATTTCACGCCGGCTTTCAGCTGTTGATAGGGGCTGTAGGCCTCGATCCAGGCGCGCTCGGCCGGAATGGCCGGATCGCCGTACTCGCCGATCCACGAGGCGCCGGCGGGCAGCTGGGTGTAGCGGATCATGTCCAGCAGCGGACTTTCCACGATCACGGCGTTCCACAGGTCCGGCCGCTGGGTCATGGCCACACCCATCAAAAGGCCGCCGTTCGAGCGGCCATAGGCGCCCAGATGGCGGGGCGAGGTGATCTTCCTGGCGATCAGGTCCTCGGCCACGGCGAAATAGTCGTCATAGGCCCGCTGGCGATTGGCCTTCAGCGCCGCCTGGTGCCAGGCTGGCCCAAACTCGCCGCCGCCCCGGATATTGGCCACGGCGTAGCTGCCGCCGCGCTCGAGCCAGAGTTTGCCGATCAGCGGATCATAGACGGGCAGCTTCGAAAGGTTGAAACCGCCATAGGCGTGCAGCAGGGTCGGGTTCTGGCCGTCGTGCTTGTGGCCCTTGGGGTGGATCAGGAAGTAGGGAATCTTGGTCCCGTCCTTGGAGGTGGCCACCTTCTGCTCGACCTCCAGCTTGCTGGCGTCGAACTGGGCGGGCAGGGCCTTGATGGTCTGGGCGGTGGTTCCCGTGGCGTCGGCCAGTTTCAGCTGGGTCGGGGTGGCGAAGCCTTCGTCGGTGTAGAAGACAAGATCGCCCTCGTCCGAGTGCGAGCCCAGGGTCACGGCGGCGTTGTCGATGACCGGCAGGTTGGTCTTGACCACCCCGCGCTCGCCCCGGTTTTCCAGGCTGACCAGCGAGCCCCGGACGTTGTCGTAGACGACGGCGACGACGCGGTTGTCGGTGACGGTCGCCTGGGCGATCGACTGGCGCGGCCCCGGCGACAGGATCGCGCAGGGATTACAGCCGTTGGACACCACGATCTCGCCGCCCGGGCGCAGGCGCTCGGGCGTGGCCAGGGCCAGACTGCCGGCGGGGATGCCGACGCCGGCGAAGGTCCAGGGCTCCTCGGTTTTGACGACTAGCGCGCCGTCCAGCATACCGATGACGCCGCCCTTCTGGGGCAGGGGCAGTTGCGTCAGGCCCTTGTCCGTCCACTCGAAATAGCGGCTGTTGAAGAAGTCGGTCGCCTGCTCGATCAGGACGACGCGGTTCCCCCTGGCGTCGCGCAGCACGTTGGGGCGCACCGACACGTCGGCCTTCTGGCCGCGATAGACCTCGACCGCCTGGTTCAGGGCCTGGCCTCTCTTCAGCGTCTTGACCACCATGCCGTAGCCGCTGTCGGTGGTCGTGCCCGGACCCCAGTCGCGGGTCAGGATCAGGGTGTCGGCGTCCAGCCACTCGATCGACTGCTTGCTTTCGGGCAGGACAAAGCCGCCCGCCGCCGGATCGACGAAGGTCTTGGTGGTCAGGTCGAACTCGCGGACCGTGACCGCGTCCTTGCCGCCGTTGGACAGGTTTACGAGGCACCGGTCGTGGGTCTTGGGCCGGCAGTCCGCGCCCTTCCAGATCCAGTTCTTGCCCTCGGCGGCGGCGAGGGCGTCAAGGTCGATCACCGTCTCCCACTGGGGATCGGCGGACTTGTAGGACTCAAGGCTGGCGCGCCGCCAGACACCGCGCACGTGGGTCGCGTCCTGCCAGAAGTTGAACACCGTCTTGCCGACGAAGTTGGGCATGGCGATCCGGTCCCTGGCGGCCAGGATCTTCAGGGCCTCGGCCTGCAGGCCCGCGAAGCGCGGATCGCTGGAGAGCAGCGGCAGGGTCTTGTCGTTCTGCGCCTTCACCCAGGCCAGGGCTTCGGGGCTTTCGACAGCCTCGAGAGCCAGATGCGGGTCCTGCGTCTGGGCGCGCGCGGAGCCGGAGGCCAGGAGGACAAGGGCGAGAGCGGCGGCCGAGCCGTGGCGGAGCTTGATCATGGCCGGGGACGGTATCGAACATTCCGTCGCGCGCCAGCCCACTTTTCGCACGTCTTGAGCCGGTAAACCGGCCCGGGCGCGGGCGATCATGCCCCGCGTCGCCGCGTCCCCTGACTTGGCGCGGCTTTTCCACTATATAGCCGGGCCATGAGCCGCACCTTCCTGAAGATGAACGGCCTGGGCAACGATTTCGTCGTCATCCAGACCCTCACCGAACGCTTCGATCCGACCCCTGAGCAGATCCGTGCGATCGCCAAACGGGACGGGGGGATCGGCTGCGATCAGGTCATCGCCATCGATCCGCCCAAGGCCGAGGGCGCCTCGGCCTATGTGCGGTTCTGGAACGCGGACGGGGAAGAAGCCGGCGCCTGCGGCAACGGCACGCGCTGCGTGGCCTGGCTCTTGATGCAGTCGGCCGGCAAGGACGCGGTGGCGTTCGACACGGTGGCCGGGCGCCTGTCGGGCAAGGCCGCCGGCGACCGGTTGGTGACGGTCGACATGGGGCCGCCAGGCCTGGACTGGGCCCAGATCCCATTGTCGGAAGAGATGAACACCGAGCGCGTGGAGCTGCAGGTCGGGCCGATTGACGCGCCGCTGGTCCACACGCCGGTCTGCGTCTCGATGGGCAATCCGCATGTGGTGTTCTTCGTCGACGCGCCGGTCACCGACGACTTCGCGCGCGGCACAGGCAGCCTCGTGGAGCACCACCCGCTGTTCCCGGAAGGCGTCAATGTCGGCTTTGCGCATGTCGTCGCGCGAGACCATATCCGGCTGAAGGTCTGGGAGCGCGGGGCGGGCCTGACCCAGGCCTGCGGCACCGGCGCCTGTGCCGCCCAGGTCGCGGCGGTCCGCCGGGGCCTGACTGATCGCACGGCGCGGGTCGAGTTCGACAGCGGTTCGCTGACGATCGAGTGGCGCGAAAGCGACGGCCACGTGATCATGACGGGCCCGATCACCATGGAATACGCCGGCAAGCTGCCGGAGCTGGTCGCGGCTTAGGGCCATGGCGACTTACACCGTCATCAAGGCGACCCCGGCTCCCAAGCCCCAAGCGGGCGAGGAGGGCGGGCCGGCGACGACGCTGTCGGGCCCTGACGGCGTCGACGTCGTCACCTTCGGCTGCCGCCTCAACGCCTATGAGAGCGAGGCCATGCGCGCCCGGGCTTCGGCTGACGGCCTGTCGGACGCGGTGGTGTTCAACACCTGCGCGGTGACCAACGAGGCCGTGCGTCAGGCCCGTCAGGCGATCCGCAAGGCGCGGCGCGAGCGGCCCGGCGCGCGGATCATCGTCACGGGCTGCGCCGCCCAGGTCGATCCCGCCGCCTTCGCCGCCATGCCCGAGGTCGACCTCGTGCTTGGCAACGCCGAAAAGGCCGCGCCCGGCGCCCTGACCGACACCTCCGCCCGCGTGCGGGTCAACGACATCATGTCGATCAAGGAGACCGCCGGTCACCTGATCGATGGTCTGAAGGATCGGGCCCGCGCCTATGTCGAGGTGCAGAACGGCTGCGATCACCGCTGCACCTTCTGCATCATCCCCTATGGCCGGGGAAACTCGCGCTCGGCTCCGGCTGGCGAGGTCGTCGAGCAGGTCCGCAAGCTGGCCGCCGAGGGCTATCGCGAGGTCGTCCTCACCGGCGTCGACGTGACCTCCTGGGGCGCGGACCTGCCGGGCCAGCCGACGCTGGGCCAGTTGGTCGGCCGCATCCTGCGCATGGTTCCGGACCTGCCGCGCCTGCGGCTGTCGTCGATCGACGCCGCCGAGATCGATCCGGATCTCTTCAGGCTGCTCGAGACCGAGCCGCGCCTGATGCCTTACCTGCACCTGTCCTTGCAGGCGGGCGACAACCTGATCCTCAAGCGCATGAAGCGCCGGCATAGCCGCGAGGACGCGCTCAAGCTGGTCGCCGAGGTCCGCCGCGCGCGTCCCGACACCGCCTTCGGCGCCGACCTGATCGCCGGCTTCCCGACCGAGACCGAGGAAGCGTTCGAGAACACGCTGAAGCTGGTCGAGGAAGCGGGCTTGGCCTTCCTCCACGTCTTCCCCTACAGCGCCCGCCCCGGCACGCCCGCCGCGCGGATGCCGCCGGTGAAGGGGCCGGTGATCAAGGACCGCGCCCGTCGCCTGCGCGAGGCGGGTCAGCGCGGGCTCGAGCGCCACCTGCAGGCTCAGGTCGGCCGGACCCTGTCGGGCCTGGTCGAGCGTCCGGGGGTCGCGCGCGCCGAGGACTTCACCGAGATCGCCTTCGAGGGCGCCGCGACGCCGGGCGAAATCCAGGCGTTCCGGGTCGTCGGCCACGACGGCGCGCGGGCCCTCGCCGAGCCGGTCTAGACCGGCGTCAGGGCTCTAGCCGCTTGCGCCAGGCGCCCCCGGAAGGGCGGGCGCCTTGCGGGTCTTCCAGAGCGACCAGCCCACGCCCGCCGCCAGGATGGCGAAGGTGATCGACAGCGACAGGCCGGCGGGGAACTTCTCCCAGCCCAGGGCGTCGGCGATGAAGATCTTGCCGCCGATGAACACCAGCAGGACGGCCAGGGCCTGCTTCAGGTAGGCGAAGCGGTGGAGCACCGCGGCCAGGGCGAAGTAAAGGGCGCGCAGGCCCAGGATCGCCATGATGTTCGAGGTGTAGACGATATAGGGGTCGGTGGTGATGGCGAAGATCGCTGGCACCGAGTCGACGGCGAAGACGAGATCGGCCAGTTCCACCAGCACCAGGGCCAGGAACAGCGGGGTGGCCAGCAGGGCCATCTTGCCCGTTCGCTTGTCGACGCCCCGCACGAAGAAGCGCTCGCCTTCCAGCTTGTCGCTGACCGGCAGCACGCGGCGCAGCCACTTGAGCGCGGCGTTGTTGTTCAGGTCGACAGGTTTGTCCCCAGCGAAGAGCATTTTCACGCCCGTCAGGATCAGGAAGGCGGCGAAGATGTAGAGCACCCAGCCGAACTGGCTGACCAGGGCCGCGCCGATACCGATCATGATCCCCCGCAGGATGATCACGCCCAGCACGCCCCAGAACAGCACCCGGTGCTGCAGGGCGGGCGGAATGGCGAAGAAGCCGAAGATCAGCGCGATGACAAAGACGTTGTCGATCGCCAGGCTCTTCTCGATCACGAAGCCGGTCAGGTACTCAACGCCCGCCGTGGGGCCCAGCTGCATCCAGACCAGACCGCCAAAACCAAGGCCCAGGCTGATGTACATCAGCGACATCATCAGGCTGTCGCGCACGCCGATCTCGCGGGGACCGCGTTTGCGGCCGGGGACGACGCCGAGGTCGAACGCCAGAAGCGCCAGGACCGCGAGAATGAAACCCGCCCACATCCAGAGCGGTTTGCCGATGATCGGCAGGGTGAGGAAATCCATGATCTCGTTCAATCGTGAGCGGTGGGTGAGGGGCGGCGCACAGCGCCAGACGCGCCGGCGATCGCGTCGCCGCAGCGCTTAATCCAGCCTCATGAAAGGGCGCGCGCCGCTCGTCCGGCGGCGCGCTGGTCGGTGGCGGAGGGGCGTTAGGCCCGGATATCCAGCCGTCCCGCGCTTAGCGGGCGGGGCGCTGGCCCACGTTCGACCCGATCAGGCGCGGTCACCGGCTTGGCGGTGGGCTGACTGGCGTGTGACGCGGCCTGGACAAAGGTCTGCTGCGCCATCCGCAGCGCCACCCAAGTCGAAGGAGAGGGGGTTCCGACTCTCATCGCCGGCCTCGCTCGGCGATCAGGTCGAACTGGATGGGGCTCAGGGCCAGCAGGCTGCAGACCCGTAGCAGGACATCTCGTTCCTCAGCGTCCAGGCCGCCATCCGACGTGGCCACGACACAGGCGGCGTTGACGACGGATCTGGCCGCGTCGTCGCGACCGCGCAGGCGCCGGATAGCCATCTCGGCCTCGAACTGGGCGGTGTCCGGGTCCTGCTCGAAGCGCCGCTCCAGAGCTTCGAACGCTTCGAGCGCGTCGTCGACGCCAAACACGGCCAAGGCCGCCAGGCCGCGCATGCGCTCAAGCATCCGCGCGCGCTCCTCGGGGGTGACCCAACCGTCGGCCCGGGCCACCAGGGCGCAAACCGCCACCAAGGCGTCCAGCTGATCCAGCTGCGCGGGGGTCCAGGTTTCAGCGATCCGCACACGTGCGGCGTGGATGGGATTCAGGGACATGTGTGCTCTCCTCTGTTTGAGAGGGAGCGCCCGACACCGGGTTGGCGGGGTTCTGGGGGGCTTGACCCTTGGACCCGACGCCGGGCGCACCCGACGCGGTCCGACATCACGATCACGCCTATTAAGCGCGAGAGTCGTCAGAGGGGCCCGGCCCGCAGCTCAGATATTGGATCAAGCGCGAGCGGGCGCAAGGGGGTGGAGTACGCCAATCTTGCGGCCGGTTGTCGCGACTGACCGATGGCGGCGCGCCTGATCACGACACCCGACGCGCTCAGGTCGAGGACTGAGGGCGTTCGTCGCCGTCGTGGAAGCCGGGCAGGCTCCAGCCGAACAGGATGGCGCAGGCGCGCAGGCTGAACGCTGCGATGAATCCGGCAATCCCGGCTGGCCAGAACGGAGCGCCCAGAAGTTGCAGCGTCGCGAACACGCCGGCCCCCAGTAGCGCGGCGGTGATGTAGATCTCCCGGCGCAGCAGGAGGTTGGGCTCTTCAGCCAGGACGTCGCGGATCACGCCGCCGAAGGCGGTGGTCAGCACGCCCATGACCACCGCGCTCAGCGGGTGGACTCCGAGGCCCAGGGCCTTCGCCGTGCCGACCACGGCGTAGGCGGCCATGCCCAGAGCGTCGAGCCACAGCAGGGCCCGGAACCGCCAGCCGCGCTTGCCCATCAGCCAGACCACGGTGGCCGCCGCCAGGCACGCGAGGATGTAGCCGGGTCGCTGCACCCAGAACACCGGCGCGCCGATCAGCAGGTCCCGGAGGGTGCCGCCGCCCACCCCGGTGATGGCGGCGAAGAATCCGAAGGTGATGATGTCATGCTTGCGCCGGGCCGCCGCGAGGGCGCCCGTTGCCCCGAAAACCGCCGCAGCGGCGTAGTCGAGCCAGAAAAGCGCGGTTCCAACCGGGTCAAGCTGCAAGTCCATGCCCCTTCATCGCACGCGTCCGCGCGCGGCGCTAACCATCGACCGTTAAATCCCGATTTACACTTTCGCCCGTTCGACTAAAGGGGCGCGGATGAGCGATAAGCCCGAGCAGAAAAAAGGCTGGTTCCAGCGCCTGACGTCTGGCCTGACCCGGTCTTCCCAGGCGATGACCGAGCAGGTCACCGGGGTCTTCACCAAGAAGCCCCTGGACCAGGAGCAGTTGGACGCCCTCGAGGAGATGCTGATCGAGGCCGACCTTGGCCCGCAGATCGCCGCGCGCATCACCGAGGCCTTCGGCAAGGCGCGCTTTGGCAAGTCGTCGACCGACGAGGAGGTCAAGGAGGCGCTGGCCGAGCTGATCGCCGCCGAGCTGGCCGATCGCCAGGGGGACTTTGATCCGCTGAACGGACCGCGCCCCTATGTCGTGCTGTTCATCGGCGTCAACGGCTCGGGCAAGACCACCACCCTGGGCAAGATCGCCGCCGACCTGACCGAAAAGGGCGCGCGCGTTCTGATCGCCGCCGGCGATACGTTCCGCGCCGCAGCCGTCGAGCAGTTGAAGGTCTGGGCCGATCGCGCCGGGGCCGACTTCATGTCCAAGCCCACCGGCTCGGACGCAGCCGCCCTGGCCTATGAGGCCGTCGAGCGCGCCAAGGCCGAGCACTACGACGTCGTGCTGATCGACACCGCCGGCCGTCTGCAGAACAAGCAGGGCCTGATGGACGAGCTTTTGAAGGTCATCCGGGTCGTCAAGAAGGTCGATCCCGACTATCCGCACGAGACGCTGCTGGTGCTGGACGCCACCGTCGGCCGCAACGCCCTGGCGCAGGAAAAGATTTTCGGCGGCCAGGTCGGGGTTTCGGGCATTGTCATGACCAAGCTGGATGGCACTGCGCGCGGCGGGGTGCTGGTGCCTGTGGCGCGGGCCTCCGACAGCCCGATCAAGCTGATCGGCGTCGGCGAGGGCGTCGAGGATCTGCAACCGTTTGACGCCCGGGCGTTCTCGCGTTCGCTCGTCGGCCTGAAGGACTAATCCGTGAGCGAAGCTTCGCCAAAGGACGATCAGGGGCCCAAGAAGCCTAATAACGGCTGGGTGCGGACGGTCGTCGACTACGGCGCGGCGATCGCGTTTGGCGTCGCCTATTTCGTGACCAAGGATTTTCAGAAGGCGACCTGGGTCCTGGTCGCGGCCTCGGCCGCCGCGCTGGCGATCGGCTATGCGGTGGAGCGGCGGCTAGCGGTGCTGCCGCTGTTCTTTGGCGGCATGGCGCTGATTTTCGGGACGCTGGGCCTGATCTTCCATTCCGACGTGTTCGTGAAGATCAAGGTGACAGTGATCAACCTGGCGCTCGCGACCTTTCTGGTCGGCGGCGTGCTGCTGGGGCGACAGCCGCTGAAGGTCATCATGGGCGAGGCGTTGCATCTGCCCGACGTCGCCTGGCGCACCCTCACGCTGCGCTATGGCGCCTATTTCGCGCTGGTCGCGATCGTCAATGAGGTGGTGCGCAACACCCAGGACACCGACACCTGGGTCAAGTTCCGTCTGGCTCTGCTGCCGGTGGCCCTCGTCTTTGTCGCCACGCAGCTGCCGTTCATGATGAAGCACATGGCCAAGGGCGATAATCCCCAGGCGGCCGAACCCCCGGACGCAGGCTTCTAACTTTCAACCGTCCACGGACCGTTGTCGTCAAACCGACGTGTTCGGCTGCTAGTCTTTGTCTGGCGGCCGAGGATTGCCGCGCGAGCAGGGGGCTGCGGCAATGGCCAAGGGCAAGGGCGACAAGCAGGGCGCGGGGCTTCTGGAGCGCTCGCCCAGTCACTTGCTGCATCGCGTGCTGCAGCTGGCGCTCGACATCTACGCGGAAGAATGTGGGAACGCCGGAGTGACCCAGCGCCAGTTCGCGGTGCTGGCCGCCGTGGCCGAGAACGAAGGTGTCACCCAGACGGCCCTGGTGCGCGCCACCGGCATCGACCGCTCGACCCTGGCCGACATGGTCGCCCGCATGATCACCAAGGGCCACCTGGAGCGCCAGCGCTCCAGCGAGGACGCCCGCGCCAACAGCGTGCGCCTGACCGCCGCCGGCCGCGAGGCGCTGGAAGCCATCCGCCCCATGGTGGCCATGGCCGACGCCCGCATTCTCGCCCTGCTCAAGCCTGGCAAGCGCGACGGCTTCCTCGACCTTCTGGCCGACATGGCGGGCGCCGAGCTGCATCCGGCCGAAGCCGAGCCCAAGGCCAAGAAGGTCAAGGCGCCGAAGGCCGAGAAGGTGAAGAAGGACAAGAAGCCCAAGAAGGACAAGGCCGCCAAGAAGGCCGCCTGAGGGCTCAGACCACGATGTTCAGCAGCGAGCCTGGCCGCAGGATTCGCGTGGGTTGGGCGTCCGGCTGCACGAAAGGCTTTGGCGGGGCCTGGCGCTGCTGGGGCTGGGCCATGGTCTGCATCTGCACCGTCGAGGGCGCGGCCACCGGACGGGTCGGCGCGGCGTCGCCCAAGGCCGCCTGGAAGAAGGCCGCGCGCGTCGACGCGCCCTGACCCGAAGCGGGGGTCGAGGTCGTGTTCGACGGGGCGGTCGGCCAACCGGCGGGGCGGACGGTGCTCATGACTCGCAGACTAACATGGTTAATGGAGCGTCGGCGAGTATGGTCAACGCCTGGTTAACGCGCTAGCTCCGCGACCTGAGAGCGCACCTCGCGCGACGCGGAACGGCGGGAGTCCCCATGAACCGGCAGAAGATCATCTTCCTCATCGTGCTTGGCGCGGTGGCGGTGTTCATCGCCGCGATGGTCCGTTCGATGCTGCCTAGCCACCAGGTGTTGGCGAACGGCTATCAGGTGTCGGTCGGCGGCAAGGGGGAGACCTGGGTGCGGACGCCGGATCGCAAGACGCTGATCACCGAGGTGACGTCGGTCTGGGCGTCGAGCGACCGGATGCTGATCGAACGTCATCCGACGGATGAGAAGCCGCCGTTCAAGCTGCTCGACTGCGACTACCAACTGGGCGAGGGGCGCGCGCCCCTGCGATTGATCTCGAACGCCGAAGCCAAGGCGATGATGGGGGCGCTGCGTCGCGAGGCGGCCTCGCCCAAGACCTGCGTCCGGTAGCGGCTACTTCGCCTGCTTCAGCAGGTTTTCGGCCGCGTCGGGCGTCAGAGGGCCGGTGTGTTTGGCGATGATCACGCCGTCGGATCCGACGAGATAGGTCTCCGGCACGCCGGTGACGCCGAACTCGAGTCCGGCGCGACCGTCGCGATCGATCCGCTTGGCGACGAACGGGTCGCCCAGGCGGGTCAGGAAGGCCTGGGTGTTGGCGGGCGCGTCCTTGTAGGCGATCCCGACCACCGTCACGCCCTGGGCTTTCAGAGCCATCAGCTGTGGGTGCTCGACCTCGCACGGGGCGCACCAGGAGGCGAAGAAGTTCACCAGGATGGGTCCGTCGCCGGGCGCGCGCAGGGCGGCCTCGCGTCCGGTGTCCAGGTCGGGCAGGGTCATGGCGGGCATGGGCTTGCCCACCAGCGCCTGGGGCTGGACGCGCGGGTCGCGCTTCAGCGCATAGCCGGCGAACAGCACCGCCAGGGCCGCCAGCACGATCAGCGGAGAAAAGGCGAGCCACCGTTTCACGGGCGCGTCTCGTCCAGCTCGGCTTGCAGGCGCTCGGCTTCGCGGCGCCAGCGGCGGGCCATGGCCAGGCTGTCGCCGATCAGCCAGGCGAACGCCACCGCCGACACGGCGAAGGCGGGCCACATATAGATCGCGTACTTGCCGGCGTCGAAGTCGAAGCTCATCGCGCGCCCTCCGCCAGCTTCATGGAAAGGCTCCGCGCCTTGCGCCGCCAGACCAGCGCCCGGATGCGCACCAGCCAGAGCGCGCCGAAGCCGCCGAGATAGGCCAGGGCCATGAAGGCCGCCGGCCAGGCGTAGATCGCCGGCAGGTGATCGCCCTTGTCGGCGAAGAAGGTCGAGGAGCCTTGATGCAGGGTGTTCCACCAGTCGACCGAAAACTTGACGACCGGCAGGTTGATCACCCCGACCAGGGCGAGGATGGCGGCCGAGCGCGCAGCCTTCTGTTCATCTTCCAACGCGCCGCGCAGGGCCATGTAGCCGAGATAGAACAGCAACAGGACCAGCACCGAGGTCAGGCGGGCGTCCCAGACCCAGAAGGTTCCCCACATCGGGCGGCCCCACAGCGATCCGGTGATCAGGGCCAGGACCGTATAGACCGCCCCGATCGGCGCGCAGGCCTGGGCCGCCAGGTCGGCGAGGACATGACGGAACACCAGCGACAACAGGCTGGCGATCCCCAGGCACAGATAGATGAACATCGACAGGGACGCGGCCGGGATGTGGATGAACATCATCCGCACCGTATCGCCCTGCTGGTAGTCCTCCGGGACCATGAAGGTCAGCGCCAGTCCCACAAGGCCGGCCAGGACGGACAACACGCCCAGCAGCGGCGCGGCCCAGCGCGAGAAGGCCATGAACCGCTCGGGGTTGGTCAGGAAATCGAACGTGTGGCGGGCGTCCATGAAGGCTGCTTAGTGCGGCCGGCGCGCGCGGGCAATGGCCGTATCGCTACGGAGGGGAAGCGGCGCAAATTCTCGCGCCGCTTCCGCCGCAGAGCGGAAGGTCAGCCGACCTTGCGCTGGATGATCACCTTGCGGTCGCCGCCCTTGAACATGGCGGGGCCCTTGGTGTCGAAGCGCCGCACGAAGACGTGCTCGCCGCCGGCCATGCCGTCCTCGCCCATGCCCAGCACGTCGAAGGTCTTCTGCTGGCTCGGGGTCAGGGCGGTGTAGAAGGCGCGCGTCGCCTCGGCCCGCTGCTTCATGGCGTCGGCGGCCTTGGTCATGCGGTCGAGACGCTCCAGCGTCGTCATCGGCGCGCGCTCGGTCCATTCCATCTTGTCGCCGTCGGCCTTTTCGCCCTTTTCCCTTTTGACGACCTCGCGCTTGATCTCGATCTTCGGCGTGGTCGCCGCGACGAAGGCCTTCAGCGCGCCGTCCTGGTCGGGACGCAGCTGCAGGACGTCGCGAAGCCGCTGGGCGCGCTTTTCCGGATCGGCCGAGCGGCCGTGGCGCATCATCATGATGTCCATGCCCGGACCGGCCATGGCCATCATGCCCTCCATTGGCATGGGCGGCATGGGCGGCATGGGCGCTTCGGGCGGCGGTGGCGGCGCCGGCGGTGCGGGCGGCGCCGGGACCTGCGCGAGCGCCGCGCCGGCGATGAGGGTGGAGATGGCGGCGCCGGCGAAGGCCAGCTGAAGCGTTGTCTTACGCATGGTTGTGAGCTCCCTGTCGTAACTTGAAGCTGAAGCTTGGCCACCGGCTTATGGCGCGAAAATGTCCGCGTTCATGAACAATTCTACAGGTTTGCCCAGGATGGGTAACGCTGTTCGGCGCCGTGGCCCCGCCAGCTGACAGATCCTGGCGCATGCTCCCCTAGAAAAGTTCTGCGCGCCGTGCCATCGCCCGGCCTTGTCTTTGGGGCCGGAGTCCGCATGAAGTCGCTCGCCTTTGTCGCGCTGGCCCTCGCCGGGATCAGCTGGGGTCTCGGGTTTCCCACCGGAAAACTGATCCTGCGCGAGACCGACGCGGCCCACATGGTGCTGTTGCGGTTCCTGGTGGCCGCCCTGGCCGCCGCGCCGTTCGCCCTTCGCCGGCCAGAGGTCCGGGCGCTGTTCCGCTCGCCGATCGTGCTGCTGGCCGGGGCGCTGTACGGTGTGGCGTTCATGGTCCAGTTCGAGGGTCTGGCCCATGTCAGCGTCACCGTCGCGGCGCTTCTGGTCGGCGCCATGCCGGCGCTGATCGCCGTCAGCGCCCGGGTGCTGGGCGAGAAGGTCTCGCGCCTGTCCTGGGCCGGCGTGGCCGCCGCGACCCTGGGCGCGGCGCTGATCGCCGGAAAGCCTGACGGGGCCAGCTCGCCGCTGGGCGTAGCGCTGTCCATTGCGGCGTTGTTCCTATTCCTGACCTGGCTGCTGGTGCTGCGTCGCGCCCCGCCCGCGCCCAACCCGATGGCCATTCCGGCGGTGTCGATCATTGTCGCTGCGCTGGTGGTGCTGCCGATCGCCCTGGTCATGCACGGTCCGCCCAAGCTGGCGCTCAGTGCGCCCGCCTGGACCGCGATCATCGCCCAAGGCGTTCTGGCCACGCTTCTAGCGACCGCCGCCTGGCAATACGGCGCCGCCCAGGTCGGAGCGGCCAGCGCGGGGGTGTTCATCAATATCGAGCCGTTGATGGGCGCGGCCTGCGGGGTCTTGCTGTTCGGCGACCACCTGACCGCCGCCCTGTTCGCCGGCGGCCTCCTGATCATCGGCGGCAGCTTCGCGGTGGTGCTGGGCGAGCGTCAGGCCAAGCCCGGAGACCTCCAGGCCACCGTCGCGCCGACGCCGTAAAAGGCTGTCATCCCGGCCGCAGCGTAGCGGAGAGCCGGGACCGCGGCAGGCTCTGAGTTTCCGGTGGTCCCGGCTCCGCGCGCTTTGCGCTTGGCCGGGATGACAGTCTATCGGCTCAATCCAAGGCGCTCCGGCAGGCCGCGCCCATGGCCAGCGGGGTCAGCGCCACGGCGCCGACGCTATAAGCCAGCAGGAACAGCAGGCCGCCGGTCCAGGGCAGGCCCGCCGCATAACCGTCCAGGGCGCCGGCGCCGAAGATCACCGGCGGGGCGAACAGCGGCAGCACGATCACCGCCACCAGCAGGCCGCCGCGCTTGCTGCCCAAGGCCAGGGCCGCGCCGAGGCCGCCGAGGAAGGCGAAGGCCAGCCCCCCGGCCAGGGCGCAGAGCACCAGCAGCGGCATGACCTTGGGGTCTGCGCCCAGCATCAGCGCGGCGATGGGGGCGGCCAGCGCCAGCGGCGCGCCTGTCGCCAGCCACTGGGCCAGGCACTTGGCCACCGCCACGGCCTCGAGCGGCGCAGGGCCCATGGCGAGCAGATCGAGCGCGCCGTCCTCGTAGTCGCGCTCGAACAGGCGCTCCAGCGACAACAGCGCCGCGAGCGCCAGGGCCAGCCAGGCGATGCCCGGGGCGATCGCGGCCAGACGCTCAGGCGCGCGGCCTGACGCCATCGGCAGCAGCACGACGACGCAGGCGTAGAAGGTCAGGGCCAGCAGCGGTCCGCCGCCTTTGCCCCAGGCCAGAGCCAGCTCGCGCCGCAAAAGGACGCCGAAACCCTTCATGCGCCGATCTCCACGCTGCGCGCCGGGATCGGCAGGGGGTCGTGGACCGAGGCCAGGATCATGCCGCCGCCGGCGATATGCTCGGCCATGACCGCGCCAAACGCCGCGCGCTGTCCGGCGTCCAGGGGGGCCATCGGCTCATCCAGAAGCCAGAGCGACCGGGGGCTGGCCGCGAGGCGCGCGAGGGCGAGGCGTCGGCGCTGGCCGGCCGACAGGCGGCGGACCTCCAGGTCCAGCAAGCGGCGCAGATCGAATCGCTGGGCGGCGGCGCGGGCGCTCTCTTCGGTTCCGCCGGTCCACAGGGTCTGGAACCGCAGCTCCTCCCAGGCTGTGCGGCTGGACTTCAGGCCGTCTTGGTGGCCCAGCATGTGCAGGTGTTCGGCGTGCGCCGTGTCAGCTTCGACGGCGCCGTTGGCGTCCTCGAAGCCGATCGAACCGGCGGCCGGCCGCAAAAGGCCGGCGACGGCGCGCAGCAGGCTGGTCTTGCCCGCGCCATTTCGTCCCACCAGCGTCGCGGCCTCGCCGGTGCGAAGTGTCAGATCCAGCTTGGAAAACAGCGTTCGCTCGCCGCGCGAAATCGCGAGATCCTTAATGAGAACAGCTCTCAACACGCCAAGACCCCGCGCGTAACATGGACGTTGGTCGACGGCGGCGCTAAGAAGCGGCCGGTCGCCCCCCTCCAGTCGTTCAGGGTGGTACGCGGCGCGGAGGCGGAACCTGTGTGTCCCTTCCGATCTGCGCGTGATTCCGGGAGTGGTTTTCGGGCGGCCGTGGACAGAGAAGGATCCTTGAATATGGCGTCTGTGGACAGCCTCAAAGCCCGCCGCGAGCTCAAGGTCGGCAAACAGTCTTACGTCTATTACAGCCTTCGCGCCGCCGAGGAAGCCGGTCTTGCCGACGTTTCCTCGCTGCCGGTCTCGATGAAGGTGCTGCTCGAGAACCTCCTGCGTAACGAGGACGGCGTCTCGGTCAATGAAGACGACCTGAAGGCGGTCGCCGCCTGGCTCAACAACAAGGGCTCAGTCGAGCACGAGATCAGCTTCCGCCCCGCGCGCGTGCTGATGCAGGACTTCACCGGCGTTCCGGCCGTCGTCGACCTGGCCGCCATGCGCGACGCCATGGTCGCCCTGGGCGCCAACCCGGCCAAGATCAACCCGCTGAACCCGGTCGACCTCGTGATCGACCACTCGGTGATGGTCGACAACTTCGGCGACGCCAAGGCCTATGACGCCAACGTCAAGCGCGAGTACGAGCGCAACATCGAGCGCTACCGCTTCCTGCGCTGGGGCTCGTCGGCCTTCAACAACTTCCGCGTCGTGCCGCCCGGCACCGGCATCTGCCACCAGGTGAACCTCGAATACCTGGCCCAGACCGTGTGGACCAACGAGGTCGACGGCGAGCAGGTCGCCTATCCGGACACCGTCGTCGGCACCGACAGCCACACCACCATGGTCAACGGCCTGGCCGTTCTGGGCTGGGGCGTGGGCGGCATCGAGGCCGAGGCCGCGATGCTGGGCCAGCCGATCCCGATGCTGATCCCGGAAGTCATCGGCTTCAAGCTGACCGGCGCTATGCCGGAAGGCGCGACGGCCACCGATCTGGTGCTCACCGTCACCCAGATGCTGCGCAAGAAGGGCGTGGTCGGCAAGTTCGTCGAATTCTATGGCGACGCCCTGGCCAACCTGACCCTGGAAGACCAGGCGACGATCGCCAACATGGCTCCCGAATACGGCGCCACCTGCGGCTTCTTCCCGATCTCGGCCGCCACCATCGCCTATCTGAAGGGCACCGGCCGCACCGCCGATCGCGTCGCGCTCGTGGAAGCCTACGCCAAGGAGCAGGGCCTGTGGTGGGAGCCCGGCGTCGCCGAGCCGACCTTCACCGACACTCTGGAGCTGGACCTGTCGACCGTGCAGCCGTCGCTGGCCGGCCCCAAGCGTCCGCAGGACCGCGTCCTGCTGGCCGAGGCCTCGTACAAGTTCCAGGAGTCGCTGGTCGGCGAGTTCGGCAAGGCCGAGCAGCCTGACTTCCGCGCCCCGGTCGAAGGCGAGGACTTCGACGTTGGTCACGGCGACGTGGTCATCGCGGCCATCACCTCGTGCACCAACACCTCCAACCCCTCGGTGCTGATCGCCGCCGGCCTCCTGGCCAAGAACGCGGTCGCCAAGGGCCTGAAGGCCAAGCCGTGGGTCAAGACCTCGCTGGCCCCCGGCTCGCAGGTCGTCACCGACTATCTGGCCAAGGCCGGCCTGACCAAGCACCTCGACGCCCTGGGCTTCAACCTGGTCGGCTACGGCTGCACCACCTGCATCGGCAACTCGGGCCCGCTGCCGGAAGCCATCAGCAAGACGATCAACGACAACGACCTGGTCGCCTGCTCGGTGCTCTCGGGCAACCGCAACTTCGAAGGCCGCGTGAACCCGGACGTCCGCGCCAACTACCTGGCCTCGCCGCCGCTGGTGGTGGCCTACGCCCTGGCGGGCACCCTGAAGATCGACCTGGCCACCCAGCCGATCGGCAAGGACAAGAAGGGCAATGACGTCTTCCTGAAGGACATCTGGCCTTCGAACGAGGACATCGCCACCCTGCAGCGCAAGGCCATCAACGAGAAGATGTTCGCCAGCCGTTACGGCGATGTCTTCAAGGGCGACAAGAACTGGCAGGGCATCAACGTCACCGGCGGCCAGACCTACGCCTGGGAAGCCGACTCGACCTACGTCCAGAACCCGCCGTACTTCCCCAACATGTCGATGACGCCGGCCCCGGTGACCGACATCGTCGAAGCCCGGATCCTGGCCGTGTTCGGTGACTCGATCACCACCGACCACATCAGCCCGGCCGGTTCGATCAAGGCGTCCAGCCCGGCCGGCAAGTTCCTGATCGACAACGGCGTCCAGCCGGTGGACTTCAACGGCTACGGCGCCCGCCGCGGCAACCACCAGGTGATGATGCGCGGCACGTTCGCCAACATCCGGATCCGCAACAAGATCACGCCCGACATCGAAGGCGGCGTGACCAAGCACTTCCCGACCGGCGAAGTGATGTCGATCTACGACGCCGCCATGAAGTACCAGGAAGAAGGCCGCCCGGCGGTCGTCTTCGGCGGCAAGGAATACGGCACCGGCTCGTCGCGTGACTGGGCCGCCAAGGGCACCAAGCTCCTGGGCGTCCGCGCGGTGATCTGCGAAAGCTTCGAGCGTATCCACCGTTCGAACCTCGTCGGCATGGGCGTGCTGCCGCTGCAGTTCGTCCAGGACGGCTGGCAGAAGCTGGAGCTGACCGGCGAGGAGATCGTCTCGATCCGTGGCCTCACCGACCTGGCGCCGCGCAAGCAGCTGATCGTCGAGCTCTATCGCCCGACCGACGGCCGCATCGCTCGCTTCCCGGTCCGTTGCCGTATCGATACGCCGACCGAACTTGAGTACTTCAAGAACGGCGGCGTGCTGAACTACGTGCTGCGCAATCTGGCCAAGGCCGACTAAGCCGCACGTTCCAGCGACTCGAAAAGACGGCCGGTCCCTCGCGGGGCCGGCCGTTTTCGTTTGTGAGGCGAATTGACAACGATGTCGGTGCGCTTTCTCCCCACATGACACCGCTATTCACGGCCTCGTGAACGGCTAAGAGGGGCGTTCTTGGCTTAAGTGCGCTCAATGCGTAAGGCCGCCCCTTCCCTGTTCAGCCTGGTTTTGTCCGGCGTCGTCGCCACCCTGTCATGGGGGGGTGTCGCGTGGGCGCAAAAGCCGCCCGTGGTGGTGGAGCTCTTCACGGCCCAAGGCTGCTCGTCGTGCGGCAAGGCCAATCAGGTCGCCGCCGATCTGGCCAAGCAGGACGGGGTCCTGGCCCTGACCTATGCGGTCGACTACTGGGATTATCTGGGCTGGAAGGACACCTTCGCCAAACCCGTCTTCGCTGACCGCCAGCGCGCCTACGCCAAGAAGTTCGCCCTTCGCGACGTGCCCACGCCGCAGATGGTGGTGGCCGGCCGCGTTCAGGCCTCCGGGACCAAGGCCGAGGCGGTCGAGGACCTGGTGAAGGCGGCGGCCCGCGCGCGCCTGAACCCGCCGGACATGCAGTTCATCGGCAAGGCCCGCGTCGCGGTGGGCTCGGGTCCGGCCCCGCGTGGCGGCGGCGAGGTCTGGCTGGTCCGCTACGATCCGCGCGAGCAGGACATCGCCATCAAGCGCGGCGACAACAAGGGGCAGACCCTGGTTCACCGGAATGTCGTCCGTGAACTGGTGAGGCTGGGTCCCTGGGCCGGAAAGCCGAAGCTCTATCGCCTGCCCGCCGCCAACGACGACGACCTCGTGACGGTCGTGCTGCTTCAGGGCGCCAAGGGCGGACGCATCCTGGGCGTCCTGCAGAGCGCGGGCGAGGCCAAGCGCGCCGAGCGCTGATTCGGAAAGCCGGACAAGGAAAACCCGCGCGGCTGGAGGGGACGAGCCGCGCGGGTCCTTTTGTCAGCCGAAGACGACCGTTGGTGACCGGGAGGGCTGGGGGCTGGTCAGGAACCCGGTCCGGTCGTCTTCGACGCTTCTGTTATTGCGGCCTAACCGGGCGGGGGATCGACCAAAACAAGGTCGTTTCACGGCGCGGTGTGACCCTCCTGCGGCGCTGGCCGTGAGCGACGCGCGAAAAAGCCCGCGCGGTGGGGGGTGTCCGCGCGGGCTCATTTCGGGGGAGGGGATATAGGTTTGTCGGCTGACCGGCCCATGATCTGGGGGGCTGGGGGGGCTGTTCAGGATCCTGGACCACAGGGTGTCCGATCAGCCGACATGAGCTTTATCGCCTCGCAAACGGGCGGACGAAGGACCGAATTAAGGTCATATCGGGGCGCACCGTGACGGGTGCGTAGCATTCCCGGCGGGCGTGACCGTCGCGACACGGATGGTTTCAATCCGTCGATTTGGCGCTAGATTCCGACCATGGCTCTGGAGTCTTCATCCGCGCCGGTCAGCGGCGTCGTTTTCTTCGAGCGGCGTGAGCTCGACCAGCTCATGCGGCTGTACGGTCGCATGGTGGCGGCCGGAGAGTGGCGCGACTACGGCATCGCGGGCCTGTCCGAGAGCGCTGTGTTCTCCATCTTCCGCCATGCGGCCGAAGCGCCGCTCTACCGTGTGGAAAAACGCCCGGCCCTGGCGCGCAGGCAGGGGGCCTGGGCCGTCTATGGGCAAGGCGGGCAGATCCTGAAGCGGGGCCATGAACTGGCCCAGGTCCTGCGCGTCTTCGAGAAGGGCAGGTTCTCGGTCATCGACTGAGCCGTTTGGCTGGCGCTCCAAAGGAAAAGCCCCGGCGGAGGTCCGCCGGGGCTTCCGTCATCGCCAGGCGATGAGGTTCTCCAACCTATTCGCGATTGCCGCCCAGGAACGACAGCAGGAATTGGAACAGGTTGATGAAGTTGATGTAGAGGCTCAGCGCGCCGAAGTTAGTCGCCACCGCCATCGAGGCGCGGTCGCCGCCCAATTCGTAGTAGGTCATCTTCAGGCGCTGGGTGTCATAGGCGATCAGGCCCGAGAAGATGAACACGCCCAGAACGTTGATCGCGAACAGCAGCGCCGGGCTCTTCAGGAAGATGCTGACGATCGAAGCGACGATCAGGCCGATCACCCCCATCATCAGGAAGCTGCCGAAGCCGGTCAGGTCCTTCTTGGTGGTGTAGCCAAACAGGCTGAGGCCACCAAAAGCCGTGGCGGTCACGAAGAAGGTCGCGGCGACCGATTCGCCCGTATAGCGCAGCATCACCGCGCCCAGCGACGCGCCGATCAGCGAGACGATGGTCCAGTACAGCGCGCCGGCCGTCTGGGGCTTGGGGTTACGCATCGCGAAGCCCGCGACCAGCATCAGCACCAGCGGCGCGAAGGCCACCACCATGTAGAGCGGGGTCACGCCGGCGAGACGGCCGCCCTGCACCACGAACAGCAGGTCGCGGACCGCGGGGACGGACGAGGTGGCGTAGGCGAGAGCGCCTGAAACCACCAGACCCAGCGCCACCTTGTTGTAGACGCCGAGCATGAATTTGCGCAGGCCGGCGTCAACCGACATGTCGGCGCGATCCGCCGGGATCGAGCGCGCATAGCCGCGGTTGAAGTCGTTCATCGAATAAGCCCTTGAGCTAGGCGTCCACCATGGACGCGTCTCGAATATCGTGTGTCGCGCGCCGGGACGCAATCCCCCACCCTATGCGTTCATGGTATGCGTTCGCGAAAGCGCTGCGACCCCGCCTCTCCTAGCGTGCGTCTTGCGACGCGCCCGCGGACCCTCCTACAACGCTCATCCTGCGAAAAAGAGGCATCTCCCGATGGAATACGCCAAGCTTGGCCGGACGGACGTGATGGTGTCGCGTTGTTGTCTGGGAACCATGACCTGGGGCTCCCAGAACTCCGAGGCCGAGGCCCACGAGCAGATGGACTATGCGCTGAGCCGGGGCGTGAACTTCTGGGATACGGCGGAACTCTACGCCAGCCCGCCCAATCCCGAGACGCAAGGCCTGACCGAGACCTATATCGGCTCGTGGTTGCGCAAGACCGGCAAGCGGTCCGAGATCGTGCTGGCCTCCAAGGTCGCCGGCCAAGGTGCGGCCTTCGGCGGCCTGCCCTGGCTGCGCAAGGACGGTGCGGTGACGCGCCAGACCAAGACCCAGATCGACGAGGCGGTCGAGGGCTCGTTGCGGCGGCTCGGGACCGACTATCTGGATCTCTACCAGCTGCACTGGCCCGACCGTCGGGTGCGGGTGTTCGGCGGCCAGACCTACAAGGACTACAGCCTCGAATTCGAGCGCTTCGGCGACATCCTGCAGGCGCTGGACGCGCACGTGAAGAAGGGCAATATCCGCCACGTCGGGGTCTCGAACGAGTTCCCCTGGGGCGTGATGCGCTTCCTGTCGGAGAGCGATACGCGCGGCCTGCCCCGCATCGCCTCGATCCAGAACGCCTATCACCTGGCCAACCGCACCTTCGAATACGGTCTGGCCGAGATCGCCATGCGCGAGCAGGTCGGGCTCCTGGCCTATTCGCCCCTGGCCCAGGGCCAGTTGACGGGCAAGTATCTGGACGGCGCGCTCCCGCCGGGCTCGCGCAAGGCGCTCTATGACCGGATGCAGCGCTATGAGGGCCCCGGCGCGCTGGAGGCGTTCCGCAGTTATGTCGATCTGGCCCGTGCGCACGGCCTGGATCCGGCCCAGCTGGCGCTGAAGTTCTGCGACGCGCGCCCGTTCGTCACCGCCACCATCATCGGCGCCACCTCGATGGAACAGCTGAAGACCAATATCGACGCCTTCGACCTGGCTTGGACCGACGAGCTGGAGAAGGCGGTCGACGCCATCCACCTGCGTCACCCCAATCCGTGCCCGTAGCGCGTCGATGATCCGCCTCTTCACCGCCATCGCGATCCCGCCTGAAATCGGCGAGGGCCTGCTCGCGCGCCAACACGGGATCGAGGGCGCGCGCTGGCGGCCGCTGGAGGCGTTTCACATCACCCTGCGCTTCGTCGGCGACGTGGCCGAGGACGTCGCCGCCGATCTCGACGAGGCGTTGGCGGAGATCGCCGCCGCGCCGTTCGACCTGACGCTGGCCGGCGCAGGTCACTTCGGCGAGGGCGCTGATATTCATGCCGTCTGGGCCGGGGTCGACGAGAGCGCGCCCCTTCGCCAGCTGCAGAAGGGCCACGAGCGGGCGGCGCGGACCGCAGGTCTGAAGCCTGAGAGCCGTCTCTATACCCCGCACGTGACCCTGGCCTATCTGAAGCGGCCTTCGGTTCCCGAGGTCGGCGCCTGGCTGCAGGCTAACAACCTGCTACGCGCGCCGGCATTCAGGGTCGATCGCTTCGGGCTCTATTCCAGCTGGCGGACGCACGAGGGCTCGACCTATCGACTGGAACGCGAGTACCCGCTGGAAGCCTGATCAGGCTGCAGCGTGGTCCTTGAGGACACCCAGCGGAACCACCGCCAGCATCTCCTCATGCGTGGCCTCGAGCACCACCTGGGGCGCAACGCCGGCATCCAGGGCCTCTTTCCACCGACCGGCGCACAGGCACCAGCGATCGCCCGGCTTCAGCCCCGGGAAGGCGAGGTCCGGACGGGGCGTCGAGAGATCGTTGCCCTGGGCCTTCGAGAACGCCAGGAAGTCGCTGGTCATCACCGCGCAGACCGTGTGCAGGCCCAGATCGTGCGGGCCCGTCTCGCAACAGCCATTGCGATAGAAGCCAGTGACGGGGTTGAATGAGCACGGCGCCAGCGCCTGGCCGAGCACGTTCCTGGCGTCTTTGTCATAGCGGGTGATGGTCATGGCGCGATCCTGCGCTCCAGACCGGCGAGCGGCAAGACGTCTCCCCGTGGCGATGATTTGCGCCAGGAAGGCTTTTGCTGCGTCGCAGCAATGCTAAGGTCGCCGCAAAGCAGAAAAGACCGCAGGGGAGTTCCAATGACCACCGCCCAAGCCAACCGTCCGCGCCGCAGCGCCCTCTATATGCCCGCCTCCAACGCCAAGGCGGTCGAGAAGGCCCGCACTCTGGACGCCGACGTCATCATCCTGGACCTGGAAGACGCCGTCGCCCCCGAAATGAAGCCCGCCGCGCGCGAAGCGGCCGTGGCGGCGGTGAAGGCGGGCGGATTTGGACCCCGCGAAGTGGTCATCCGGGTCAATGGGATCGATACGCCCTGGGGCGCGGAAGACCTGGCCGCCGCCGCCGAGGCGGGACCGGACGCGGTGCTCGTGCCCAAGGTCAATGACGCGGCCGACGTGCGCCTCTATGACCAGCACCTGACGGCCGCGCCGCCCAGCACGCGCCTCTGGACCATGATCGAGACGGGGAAGGCGGCCTTCCACCTGTGGGAGATCGCCGAGGCTCGCCATGGCACGCGTCTGTCGGCCTGGGTGATGGGCGTCAACGACTTCGCCAAGGAGATGCGCGCCCGCCAGACCCCGGATCGCGCGCCCTTCCTGCCGCTGCTGACCCTGTCGGTCGCCGCCGCGCGGGCCCACGGGCTGACGATTCTGGACGGCGTGCACAATGACATCGAGGATCTAGCGGCTCTCGAGGCGGTCTGTGTTCAGGGCGTCGATTTCGGCTTCGACGGAAAGACGCTGATCCATCCCAAGCATCTGGAAATCTGCAACCGCGTCTTCTCACCGTCGCCAGAGGACGTCGCGTGGAGCCATGCGGTGATCGCGGCCTTCAACGCGCCCGAAAATGCTGGCAAAGGCGCTCTGCGAGTCGATGGAAAGATGGCCGAGCGCTTGCATCTGGCGCAGGCAGAGCGTCTTGTCGCGGTGGCGGAGGCCATTTCGGGACGGTCGGCCCACGGTTAGGCGACCCAAGGTCAGGCGGCGGTTGAAGGTTTCTATGCGGGCTATCGTTCTCTCCGTCGTCCTGGTCGCCAGCCCAGCGCTGGCGCAGCAGCAGACACCGGCGATGCCTCCGCTCTCGGACTATGTACCGACCTTCGGGACGCAGAGCGCGCCGCCCAGCGCTCAGCCCGCCCCTCCGGCTGCGCCGGGACCGGAAGCGCCGGCGAGCACGGCGCCGCAGACCACGCCGCCCGGCGTCGATCCCGCCCAAGTCCCAGAGGCCCTGGACCCGCTGGCCGACCTGATCGCCCAGAGCGCCCAGACCCTCGATGAAGAGGCGGCTGAAACGGCTGCGGCGCCGGCCCCGCGCCGTCGCGGCCGGATTCTGCCGATTCCACCGCCCGAGTCGGAAGCCCCGACCACGCCCGGCGCCTACCTGACGACCGCCCAGATCTATGAGCTCAGGGTCAAGGGCTCCGTGGCGGCGGCGCAGAATCTGCAAGGTCCGCTCGACGGAAGCTGGAAGGTCACCAGCGCCGATGGCGCGCACCTCTTGGCTCTGCAGATCGTCGACAAAGTCGGCGGCGCGAGCGAGCTCGAAGGCGCCTGGCGGGATGTGCGCCGGCCCGGCTCGGTCGGCTCGACGGGTCTGATCGACGACCTCCGGCAGGACGGCGATCAGATCATCGCCCGCTTCAGTCCGCGCGGCGGCGAATCCGCCGTGCTGACCTTGCGTCGCGTGGGTTACGAGGTCTGGTCAGGCGAACTCTACGAGAACGGGGCCCCCATCGCAGTGCGGGCCGAACGGATCCTGCCCGAGGCGCCGCCGGGATACGAGGCGCAGGGGCGCGGCCCCTATGTCTGGCCGCCGCGCGTCGCCGCCAGCCGTCCGGCGCCGGCCGCCAAGGCCGTCTGCTCGACCAAGGGCAAGAAGGGCAAGGCGCTGAAGGCCGCCAAGGCCAAGTGCGCCGCTGCGGTCAAGAAGACCAAGGCCTCGGCGGGCAAGAAGGGCAAGTCTAAGGCCACCGCCGCCCGCAAGGGCAAAGGCAAGGCGACGGCCGCCAAGAGCGCGAAAAAGAAGCGTTAGCGGGCCAAGGCTTCGCGCGCCGCAGCGATCGCCGCCTCGCGGATCGCCGCGCCGTAGGCCAGCGCAGCGCTATGGCCCCAAACCGGGCCTGGCCATGCAGGGTCGTCGCCCCGTCGCCCGACGACGTGGACATGGAGCTGAGCGGTGACATTGCCCAAGGCGCCGACGTTCAGCTTCTCGACGGCGAACCCCAGCGTCGCCCCCACGGCCCGGACAGCAGCTCCAGCACAGATGGTCTCTTCCAGGAGCAGCGCGCGATCGGTCGGACTCAGGTCCTCCAGCTCCCGCAGGCCCGGCCGGCGGGGGATCAGCACCAGCCAGGGGTAGCGGGCGTCGTCCTGTAGCCGGACCTCGCACAGCGGCAGGTCGCCGACGCGATGCGAGGTCGCCACGAAGGCGGGATCGAGCTGGAACTCAGCCACGCTTGGGAACCGCCGCCCAATAATCGAAGTCCAGGATCACGGCCGGGTTGTAGACGCCCTCGGCGTCCTTGTCTGGGAAGTCGTCGCAAGGACGATCCTTGGTGGCTACGAGGCGAAGGCGCAGGGCGCCGGCGGCCCCAAGATCGGCCTTGTCCAGCACCTGGCTCCAGGCGAACACCGTGCCGCCGGCGAAGAACGGCGCCACGTGCCGCCCACCGTTGATGGCCAGGATCAGGCCTGCGTTCTGCAAGCCGTTGAACGACAGCGCCTTGGCCGTCGAGATCACCACGCCGCCATAGACGAGGCGCTTGCCGGACGGGTCCTTGGCGCGTTCGAACTGGTTGAAGTGAACCTTGGCGGTGTTCTGCCACAGACGCGTGGCCATCTGATGTTCCGCCTCTTCCACGGCCATGCCGTCGACGTGGTCGATCTTCTCGCCGATCTCATAGTCCTCGAAGGCGTGCGGTGCGCCGGCGAGCGACCAGTCATAGCCCGAAAAGTCCAGGCCCGCCGGCAGCGCCAGATCCGCCGCCGCGACGGCGCCGGCCAGGGACGGAACCACCTGCTCGGCGATCTCGGCCTCGGCGTCGCGCTTGCGCACCATCACCCAGCGCACATAGCTCAGCACCGCCTCGCCGCGCTGGTTCATGCCGGTGGTGCGCACATAGACGACCCCGGTCTTGCGGTTGGAGTTCTCCTTCAGCCCGATGACGTCCGAGACGGCGCTGAGAGTGTCGCCCGGGAAGACCGGCGCCAGGAAGCGGCCCTCGGCGTAGCCCAGATTGGCCACGGCGTTCAGACTGATGTCGGGCACGGTCTTCCCAAACACCACGTGGAACGCGATCAGCGGGTCGACGGGGGCGGACATAAGGCCGCAGGCCTGGGCGAAGGCGTCGGACGAAAACAGCGAGAACCGGGGACCATAGAGCGCGGTGTAGAGCGCGACGTCGCCCGCCGTGACCGTGCGCGGCGTGGCGTGAACCAGCCTTTGGCCCAGTCGGAAATCCTCGAAATAGTTTCCGGGATCGGTCTTGCTCATCGTGCCCCTCGCCCCTGGCGCTGCTTATCGTTGTTAAGTCGACTTTGCCGCAGTGCAGCGAAACGGGAAAGGGGGCTTGAGGCCGGGCCGCTACAGGTCTAGACCGCGCCCCGAGATTTGACTGTCCACAGCCTTGATGGAGACCCCATGGCTCGCGCGAAGATCGCCCTTATCGGCGCCGGCATGATCGGCGGCACCCTGGCCCACATCGCCGCTCGCGAAGAGCTGGGCGACGTGATCCTGTTCGACATCGCCGAAGGCACCCCGCAGGGTAAGGCCCTCGACATCGCCGAAGCCTCGGCGGTGTTCGGCAAGGATGTGGCCCTGAAGGGCGCCAACGACTACGCCGACATCGCCGGAGCCGACGTCTGCATCGTGACCGCCGGCGTGCCGCGCAAGCCGGGCATGAGCCGCGACGACCTCTTGGGCATCAACCTGAAGGTCATGAAGGCCGTCGGCGAAGGCATCAAGCAGCATGCCCCCAACGCGTTCGTCATCTGCATCACCAACCCGCTCGACGCGATGGTCTGGGCTCTGCAGCAGTTCTCGGGCCTGCCGAAGGAAAAGGTCATCGGCATGGCCGGCGTCCTCGACTCGGCCCGCTTCGCCTACTTCCTAGCCGAAGCCACCGGCGTGTCCGTCGAAGACATCCACGCCTGGACCCTGGGCGGTCACGGCGACGACATGGTGCCGATGGTCCGTCACTCGACCGTCGGCGGCCTGCCGCTGCCGGAACTGGTCAAGCAAGGCTGGCTGACCCAGGACAAGCTGGACGCCATCGTCGAGCGCACCCGCAAGGGCGGCGGCGAGATCGTCGCCCTCCTGAAGACCGGCTCGGCCTTCTACGCGCCGGCCGAGAGCGCCATCGCCATGGCGACCTCGTACCTGAAGGACAAGAAGCGCGTCCTGCCGTGCGCTACCTACCTGACCGGCCAATACGGCCTGAACGACCTCTATGTCGGCGTGCCGGTGGTCATCGGCGCCGGCGGCGCCGAGAAAATCGTCGAGTTCGAAACCAACGACGACGAAAAGGCGATGTTCGCCAAGTCGGTCGAGTCGGTGAAGGGCCTGATGGAAGCCTGCAAGGCCATCGACAGCTCGCTGGTCTAAGCGGTCTTCGACTGCGAAATGACGAAGGGCGGCTCCTCGCGGGGCCGCCCTTTTTTCTTGGTCTAGCGCGCCTCGTCGGACTCCTGCGAGATCTCCTCCAGGGTCTTGCCGACCTGCTTGGCGCCGTAGTCCTTGGCCACGTCGCCGAGCGAGAGAATGCCGGTGAGCGCGCCGGCGTCGTTCAGCACCACGAGGCGCCGGACCTGGTGGTTGGCCATCTTGGCGGTGGCGTCGGCCAGGACGTCGTCCTCTTTCACGCTCAGCACCTCGCCGTCCGACATCGCCTCGGAGACGGGGCTGTCGAAGCTGCGGCCTTCGGCGACCACCCGCAGGACGATGTCGCGGTCGGTGACCACGCCCACCACCTTGCCGTCCTCGACCACGGGAACGACCCCGCTTTCGACCTTGGCCATCGTTTGGGCGACCTGGCGGATGCTGTCGGTGGGGCGCGCGGTCGAGACCTGGCTGGTCATGGCGTCGCTGACTTTCATGGGGATTGCCTCGTGATTGGATATCGAGGCGTAAAACCCCTCGCCGCCATCTCCCGTTCCGCGCTCGCGCGCCCTATCTAGGCGCATCGTTCAAGCGGAGCTTCTCATGTCGATCTCGATCCACCAGGCCAGCGTCCCTGTTTTCTTCCAGGGCCTGAAAGGTCTGAAGGGCGTGCTGACCAAGGCGGCCGCCCAGGTCGAGGCCAAGGGCTGGGATCCGGACGCGCTGCTGAAGGCGCGCCTGTATCCCGACATGTTCCCGCTGATCCGCCAGGTGCAGATCGCCACCGACTTCGCCAAGGGCTGCTGCGCGCGCCTGGCCGGTGAAGAGGTTCCGGCCTGGGACGACGTCGAAACCAGCTTCGCCGAGCTGATCGCCCGCATCGACCGGGCCATCGCCTATGTCGAGGGCCTGGACCCCGCCGCTTTCGAGGGCGCCGAGGATCGCGACATCACCCTGACCCGTCGCGGCGAGACCAGCGTGGTCAAGGGGCTGGCCTATTTCCAGGGCCAGGCCCAGCCGAACTTCTTCTTCCACCTGACGACCGCCTACGCGATCCTGCGCCACAACGGCGTCGAGGTCGGCAAGCGCGACTATCTGGGCATGGCCTGAGCCGGTCCAAGTCCGATCTCCCCGGCGAATGCCGGGGTCCAGATCTCATGGCGATGCGAATGACCGGAACGGTCCAGAGCCTCTAGACCCAACCTCAGCTCCTTTTCATCTGGGTCCCGGCATTCGCCGGGAAGGTCGGATGGAGGGCTGCTTTTGACTCCGTAGCCTTTTTCAGCCATAAGCCCCGGCTTCCGGCGCTTTATCAGCAGCGCCTCCACCGTCACGACCCCGGCCTGTTAGCGCAGGACCCATCCGGACGAGGACGGCGAGGACCCCCGTCGACGTGATCGTCCACGGGGGCTGATCGCGTTTGGACCCCGGTCTGTTCTTCGAACAGGCCGAAGCAAGACAAAGAGTCGGAACGTGACGCGTCACGTTCCAGGGTATTCAACAGGGTTCGACATGTTCGACGGCCTTACAGAGCGACTTTCCGGCGTCTTTGAACGCCTCGGCGGTCGCGGCGTGCTGTCCGAAAAGGACATCGACGAGGCGCTGCGCGAGGTTCGCGTCGCCCTGCTCGAGGCCGACGTCGCTCTTCCGGTCGTCAAGGACTTCATCTCCAAGGCCAAGGAGCTGGCCTCGGGCGAGGCCGTCATCCGCTCGGTCAAGCCGGCCGACCAGGTGGTCAAGATCGTCTATGACGGTCTGGTGGACATGCTGGGCGGCGAGCAGCCGACCGGCCTGAACCTGGCGCTCAACCCGCCTTCGGTCATCCTGATGGCCGGTCTGCAAGGCTCGGGTAAGACCACCACCACCGGCAAGCTGGCCCTTCGCCTGTCGAAGACCGACCGCAAGAAGGTTCTGGTCGCTTCGCTCGACACCCGCCGCCCGGCGGCCATGGAGCAGCTGGCGACCCTGGCCAAACAGGTCGAGGTCGAGAGCCTGCCGATCGTCGCGGGCCAGAGCGCTCCGGACATCGCCAAGCGCGCCCTGACCGCCGCCAAGCTGGGCGGCTATGACGTCCTGATCCTCGACACCGCCGGCCGCACGACGCTGGACGAGTCGATGATGAGCGAGGCGGCCGAGATCGCTCGCATCGCCAGCCCCTCGGAAACCATCCTGGTCGCCGACAGCCTGACCGGTCAGGACGCCGTGCGCACGGCCAAGGCGTTCCACGAGCGCCTGCCGCTCACGGGCCTGATCCTGACCCGCGCCGACGGCGACGGCCGGGGCGGTGCGGCGCTGTCGATGCGCCATGTCACCGGCCTGCCGATCAAGTTCCTCGGCGCCGGCGAAAAGATCGACCAGCTGGACGTGTTCGACGCCCGCCGCGTCGCAGGCCGGATTCTCGGTCAGGGCGACGTCGTGGCCCTGGTGGAGAAGGCTGCCGCCGATCTCGACCAGGCCGAAGCCGAGCGCATGGCCAAGAAGCTGGCCAAGGGCAAGTTCGACCTCGACGACCTGGCGGCCCAGCTGAAGCAGATGCAGAAGATGGGCGGCATGGAAGGCATCATGGGCCTCCTGCCGGGCGTCCAGAAGGTCAAGAAACAGATCGCCGAGAGCGGCGTCGACGACAGCATCTTCCGTCGCCAGCAGGCGATCATCAGCTCGATGACCAAGGAAGAGCGCAAGAAGCCCGACATTCTCGCAGCCTCGCGCAAGCGCCGCATCGCGGCCGGCGCCGGCGTCGACGTGGCCGAGGTCAATCGCCTGCTCAAGCAACACCGCCAGATGGCCGACATGTTCAAGGCCATGTCCAAGGACGGCGGCAAGGGCCTGGCCCGCATGGCCCAGATGATGGGCGGCGGCGACATGGCGCGTCTTAAGAACCTGGGCGGCGGCAAGATGCCGGCGCCCGATCCCAATGCAGCGGGGGGCCAAGGCCTCCCGGGGCTGCCCGGTCTGCCGGGCCTCGGGACTGGCGGCGACGCCAAGCCCAACCCTCTCTCCGGCCTGGGCCTGCCCGGCTTCAACCCGTTCAAGAAATAGAACTTTAGACCTAAGGACTACCGATATGCTGAAGATCCGTCTCGCCCGTGGCGGCGCCAAGAAGCGTCCGTACTACTCGATCGTCGTCGCTGACAGCCACTCGCCGCGCGATGGCCGCTTCATCGAGAAGGTCGGCACCTACAACCCGCTCCTCAAGAAGGACGACGCCAACCGCGTCACCCTGAAGGTCGAATCGATCCAGGAGTGGCTCAAGAAGGGCGCCCAGCCGACCGACCGCGTCGCCCGCTTCCTGGCCGCCCAAGGCCTGGTCGCCTGGACGCACGGCAACAACCCGGAAAAGGGCAAGCCGGGCAAGAAGGCGCAAGAGCGTCTGGCCGAGCGCGCTCAGCGTGAAGAAGAGCGCAAGCAAGCCGAAGCCGACGCCAAGGCCGCCGCTGAAGCCGAGAAGGCCGCCGCCGCCGAAGCCGCCGCCGCTGCGGCCGCTGCTCCGGCTGAAGAGGCTCCGGCCGCCGAAGCTCCGGCTGCTGAAGAAACCACCGAAGGCTAAGGGTTCCAGCGCCGTCGATCCTCACGGGTCGGCGGCGCGACTCTGTCCAGACGATGGCTGTGTCTCCCGACGATCCGCTGATCCTGGTCGGCCGCGTGGCCGGTGGCTTCGGCGTGCGCGGCGAGGTGCGGATTACGACCTATACCGAAGACCCGATGAGCATCGCGGGCTTCAAGACGCTGAAGCGCCAGGACGGCTCGCCGGCCCTGACCATCGCCTCAGCGCGCAAGACCAAGGACGGCGTCGTCTGCCGCTGTCCTGGGATTGAAACGAAAGAGGCGGCCGACGCCCTGCGCGGCCTTCGGCTTTACGTCCCTCGCTCGGCTTTGCCCGAGCCCGACGAGGACGAGTTCTATCTGACCGACCTGGTCGGCCTCGCGGTCCGCCATATCCAGACGAACGCCCTGCTGGGTCGCGTGAAGAGCGTCCAGAACTTTGGCGCCGGTGACATTCTCGAGATTACCCCAGACCTGGGCGGCCCGACCTGGTACCTGCCGTTCACGCGGGCGGCTGTGCCGGAGGTGAAGATCAGCGAAGGTCTAATCCTGGCCGATCCGCCGGCACTGGTCGGCGAGGCCGAGGGGCCGGTCGAAGACGACGAGTTGGGCGACCGGGACTGATTGTCCCAGAGGAGCGCGCGTGATGTCGGACGGAAAATGGCGGGTCACCGCCTCTCGCCACATCCACAAGGACCGCTGGATCAGCGTCCGCGCCGACGACTGCGTCACCGACGAGGGCGCGGTGATCGCGCCCTATTATGTGCTGGAGTATCCCGACTGGGTCGAGGTCGTCGCGCTGGACGGCGAGAACAACGTGCTGTTGGTCAGGCAATATCGCCATGCTCTTGGCGATATTTCTACCGAACTGGTGGCGGGTGGAATGGACCCGGGCGAGACCGATCCAGTGGAAGCGGCCCGCCGCGAACTGCTTGAGGAAGCCGGTTGCACGGGGGCTTTGAGTCTTGTCGGCGAGACGCGCCCCAACGCCGGAACCCACACAAACCGCACCTACATCGTCTTGGCCCGTAACGTCGTGAAGGTCGCCGAGCCTCAGGACGAGCCCAGCGAGCGGATCGAGAGCGTCTGGGTTCCGCTGGCCGAGGCCGTCCGGATGGCTCTGACAGGTGAGATCACGGTCGGGATGCAGGCCGCATCCCTTTTGCGCGGCCTGACGGCGGCGGGCGTCGCGAAGGTGGAGCTGGCCTAGCGCCTACTTCCGCACCCGCATCAGGCATTCCTGCGCCACCGAGGCCAACAGCTTGCCGTCCTGGCTGAACATCTGGCCGCGCACCAAGCCACGACCCTGCGAGGCGCTGGGGCTGTCTTGCGAGAAGAGGGTCCAGTCGTTGAAGTTGAACGGATGGTGGAACCACATGGCGTGGTCCAGGCTGGCGGCCTGGATGCCGGGCGTGGTCCAGATCAGGCCGTGCGGACGCAGGGCGCTTTCCATGAACGCCATGTCGGAGGCGTAGGCCAAAGCGGCCTGCTGCATTTTCACGTCTTCGCCCAACGGCGCCTTGGCGCGCATCCAGACCTGCTTGGTGCCCGACTTCTTGACGGGCGCGATCGGGTTTTGCGGGTCGATCCAGCGGATGTCGACCGGACGCGGACGCTCGGCGATCGCCACCATCTTCGGATGGATCTGGTCGCCCAGGCTGCGCAGGAAGTCGGCTTCGGTCGGCAGGAACTCCGGATCGACCGAGTCGGGCATTTCGGACTGGTGCTCGAAGCCGTCTTCCGGCGTCTGGAACGAAGCCGCCAGGTTGAAGATTTGCTCGCCGTGTTGGATGGCGGCCACGCGGCGCGTGGTGAAGGTGCCGCCGTCACGGGCGCGCTCCACCTCGTAGAGGACGGGCGCGGTCACATCGCCGGGGCGGATGAAATAGGCGTGCAGCGAGTGGCAGACGCGATCCGGCACGGTCTTGTACGCCGCCAGAAGCGCCTGGGCGATCACAAGGCCGCCGAAGATGCGGGGGAAGCCGTCATTGGGGCTCACGCCCCGGAAAAGGTTCACCTCGATCGGTTCGAGGTCCAGGATGTCGGCGAGGTTCTCGATCGTCTGCATGGCGCACTGCGATAAGCCTCGTTTTGCGGCGCCGCAACCCGTCTCCTTGCGTCACGCCGCCACGCTCCCCATCGTCAGGCCATGTCACCGCCACCCCCGATCGTTCATCACCCCGCCTTCCGCGCCGAGATGCCCGCCGGCCATCGCTTTCCGATGGACAAGTTCTCGCGCCTGGCGACGGTTCTGGAGTCCGAGGGCGTGCCCGGCTCCGGCGGCTTTGTTCGACCCGAGCCCGTCGATGTCGAGACGCTGAGGCTGGCCCATGACGAAGCTTATGTGCGGGGCGTGATCGAGCTGACGCTGCCGCCGGACGTCGTGCGGCGGATCGGCATGCCCAACACCGAAAGCGTTGCGGCGCGGGCGAGAGCGGCGACGGGCGGCACGCTGCTGGCGGCGCGTCTGGCGCTGGAGCACGGCGTCGCCTGCAACACAGCGGGCGGCAGCCATCACGCGGCGGCGGAGTCAGGCGCCGGCTTCTGCGTCTTCAATGACGTGGCGGTCGCGGCGCGCCGTCTGCTGGCGGAGGGCGCGATCCGCAAGGCGCTGGTGGTTGATCTCGACGTGCACCAGGGCGACGGCACGGCGCGGATTTTTGAGGACGATCCGAACGTCTTCACCTTCTCGATGCACGCGGAAAAGAATTTCCCGCATCGCAAGGCGGCGAGCGATCTTGATGTCGAGTTGCCCGATGGAACGGATGACGGGCCATACCTCGCCAAGCTGACCGAAATCCTGCCGGACCTGCTGTCGGCTGTGAGGCCTGACATCGTGTTCTTCAATGCGGGCGTCGATCCGCACGCGGACGACAAGCTGGGCCGCCTGGCGCTGACCGACGAGGGTCTGGCGCGACGTGAGGCCTATGTCCTGGGCGCTTGTCTTTCCTCGGACACCCCTGTGGTCGGGGTCATTGGTGGCGGCTATGACGCGGATATCGATCGTCTGGCGGCGCGCCACGCCATCCTGCATCGGACGGCGAAAAGTCTTTGTTCTTTATAGGCTTGGGCGATGTCTCATCGCCATCTCCGTCGGGCCTGCTCCGGTTGGAGCGGCGCCCGACGAGAGGTACGCGGCGATCACTTAGAAGCTCGAGGCGAGCGAACCAGCGATAACAACGAGCGGCAGAACCGCGAGAACGAGCGAGGCGAAGCCGGCGACAGCGTTGGTCTTCATGGTCATGGTCTTGATCCCTTTTTTGTCTTCGGCCGCCCCGTTGGCGTCCGATGAGAGGGATATAGGCCCGCCCCTTGGTTATTACACGTTACTCTTGCTTCATGACGGCGATTTAAGAAACGTTGACGCCCGTAATCGAGGTTACGAGGGTGTAATGTGATCGTTCCACCTGGTTTCGAGAGAAACTTTATCCTCCGAAACCGTTTCGGGGGGGCGTTCCGGCTTAATCCTCGCTGGGGGCCACCAGGAAGAGTCCACGCAACGTTGCGATCGGGGCGGATCGTGTCTCCTGCCAGGCTTCCACGTGCACATTGGCGATGCGTCGGCCCAGCTTCTTGATGCTGGCGCGGGCGTAGGTGGTCAGGGGGCGGCCCGAGCGCAGGTACTCGATCGAGACGTCGATCGTGCGGGGCTGGCGCTTCATCGGCGCGGCGACGGAGAGCTGGGCCAGAGCCGTCATCTCCATGAAGGCGCCCAGGACGCCGCCGTGGATCGCGGGCAACATCGGGTTTCCGACGATGTGCTGGGCGAACGGCAGGACCGCCGTCATCTCATCCCCCGCCAGCTCCGCCTTCACGCCGAGGAAGCGCGCATAGGGGATGGAGTCCAGCATGGCGACGAGGCGGGTGTCGGCGTCGCTCATTGGTCGACCCCTCCGGTCTTGGCGTGCTGTTGGCGCGAGGGCTTCAGATTGGCGCCGGCCTTCTTCCCCGCGCTGGAGTCGAGCATGAACGTCGCCTGGCCCGTGGCGACAGGGTCCTCGGGATCGCGGTCGTAGGCGACGGCGCGGACAAAAGCCACCGAGCGGGTCAGCTTGTAGCAATGAGCGCGGGCCATCACGTCGAGCCCCGGCTCGGCGGCGCGCATGTAGTCGATGCGCAGGTCCAGCGTCGCGATCGAGGTCCAGGTGGCCATCGCGGCATGGACCGCCTGGCCGCTGGCGTGGTCCAGTAGGGTGGTGACGACGCCGCCGGCGATGACGCCGGTCTCGGGATCGCCGACGATCTCCGGCCGATACGGGACCTTCAGCACGGCCACCGCATCGCCGATCTCCAGGGTGGTGAAGCCCAGGGCCTTGGCCTGGGGGCTCCCCTCGTTCATCGCCGTGGCGATGAGTTTTGTCTGTTCGTGATCGCTCATGCGGATAGGCTTAGCGCCTAGAGCGTGACGCCGAAAGTGGGAACCGGTTTCGGCTCCCGTCACGCTCTAACCCTATGATTTAGAGCCCTTTTATTGGGTTGGGGCGGTTTTGGCTCAACCCGGAGGGCTCAAAGGCGTTATCCTGCTCTGCCGTGATCAAGCCCGAAGACCTCCTCTGTCCCCGGCCCGCCGGCCTCTATTGCCCGCCGGGAGACTTCTATATCGACCCTGTCCGCCCCGTGGACCGGGCCGTGATCACCCACGGCCATGCTGATCACGCGCGGGCCGGTCACGGCGTGGTCGCCGCCACGCCCGAGACGCTGGCGATCATGGCGGTCCGCTACGGCGAGGACTTCGCCGGTCGCCGGGAGGCTGTCCCCTACGGCGAAAGCTTCACGCATGACGGTGTTTCGGTGACGCTCGTTCCCGCAGGCCATGTGCTGGGCTCGGCCCAGGCCGTGGTGCGCTGGAAGGGCCTGACGATGGTCGTCTCCGGCGACTACAAGCGCCGCCGCGATCCGACCTGCGCGCGTTTCGAGCCCGTGCCCTGCGATGTGTTCATCACCGAGGCGACCTTTGGCCTGCCGGTCTTCCGCCATCCGGACGACGCCGGAGAAATCAGCAGCCTGCTGTCGTCGGTCGCCCAGTTTCCGGAGCGCTGCCACCTCGTCGGGGCCTACGCCCTGGGCAAGGCCCAGCGCGTCATCTGCTTGCTGCGCGAAGCCGGCTGGGACAAGACGATCTACGTCCATGGCGCGCTCGAGCGCCTGAACGCGCTCTATGAGGCGCATGGGGTGGATCTGGGACCGCTGGCGCCGGCGACGGCCGCCGGGCCCAAGGACGCCTTCGCCGGCCAGATCGTCATCGCGCCGCCCAGCGCCATCGCCGACCGCTGGTCGCGGCGCTTCCCCGATCCGGTCGACTGTTTCGCCTCGGGGTGGATGCGGGTGCGCGCGCGGGCGCGGCAGCGCGGTGTCGAGCTGCCGCTGATCCTGTCGGATCACGCCGACTGGGACGAGCTGACCGGCACGCTAGACGAGCTGCGGCCCGGCGAAGTCTGGATCACCCATGGCCGCGAGGAGGCCCTGGAGCGCTGGTGCCAGCTGGAAGGCATTCCCGCGCGAGCGCTTCGCCTCGTCGGCTACGAGGACGAAGAGGGCGAGTAGGGGGCCGCCGTCGGGGCGGTTCCCACGTAGCGGGCGCGCGGTCTGATAAGTCTTCCGGTCTGCAGCTGTTCGATGGCGTGGGCGGTCCACCCCGCGCTGCGCGCGGTGGCGAAGAGAATGAACGGCGCGTCCGGCGGCAGGGCGAGTGCGCGCGCCAGGGCGACCAGAGCGAAATCGATATTGGGCGGGTGACCGGTCGCTGTCTGCGTCGCTCGCCACAGCGCCGCCAGAGGCTTCGGCGGCTCGAAGCGCGCGAGAAGGGCCGCGGCGCGCGGATCGCCGTCCGGATAGAGCGGGTGGTCGAAGCCCGGCAGGCTGGATCCCCGCTCCAGGCGCGCCGAGACGGCGCGAACGGCGTCCCTTCGATCGGCTTCGTCGGCGAAGGCTTCCACGCGCGCGGCCATGCCGCCATGCAGCGGTCCCGACAGAGCGGACAGGCCCGCCAGGCAGGCGGCCGACAGCGACGCGCCGGTCGAGGCGGCCACCCGCGCGGCGAAGGTCGAGGCGTTCAGTTCGTGATCAGCGAGGAGCACCAGCGCCCGCCGGATCAGGTCGGCGCCATCAGGGGTCAGGCTCCAGGCTTGGGCGAAGCGCTGGTGCGCGGGCCCATCGCCGGCATGGCCGGTGGCGGCGTCGACAATGGCGTCCAGAAGGTCCGCGGCCTCCATCGCCAGGGCCAGCGGCGCGCGGCCTCGGGCTGGCGGCTCGCGTCCGGCGCGTTCGGCCAGGGTCAGGAACAGGCGCGACCGGACGATGTCGCCCGACGGCGGTGGCGGGCGCCGCGACGCCTTCAGCGCGACGCCATGCCCGCCGCGCAGCAGGCGCGCGACATTCTCCAGTGTCAGGCCCCGGTCGGCCAGGACCGCCGCGTCCTCGCCGCGATACCACAGCTTGCCGCCGCTCACGGTCGTGATCGCCGACGGCAAGACCGGCTCCCCCCAGGCGATCGCCTCGGCGGCGACGTCCGCCATCCGTCGCCCGCGGGCCTTCCTGCGCGCCAGGGCCGCCACGTCCGAGGCGCGATAGAGGCTGCGTCGCGGGTCGCTGGGGTGCGCCGCCGCCTCGATCCGGCCCCGGCTGACATAGGCGTAGAGGGTCTGCGGCCGGATCCCCAGCTGCTCCAAGACCTGCTCCGCGTCCAGCCACTCGCTCATATAGATTGATTATATTGATCAAGATTGACGATCAAGGTGATGAGGCGTTCCTTCACCGCGAAAGGAGACCGCTTATGTCCGATGGTCTTGAGGGCGTGATCGCCGCCCAAACCGTTCTTTCCGATGTCGATGGCGCGCACGGGCGCCTGGTGATCCGCGGCTACGCCGTCGAGGATCTCGCGGGCCGAACGCGCTTCGAGGAGGCTGCTCACCTGTTGCTCGACGGCTTCTTCGACGACGCGCCCAGCGATCTTTCGTCGGCGCTGGGCGAGGCGCGCGTCGGCGTGTTCGCCGAGGTGGCCGCCCTGGACGAGGATCTGGCGCGGCGCGATCCGGTCGAGGCCCTGCGCGCCCTGTTGGCCCGCATACCGGACGGCGACGACCTGAAGACGGCCTTGAGGCTGATCGCCGCGCCTGCGGTCTTCACGCCGGCCGTTCTGAGGGTCGCCAACGGGGATGCGCCGATCGCCCCCGACCCGGCCTTGTCGCACGCCGCCGACATCCTGCGGATGATCCGAGGCGTCCCGGCGACCGACGCCGAAGCCGCCGCGCTAGACGCGTATCTGGTGACGGTCTGCGATCACGGCCTCAACGCCTCGACCTTCGCCGCGCGGGTGGTGGCCTCGACCCGCGCAGGTCTTACCTCGGCGGTGCTAGCCGGTCTGTCGGCGCTGAAGGGTCCGTTGCACGGCGGCGCGCCGGGGCCGGTGATCGACATGCTGGACGCGATTGGAACCCCGGAAAACGCCCGGCCCTGGCTGGAGCGGGCCCTAGCGCGCGGCGACCGGCTGATGGGCTTCGGCCACCGCATCTACCGCGTCCGTGATCCCCGCGCTGACGCCTTGAAGGCCGCCGTTCGCCGGTTGTCCAGCGCCTCTGGCAGCCTGCCAGGTCGGCTCGCCTTCGCGGAGGCTGTGGAGCGCGCCGCGCTTGACATTCTGCGCGAGCACAAGCCCGACCGGCCGCTCGACACCAATGTCGAGTTCTACACCGCCTTGCTGCTCGAGGCCCTGGGGCTGCCGCCCTCCAGTTTCACCTGCGTCTTCGCTATGGGTCGCGTCGCCGGCTGGCTGGCCCATGCTCGCGAGCAGCTGGCGGGCGGACGGCTGATCCGGCCGCAATCGGTCTATGTCGGACCCGAGGTCCGCGTCGCGGCTTAGTTTTCGGCGTCGCGTGCGGTAGAGAGAGGCCATGTCCCTCTCCGCCGCCTCACCCGAGATCCGGGCCGCCACCCAGCGCGTCGCGCTGCTGTCGGTCGCCACCGCCGCCGTGCTCATCGTGGTCAAGGCGATCGCCTGGCAGGCCAGCGGGTCTGTGGCGATCCTGGCGTCGTTGTCGGACTCGGCCCTGGATCTCATCGCGTCGCTGATCACCGTCTATGCGGTGCGGTACGCCGCTGAGCCCCCGGACGCCGAGCACCGGTTCGGGCACGGCAAGGCCGAAGCCTTCTCCAGCCTGATGCAGGGCGGCTTGGTCTTCGCCTCCGGAGCCCTGGTGGGGCGCGAAGCCATCAACGCCTGGCTCCATCCGCAGCCTGTTGAGCATGGCCTTGCGGGCGTCTTGGTCATGGCGATCTCGATTGTCTTGACCTTCGCCCTGATCACCGCCCAGACGCGGGTCGTTAAGGCCAGCGGCTCGATCGCGATCTCGGGAGACCGCGCGCACTACGCCGCTGACCTGGCCTCGAACGCCGTCGCCCTGGTCGGGGTCGGCGCAGCGGCGTGGCTGGGCCTGCCTTGGGTGGACGCGGCGGCGGGTCTCATTGTGGCGCTGTGGCTGATCTGGGGCGCGGTCGGCGTCTTCCGGGAGGCCTCGCACCAGCTGATGGACCGTGAATTGCCGGACGAAGATCGCGAGAAGATCGTCGCCCTGGTCACCGCCGATCCCAATGTGCTGGGCGTCCATCAGTTGCGGACGCGCGCCTCGGGCCCCTACATCCACATCCAGATGCACGCGGATCTTGCCGGCGATATCTCGCTGGCGGCGGCCCACGCAATCATTGTCGCGGCCGAGAACCGGGTGCTGGCGGCCTTCCCGGCGGCGGACCTCATCATCCATGGCGATCCGCGCGGCCTCGCCGAGAAGCATGGCGGGTTGTTCGCCGAGGTCGAGCACGACTGACGAGGCTTGCCCCGGCCGCCCCGACAGGGGCAAAAGCGCCGTCAGAACTCTAAGGACCCTCATGGACGACACCCTCGCTCACCTGCCCCGCGCCTTCGCCGGCAAGACCGTGCTGGTGCTCGGCGACGTGATGCTGGACCGCTTCATCTACGGTGCGGTCGACCGCATCTCGCCCGAGGCCCCGGTGCCGGTGATCGCGGTCGAGAAGGAGACCGCCATGCTGGGCGGGGCCGGCAACGTCGCGCGCAACGTCGCGGCGCTGGGCGCCAAGGCCGTGCTGATCGGGCTTGTTGGTCAGGACGAGGCTGGGGCGGCCCTGCGGGGGATGATCGACGCCGAGGCGGGCCTTGAGGCCGAACTGGTGGCGGACGCCGCACGTCGCACGACCGAGAAGGTCCGCTACATCTCCGGCTCGCACCAGATGCTGCGGGTCGACCGCGAGGACCGAGGCCCGGGCGACGGCGCGGCGCTGCTGGCGGCGTTCGCGGCGAGACTGGCCTCGGCCGACGTCGTTGTGCTTTCCGACTACGCCAAGGGGGTCCTGACGCCCGAGGTGATCCGGGGCGCGATCGCCGCCGCCAAGGCCGCCGGCAAGCCGGTGATCGTCGATCCCAAGAGCCGCGACTTTGCGCGTTATGACGGCGCGACCCTGATCAAGCCCAACCGCAAGGAGGCCGCGGAGGCCACCGGGATCGTTGAGAACAGCGATGCCGCCTCGGAAGACGCCGGCGCGGCGATCCTGGCCATGGCGCCGGGACTGGAGGCCGCTCTCATTACGCGCGGCGGCGCGGGCATGACCCTGGCGGTGCGAGGGCAGGCGCCGATCCATCTGCCGGCCACGGCGATCGAGGTGTTTGACGTCTCCGGCGCCGGCGACACCGTGGCGGCGACCCTGGCCCTCTCGGTCGCGGCCGGCGCCAGCCTGGCGCAGGCGGCGCAGCTGGCCAATCTGGCGGGCGGCCTGGTGGTCGCCAAGCTGGGCACCGACGTCGTCACGGCGGCGGAGCTGACGGCTTGCGCCAGTTCCGTTGAGGGCGAACCCGGCGAGATCAAGATCGCCGATCGAGAGCAGGCCCAACGGATCGTCGAGGGCTGGCGCGCGCGCGGCCTGAAGGTCGGCTTCACCAACGGCTGCTTTGATCTGCTGCATCCGGGGCACGTGTCGCTGCTGTCCCAGGCCAAGGCCGCCTGTGATCGTCTGATCGTCGGCCTGAACACCGACGCCTCGGTCTCCAAGCTCAAGGGGCCGACCCGTCCTGTTCAGAAGGAGCAGGGCCGCGCCACGGTGCTGGCCTCGCTCTCGTCGGTGGACCTGGTCGTGCTGTTCGACGAGGACACGCCACTGGAGCTCATCAAGACCTTCCGGCCTGACGTGCTGGTCAAGGGCGCCGACTATACGGTCGAGACTGTGGTCGGTTCGGATGTGGTGCTCAGCTATGGCGGCAAGGTTCTCTTGGCTGAGTTGAAGCAGGGTCAAAGCACGACGAACCTCATCGCCCGGATGAACAGCTGAGTCGGCGACGCCAAAACGCCGCGCAAAAGCCTGGATTTCCTGGCTAAACACTGTTCAGCAATCTGTTGTTAAGCAAAACGGCGCATCGCTCTTTCGATGCAGCCTGATTGCGCCTGGGCATGAGCGTCGAACGTACTCTTCACCATTTCCCCCTCGATCCCGCCTCGCGACAGGTGCGCCTGGCGTTGGGCGAGAAGCGCCTGCCGTTTGTCGAGGTGCAGGTTCGTTACTGGGAGATGCCGCCCGAGTTCACCGCGCTGAATCCCTCGGGCATGCCGCCAGTGCTGGTCGAGACCAAGCATCAGCGCAACCTCGTGGTCTGCGAGACCCGCGCCATCCTCGAGCATATCGAAGAGACCGAAACCGAGCCGCCGCTGCTGGGTCGCGATCCGGCCGAACGCGCCGAGGCCCGCCGGCTGCTGCAATGGTTCGACCGTAAGTTCGACAACGAGGTCAACGGCTTCCTGCTGCACGAGAAGATGGAAAAGCGCCTGCTGCGGATGGGCGCGCCGGACCTGGCCGCGCTGCGCCAGGGGCGCGAGGCCCTGCGCATGCATCTGGGCTATATCGAAAGCCTGCTGCAGACGCGCGATTGGCTGGCCGGACGTCGCATGAGCCTGGCCGACTTCGCCGCCGCCGCGCACCTGTCGGTGATCGACTACTTCGGCGACGTGCCGTGGAAGGACTTCCCGACCGCCAAGACGTGGTACATGAAGCTCAAGTCGAGGCCGTGCTTCAGGCCGATCCTGGCCGACCGCTGGCCCGGCCTCGCGCCGGCCGCGCACTATGACGATCTCGATTTCTGAGCTGACGCCAGACCGCATCAAGGACGAGATCCGCGCCGAGGCCTTGAGGCTGGGCTTTTCCGTCTGCGGCTTCGCCAGCGCCACCGAAGCCTGGCCCAACGGCGACTGGCTGCGCGAATTCGTCCAGGCCGAGCGCCACGGCGCCATGGGCTGGATGGAGGAGACGCTGGAGCGGCGCTCGCATCCGACCGCCATGTGGAGCGATGCGAAATCGGCGGTGGTGCTGGGCGTCAACTACGGGCCCGACATTGATCCGCTCGAACAGCTCAAGGATCCGGAACGCGCGGCGATCTCGGTCTACGCCCAGGGCGACGACTATCACGACGTGATCAAGAAGCGCCTGAAGGTGCTGGCCGGCTGGATGCACCGCCGCTTCGGCCAGGATGTGAAGGTCTTTGTCGACACCGCGCCGCTGCTCGAAAAGCCCCTGGCCCAGCGCGCCGGCCTGGGCTGGCAGGGCAAGCATACCAACCTTGTCTCACGCCAGTTCGGCTCGTGGCTGTTCCTGGGCAGCGTGCTGACCACGCTGGATCTGCCTTCGGACGAGGCCGAGGTCGACCATTGCGGTTCATGCCGCGCGTGCCTCGACGTCTGCCCGACCAACGCCTTCCCCGCGCCGCGCCAACTGGATGCGCGGCGCTGCATCTCGTACCTGACCATCGAGCTGGCCGGGCCGATTCCGGCCGAGTTCCGGAAGGCGCTGGGCAACCGGATCTATGGCTGCGACGACTGCCTGGCGGTGTGTCCGTGGAACAAGTTCGCCTCGCTGTCGAACGAGGCCAAGCTGGTGGCGCGCGAGGCGCTGCGTCAGCCGTCCCTGGCCGAGCTGGCGGTTCTGGACGACCCCGCGTTCCGGGCGCTCTTCTCGAAGAATCCGATCAAGCGCATCGGCCGCGACCGCTTCGTGCGCAACGTGCTCTATGCGATCGGCAACAGCGGGGACGTGGGGCTGATGGCGGTGGTCGAGCCGCTGCTGGCCGACCCCGCGCCCATCGTGCGCGGCGCGGCCGTGTGGGCCGCGCGGCGACTGTTGGGGGACGCGGCCTTGACGCTACGAGGTTCCGAAAGCCACCCCGAGGTCCTGGTCGAGTGGCAAATCCTCCCCCCAGCGGGGGAGGTGTCGCCGCAGGCGACGGAGGGGGAAGAAGCCGGATAGCCCGAACTTCCCCCTCCGGCCTTCAGCCGCCTCCCCCGCTGGGGGGAGGATCTATGCTCAAGCCTTCAGCGCCGCCTCAACCGCCGCGCGGGCGGCTGCGCCCAGATCGGCGCGCTTGAGGGCCAGGGCGACATTGGCTCGCAGCAGGCCGATCTTGTCGCCGCAATCGTGGGTGACGCCCTCGTAGACATAGGCGTGGAAGGCCTGGTCCTGCATCAGCTTGGCCATCGAGTCGGTCAGCTGGATCTCGTTGCCGGCGCCCTTCTCTTGGCTGGCCAGCAAGTCGAAGATCTCGGGCTGCAAGATGTAGCGGCCGGCGATCGCCCAGTTGGACGGCGCCGTGCCTTGCGGCGGCTTCTCGACCATGCCGGTCATGGTGGCCAGGCGGCCGTTGACCTCGCCCGGGGCGACGACGCCGTACTTGTGGGTCTCGCTTTCCGGCACTTCCTCGACGCCGATCACATTGCCGCCGCCGACCTTGTCATAGACCTCGATCAACTGGCCGAGCGCCGAGGGATCGGCGTCGACGATGACGTCCGGCAGCATGACCGCGAAGGGCTCGTCGCCGATGATGTCCCGTGCGCACCAGACCGCGTGGCCCAGGCCGAGCGGGGCCATCTGGCGCACGAAGCTCATCTCGCCCGGCTTGGGCAATTCAGCCCTGAGCTGCTCCAGGATGTCCGTTTTGCCCTTGGCCTCCAGCTGAGCCTCCAGCTCGACCTGATGATCGAAATAGTCCTCGATCGCGCCCTTCGAGCGGCCCGTGACGAAGACAAAGTGTTCGATGCCCGCCTTGCGCCCTTCCTCGACGATGTAGGACAGAATTGGCCGGTCGACGACGTTCAGCAATTCTTTGGGCGTGGTCTTGGTGCCCGGCAGGACGCGGGTTCCGAGACCGGCGACGGGAAGAACAGCTTTGCGAACGGGCTTCATGGAGATCTCGTCTGCGGACATGGGTCGCTGTTTCTAGGCGCCAAGTCGCACGAGCGCCACCACTGTTCCGTGAAATCGTCAGCGCGCGGGCCCTTAGGGAGGTCGAGGCGTGGAATTTCAAGCAGGCCGTGCTAGCTGGACGGCCTGTTTCGATCGAGGTTCCCATGTATCGCCGCGCCCTGCTCGCCGCTTTCGCTGTCGCTGGTTTGACGCTCGCCGCCTGCGGGCCCAGCAAGAAGGCCCAGGAGAATCTCGCCGTCGCCGACGCGTTCATGGCCAAGAACGCCAAGGAGCCGGGCGTCGTCACCTTGCCTCAGGGCCTGCAATACAAGGTGGTGCGCGAGGGGCCGAACGGCGGCATGCATCCCAACAAGGCCGATGAGGTCAAGGTTCACTACGAGGGCAAGCTGATCGACGGCACGGTTTTTGACTCCAGCTACGAGCGCGGCGTGCCGGCCGTGTTTCCGCTGGACGGGCTGGTGCCGGCCTGGGTTATCGCCCTGCAGCGCATGAAGGCGGGCGACGAGTGGATCCTCTATGTGCCGCCGGCGCTGGGCTACGGCGCGCAGGACAAGGGTCCGATCCCCGCCAACAGCGTGATGATCTTCCGGATCGAACTGCTCGATGTGAACCGGATCGGGCCCGATAATCCCAAGGGCTAGACTGCGCGGGGCGGGTAGCCGCTCTCGCGCAGGGCCTCCATGACCTCCTGGGTGTGCTGGGCGTCGCGGGTCTCGATGGTGATGTCGAACTCCGCGCCCTTGGCCGGCACGTCGAGGGCCAGGCGGTTGTGGTTCACCTCGATGATGTTGGCGCCCATGGTCCCGATCACCGAGGCGACGGTCGACAGCAGGCCCGGCCGATCGTCGCCGATGATCCGCAAGGACACCAGGCGCTGGGCGCGCACCAGCTCACGGGTCAGCACCGACGCCAGCAGGCGGGTGTCGATATTGCCGCCGCACAGGATCAGGCCGCACTTCTTGCCCCGGAAGCGTTCCGGATAGGCCAGCAGGGCGGCCAGCGAGGCCGCGCCCGCGCCCTCGGCGATGGTCTTCTCGACGTTGCAGTACAGCGAGACGGCCTGCTCCAGATGCGGCTCTTCCAGCAGCAGCACGTCGTCGATCAAGGGACGCACGACGCCATAGGTCAGGTCGCCGACCTGCTTGACCGCCACGCCCTCGGCGATGGTCTGGCCGCCGCAATGGGCCGCCACGCCGCGCATCCGGGCCGTGAAGGACGGATACATGGCCGGCTCGCAGCCGATGATGCGGATATCCGGCTTCAGGGCCTTGGCCGCTGTCGCCACGCCGCTGATCAGGCCGCCGCCGCCGATCGGCACGGGCAGGACCTCGAGGTCGGGCGCGTCTTCCAGCATCTCGAGGGCGATCGTGCCCTGGCCGGCCATGATGTCGTAGTCGTCGAAGGGATGGACGAAGGTCAGGCCCTGCTCGTCGCGCAGCTTGCGCGCATGGGCGTTAGCGTCGTCATAGGTCTCGCCCTCGATGACCACGGTCGCACCGAAGTCGCGGGTGTGCTGCACCTTCACGAAGGGCGTGGTCTTGGGCATGACGATGGTGACCGGCACGCCCAGCCGCGCGCCATGATAGGCCAGGCCCTGGGCGTGGTTGCCGGCGCTGGCGGCGATGACCCCGCGCTGCTTCTCGGTCTCCGACAGCAGCATCAGCTTGTTGAGCGCGCCGCGCTCCTTGTAGGCGGCGGTGAACTGCAGGTTCTCGAACTTCACCCACACCTCGGCGCCGGTGATCTTCGAGAGGGTCTTGGAGTGGCGGCACGGCGTGCGCTCGATCTGCCCTTGGAGACGGCCGGCGGCGGCCTGGATGGCGGCGAGGTCGAGGGTCATGTCGTCCACTTCTGTCGCGGCGAAAAAGCGCCGTGGCGGGGCCTCTAGCACGGCGAGGCCTTCCGTTCACGCCCCTTACGGCGCTTCGGCCAGCAGCTTTTCTATCGCCGCCCAGGCTTCCGGCTCGGTCAGCATGGGCGCATGGCCGATCCCGGGGACCTCGGCATAAGCCATGTGCGGCGCCGCGGCGCGCATGCGTGCGGCGATCTCGACATCGATCAGGTCCGAGATTTCGCCGCGCACCAACAGCAACGGGCGATCCTTGGCCAGGGCTCGGAACAGCGGATACATGTCGGGCGGCGCGAGGGCCTGGCCTCCCTCGGCCTGGGTCTTGGCCGCAGCCTGAGCGGCGGCCTTGATCGGCGCGGAGATGTCGGGGTCGTAGGCCAGCACGAAGCCGTCGCCGTCCTGGTCGAACAGGCGGCGGGCGAAGATGTCCCAATCCTGCGCGCCATAGCCTGGGAAGGCCGCCGCATTGATCGCCTTGGCGTAGGCGACGGCCGCGTCCCAGCTCTCGAACTGACTGGCTAGGCCCGTGTAGCCGGCGATGCGCGCCAGACCCACGGGCGACAGCTCGGGACCGACATCGTTGAGCACCGCCGCCGCGATGGCTTCGGGCTTCAGCGAGGTGAGCACCATGGTGATCAGGCCGCCCATGCTGGTGCCGACGAACACCGCCCGCTCGATCCCGGTCGCCGCCAGTAGGCTGATAACGTCAGCCGCGTAGGTCCCGGGGTGATAGTTCAGCGGCTGCGGGTCGCGCGCCGACAGCCCCCGACCCCGGACGTCGACGGCCAGCACGCGGCGGCCCTGGGCGGCGATCTTTGGCGCCAGGTCTTCGAAGTCCCGGGCGTTGCGGGTCAGGCCGTGGATGCAGATCACCGGCAGGCCGCGCGCCTCGCCGATGGGCGCATAGTCGCGGGCGTGCAGCCGCAGGCCGTCGTGGGCGGTCCAGAAGATGTCGGTGAAGGCGGTCATATGCTGTTTCCCGTCACTTGCCCCCTCCGCGCCTCCGGCGCTCCTCCCCCGGAGGGGGAAGAAGGAGCGCGTTCCTTCTGCCCGCTTTCGGGGGCGGACGACCTGCGGAGCAGGTCAGGTGGGGGCCTGCGGCGGCGGCCGCTCAGTACACGAACGGCGACTCGATCTCGGCCAGCAGCGGCGCTGCGTTATCGCGATCGTTGGCGGTGATGTCCGCCACTGGGATCGGCCAATCAATCCCGATGGCGGGGTCGCTCCAGCGCACGCCGCCTTCGGCCTGAGGCGCGTAGTAGTCGGTGACCTTGTAGAGCACCTCGCAGGCGTCGGTGAGGGTCACGTAGCCGTGGGCGAAACCCTTGGGCACCAGCAGTTGTTGCCGATTCTCCGCCGACAGCTCGGCCCCGACCCATTGGCCATAGGTTGGTGAGCCGTTGCGGATATCGACCGCCACGTCGAAGATCGACCCGACCACGCAGCGCAGCAGCTTGTCCTGGGCGTGCGGCGGCTTCTGGTAGTGCAGGCCGCGCTGGATGCCGCGCGTCGTCGAGCGCACATGGTTGTCCTGGACGAACGCCGCGTTGAACCCGGCCTCCTCCAGCGCCGACTGGCGGAAAGTCTCGGAAAACCAGCCGCGCTCGTCGCCATGGCGCGCGGGCGTGATAAGCAGCACTTCGGGGATCGCCAGCGGCGTGATCTTCATGACGCGATACTTTGTTCTGGAACCTGTTCACCACCGATGCCGCCTGAAACGACCGAACACAAGACCGGCCCGGCGGTAACCGTCGTCATCGTCTCCTACCAGAGCGGGTCGACGCTTGAGCCTTGCCTGGCCACGCTCGCGGCCCAGACCTTTCGCGACTTCGAGACGATCCTGGTCGACAACGCCTCGACCGACGGCGCCCCCCAGGCCGCCGCCCAGGTCCATCCGTGGGTCGATTTCGTCGAGGCGGGCGCGAACCTCGGCTTCGCCGCCGGCAACAATCTGGCCGCCCGCCGCGCCAAAGGGCGGTGGCTGGCGCTGCTGAATCCTGACGCCTACGCCGAACCCGACTGGCTCGCGGAGCTGATGGCGGGCGCGGCGCGCCATCCGAGCGTGAAGAGCTTCGCCTCCCTGCAACTCTCGGCCGACCGGCCTGGCCTGCTGGACGGCGCGGGGGACAATGTCACCAGCGCGGGCATACCGTTCCGCGGCGGGTATGGCCGCAAGGTCCCGTCGGTATTACCCGAGGGCGAGGTGTTCTCGGCCTGCGGCGCGGCGATGCTGATCGATCGGGACCTGTTCCTGAGCGTGGGGGGCTTTGACGAGCGCTACTTCTGCTACTGCGAGGACGTCGATCTCGGCTATCGCCTGCGGCTCTATGGCGAGCCGACGCTGCTCTTGCCCAAGGCCAAGGTCGCCCATGTGGGCTCGGCGAGCACCGGCGTCCGGTCGGACTTCTCGATCTTCCACGGTTCGCGCAACCGCGTGTGGACCTTCCTGAAGAACACGCCTGGCTGGCTGTTGCCGGTCACGCTGCCGCTGCATGTGGCGGTCACGGCCGGTCTGCTGCTGCTGCACTGGCGGCGCGGGGATGTCGCCCCGGCGATCCGGGGCATCCGGGCGGCTTTGAAGCGCGAGGACCTAGACCAGGTGATGGCCGACCGCCGGGCGATCCAGGCCAAACGCAAGGCTTCGCCGGGATCGATCCTTCGGGTGATGTCGCTCGATCCGGCGGCGTTCATCGGCCGGCGATTTGTGATCAGGAAGTGGCGGGGCGCGTAACCTTACCCCCGATCTTCCCGGCGAATGCCGCGATCCAGATCTCGAAGCGCTTGGGCTGACGGGATTGACGCTGAGCTCATAGCTTTCACCCCACCGCTCTTCCATCTGGGCCCCGGGATTCGCCGGGGAAACGGCGTTAGGTTGAAAGATCCTCGACCAACCGGCGCATGAACGCCGCGCCGCGCTGCATCTGGCTGAGTTCGACATACTCGTTGGGCTGGTGGGCTTGGTCGATCGAGCCGGGGCCGCAGATCACCGTCGAGAAGCCCGCGCCCTGGAACTGTCCGGCCTCGGCGGCGTAGGGCACGACGCGCGCCGGGCCGTTATCGCCGGCCAGCTTGCGGGCGAAGGCCTCGGCGACGCCATCCTCTTCCGGCGCGAAAGCCGGGGTCAGCGACCGGCGCTCGACCTTGACGCCGCCCTCGGGCGCCTTGGCCTTGATCTCGGCGTCCATGGCGTTGGCCGCGGCGAAGAAGTCCGACAGCAGCGCGACCGGGTCCATCCCGGCGGGCGTGCGCAGGTCGAAGATGAACACGCATTCGCGCGCCAGGATATTGACTGCGGTGCCGCCGTTCACCTGGCCGATCGTCAGGGTCGCGCCCTTGGGCGTGAACGGCGAGTTGGGGTCAGCCTCGCGCTCGAGCTTTTCGGAGAGACCGACGAGCATGGCCATCAGCTTGATCGCCATCATGTTCGCCGAGACCCCGAGATGGGTCAGGCTGGAGTGGGCCTCGCGGCCGGTGACGGTGACCTTGAAGCTGGCGATGCCCTTGTGGGCGCGAACCGCCACCATGTCGGTCGGCTCGCCCACCACCACCAGGGCGGGCCGAGGCGTTTCGCGGGCGATCACCTCGATCATGTCGGGCGCGCCCAGGCATCCGACTTCCTCGTCGTAGGAGAACGCCAGGTGCACCGGCTTGCGGAGGTTCGCCTGGGCCAGGTCCGGCGCGGCGGCCAAGGCCAGGGCCAGAAAGCCCTTCATGTCGCAGGTTCCGCGCCCATACAGCCGGCCATCGCGCTCGGTCAGCACCCAGGGATCAGTGGACCAGGGCTGGCCGTCGACCGGGACCACGTCGGTATGGCCCGAGAGCACGACCCCGCCCTCGACCGCCGGGCCGATCATCGCCATCAGATTCGATTTCGTCCCGTCCGCGTTCGGCACGCGACGGGTCGGGACGTTCAGGTCGGCCAGATACCGCTCGACCCATTCGATCAGCGCGAGGTTCGAGCGGCGCGAGGTGGTGTCGAACGCCACCAGCTTGGCCAGGATGTCGATGGCGCGGGCGGACAGGGCTTCGGAGGAGGCGACCATGCGAGCGAGCCTAGACCTGTTTGAGGGGTCTCTGCCACCCCAGCGCCCCTCAGGGCCTGCCGATGCAAGGACATGCCTTTGTGACAATCATTGCGCCGCGTGCTGGGTGATTTCGTGCTCGCGCGCAAGGATGAAGCGCTTTTCTTTGCGCGCCGGCTTCTCTAGAGGGAGCGGACCATGATCCTGACCCTTTCCTGCCCCGACCAGCGCGGCATCGTCGCCAAGGTCTCCGCCTTCCTGTTCGAGCGCGGCTGCAACATTCTCGACGCCCAGCAGTTCGACGACCAGGAGACCGGCCAGTTCTTCATGCGGGTGGTCTTCGACGCCGACGGCGCCGACCGCGAGGCGCTTCGCGGCGACTTCGGCGACCTCGCCGACGGCTTCAAGATGAAGTGGACCCTGCGCAACCGCGCCGACCGCTATCGGGTGCTGCTGCTGGCCAGCAAGTTCGACCACTGCCTGGCCGATCTCGTCTATCGCTGGCGCATCGGCGAGTTGCCTATGGATATCACCGGCGTGGTCTCCAACCACCCGGCCGAGACCTACGCCCACGTCGATCTGTCGGGTCTGGATTTCCATCACCTGCCTGTGACCAAGGAGACCAAGTTCGAGCAGGAAGCCGAACTCTGGAAGCTGATCCAGGAAACCAGGACCGATATCGTCGTGCTCGCCCGCTACATGCAGGTGCTGTCCGACGGCCTGTCGGCCAAGCTGCAGGGCCGCTGCATCAACATCCACCACTCGTTCCTGCCGGGCTTCAAGGGCGCTAAGCCCTACCACCAGGCCCATGCGCGCGGCGTGAAGCTGATCGGCGCCTCGGCGCACTATGTGACCGGCGACCTCGATGAAGGCCCGATCATCGAGCAGGACGTCGAGCGCATCAGCCACCGCGACACGCCGGAAGACCTGGTCCGCAAGGGCCGCGACATCGAGCGCCGGGTCCTGGCCCGGGCGCTGCGCTACCGGCTTGAGGACCGCGTTCTGCTGAATGGCCGCAAGACGGTGGTGTTCACCGACTAGGCGGGCGGAGTTGCGCGTACACTAAAAACTGGATACGGGGCGTGCTCCGTGAAGAGGCAAGAGCCGTCCAGCGCATGTCGCAGCAAAATCTCCGCGTGATGGTGACCGGCGGGTCGGGCTTCATCGGCTCGGCCGTATGTCGCCATCTGGCCGGCCAGAACAATGTCGCGATCCTCAACTACGACAAGCTGACCTACGCCGCTTCGCAGGCCAGCCTGGCCATGCTGGAAGGCAAGGCCGATTACCAGTTCGTGCAGGGCGACGTCGCCGATGCGGCGTTGGTTTCGGCCACGATCAAGGCGTTCCGGCCGGATGTGGTGATGCATCTGGCCGCCGAGAGCCACGTTGATCGCTCGATCACCGGCCCGGGCGAGTTCATCCAGACCAACATCGTCGGCACATATGTCATGTTGCAGGCGGCCCTTGAGCACTGGCGTGGTTTGGAAGGCGAGGACAAGGACCGCTTCCGCTTCCACCACATCTCGACTGACGAGGTGTTCGGCAGCCTGGGCGCCGAGGGGCTGTTCAGCGAGACCACGCCCTATGATCCGCGCTCGCCCTATTCGGCGTCGAAGGCCTCGTCCGACCACCTGGCGCGGGCGTGGGGTCACACCTACGGCCTGCCGGTGGTGGTCTCGAACTGCTCCAACAACTACGGACCCTATCACTTCCCCGAGAAGCTGATCCCGCTGGTCACGTTGAACGCCCTCGAGGGCAAGCCGCTGCCGGTCTACGGCAAGGGCGACAATGTCCGCGACTGGCTGCATGTGGAGGACCACGCTCGGGCCCTGCACCTGATCGCGACCAAGGGCGTTCCGGGGGAAAGCTATAATGTCGGCGGCCGCAACGAGCGGACCAACCTGCAGGTCGTTGAGGCGATCTGCGACATCCTCGATGAGCTGCGTCCGATCGCGGGCCAGAGCCGCCGCGACCTGATCACCTTCGTCACCGACCGTCCGGGCCACGACGCGCGCTACGCCATCGACGCCACCAAGCTGGAGACCGAGCTTGGCTGGAGGGCGCAGGAGACCTTCGACACCGGACTGCGCAAGACCGTCCAGTGGTATCTCGACAACGAGGCTTGGTGGGGACCGCTGCGCGAGCGCTATGCGGGCCAGCGGCTGGGGCTCGCCAAGTAGCTAAGACCACGTCGCGCTGGAAAAGCCGTGCGCGCTCAGCGACAGTCCAACGTTGTCATAAAAGCGCCGTGGGAGGTTGTGTGTCCAAGAAGTTCGTGCTCGCCGTTGCGGCGGCTTCGCTGATCTGCGCCGGGGCGGCGCCGACGGTCGCCGCGCCCGCCCGCGCCGTCGAAGCCCCAGCGAGCGTCAACATCGACAAGGCCAGGATCGACGCGGCGCTGAAGGCCATGGTCGACAGCGGTCGCGCCGTCGGCGTTTCCGCCCTGGTCTGGAAGGACGGCCGGGAGCGCTATTTTGGCGCCGCCGGGATGGCCGACCGCGAGGCCGCAAAGCCGATGCGCCGCGACACCCTGGTCCAGATCTTCTCGATGACCAAGCCGGTCACGGGCGTGGCCCTGATGCAGCTTTGGGAGCAGGGTAAGTTCGGCCTGGACGACCCCCTCTCGCGCTACCTGCCGGAGTTCGCCGACATGAAGGTGTCGGACGGTCAGGGCGGCGTGCGGCCGGCGGCGCGACCGATCCTGATCCGCGACATCCTGCGGCATACGGCGGGCTTTTCGTATGGCTGGGGCGCCAGCCCCGCCGATGAGGCCTTCCGCGCCGCCGATCCGCTGAATCTGAACAACGACCTCGCCGAGTTCGGCCGCCGTCTGGCGAGCGCGCCCCTGCTGCACGATCCCGGCGAGCAATGGAACTACAGCGCCGCCGTCGACGTCCAGGCGCTGCTGGTGGAAAGGCTGTCCGGCCAACCGTTCGAGGCCTACGTCAAGGCCAACATCCTTGAGCCGCTGGGCATGAAGACGACCGCCTGGACCCAGCCCGAGGCCGCCTTCGCCGGATTGGCCGCGACCTATCAGAAGGGTGCGGACGGCAAGCTGGCGCGCCAGGACGACGTCGTCACGCGGCGGATGAACTTTGACCCCAGCCGACGCCTGACCATGGGCGGCGCGGGGCTGGTGGCTTCGATCGACGACTATGCGCGCTTTTCGCGCATGCTTCTGGGCGAGGGCGCTCTGGACGGCGTGCGGATTCTCAAGCCCTCGACCGTGCGCTTGATGGCTTCCGACCATCTCGATCCCCGAGTGACGGCGCGGAGCTGGCTGCCCAGCAAGGGCGCCGTCGGCTTTGGCTTCGACGTCGCCGTTCGCAAGCGCCAGCCCCAGACGCCGGACGAAAATCGAGGAGCCGTGAGCGAATACTTCTGGGACGGCATGGCCAGCACGGTCTTCTGGGTCGATCCGGCCAACCAACTGACCGCGGTGTTCTTCGTGCAGACCGTGCCGTTCGACGGGAGCCTGCACCGCGACCTTCGCGCGGCGGTCTATGGCTCAGACTATCTGGGACCGAAGGGCGATTAGGGTTTGGGCTGGGCGGCCAGCGCTGCGGTCTTGGCGGCGCAGCCCTGCAGCGTCTCGCCGTCGATCCAGACCTCGGCGGCGTAGCCGTAGCGGCGGTCCGACATGCCGTCGGAGCATTCGCCCGGCGTGAGGCGCAGGACCAGCCTCTGCTCGCCCGCCGTTCCGTCCCAGACGCCCTGCTCGCCATCGGCGCGGACGCCGGGGTTGGCGGTGGTCACTTCGGGATGGTCCGGCCGTGTCAGGCTGAAGCGGTCGGCCCGGACCTTCACCGCCCAGAAGGGCTCGGTTCCGATCGCATCGAAATCGCCCGAGTAGTCGGGGCCGACCGTCACGGGCGCGTCGGCCGGCGGCGGGGCGTCTTCGGACGACCCCATCGGCGCTCCGCAGGCGGCGAGCATCAGGGCGGCGGTGATCAGCAGGGCGTGACGCATGTCTCTGGCTATCCCCCAAAGGTCGCTTAAGGCTAGACTCCCCCGTGATGAATCGGAACGGTCAACGGCGCTTTCTGGAGTTCTTCGCCGGCGGCGGCATGGCCCGCCTCGGGCTGGGCGCCGATTGGTCTTGCGCCTTCGCCAACGACTTTGATCCGGTCAAGGCGGCGACCTATCGCGCCAACTTCGCGGACGCGGATGAGCACTTTGAGGAAGGCGATGTTTTCGCGCTCAGCGCCGAGCGTTTGCCGACCGCCGACCTGGCCTGGGCCTCCAGTCCTTGCCAGGACTTCAGCTTGGCGGGTGGCCGGGCGGGCCTCTCAGGCGGCCGGTCTTCCGCCTTCTTCGGCTTCTGGAGCCTGATGCGGTCCCTTTCCGCCCAAGGACGCGCGCCCTCCGTGATCGTGATCGAGAACGTGGTCGGCCTCCTGACGTCGCACGGGGGCGCTGACTTTGCCGCGCTGTGCCAAGCCCTGCATGAGGAGGGCTATCGGTTCGGCGCGCTGGAGATCGACGCCGCCGCCTTCGTGCCCCAGTCCCGGCCCCGCGTTTTCGTGGTCGCCACGCGAAACCCGCCCGGTGACCTTGTCGGGTCCAGCACCTTCCACACGCGGGCGGTCCGCGAGGCGGCGGCGCGGCTGCCGCCGCGACTTCAGGCGTCCTGGACCTGGTGGGGCGCGCCGTCGCCGCCCGCCCGCAATACGGACCTCGCTACGATGCTGGAGCCTGACGACAAAGTTGTCTGGAACCCGCCCGAACGCACCGCAGCCCTGCTGGCGCTGATGGCGCCGACGCATCGCGCCGCCGTCGAGGCGCGCCGGGCCGGACGTGAGCGGGCCGTGGGCGCAGTCTTTCGGCGGATGCGGGGCGGGGAACAGCGCGCCGAGGTGCGCTTCGACGGCCTGGCCGGATGTCTGCGTACGCCGCGCGGCGGCTCCTCGCGCCAAACCCTGCTGGTGATCGACAACGGAGAGGTTCGCTCCCGCCTCATCTCGCCGCGTGAGGCCTCTCGCCTGATGGGCTTGCCCGACAGCTACCAACTGCCCAGGTCGCAGACCGCCGGCCTGCAGGTCATGGGCGACGGCGTCGCCGTTCCTGTCGTGCGCTGGTTGGCGGAAACCCTTCTGGCTCCGCTCGTTGATAGCAAAACTGCAAGCCTCGCCGCCGAATGACCCCTGACAGCGGCCTGAGGCGGGTCTAGGGTGCCGCCTTCCCGCAACAGGCCCCAGGGTGTTCCGATGGACGACGCTTCCTCCCTCTACGACGCCGCCCGCTTCAAGCGCGCCGGCCGCGGCAAGATCTACGACTCGATCATCGACACCATCGGCGACACGCCTCTGGTGCGCCTGCCCCGTCTGACGGCCGAGCTCAATCCCAAGGCCGAGGTGTTGGCCAAGCTCGAGTTCTTCAACCCGATCGCCTCGGTGAAGGACCGGATCGGCGTCTCGATGATCGAGTCTCTGGAGGCGCAAGGGATCCTCAAGCCGGGCGCGACGATCATCGAGCCGACCTCGGGCAACACCGGCATCGCCCTGGCCTTCGTGGCGGCCGCCAAGGGCTACAAGCTCACCCTGGTCATGCCCGAGAGCATGTCGATCGAGCGCCGCAAGATGCTGCTGCTGTTAGGCGCCAAGCTGGAGCTGACCCCCGCCGAGAAGGGCATGCGCGGCGCCGTTTCGCGCGCCCAGGAGCTGATCGAGGCGACGCCCGGCGCGGTGATGCCGCAACAGTTCGAGAACAGCGCTAATCCGCTGATCCACCGCGTCTCGACCGCCGAGGAGATCTGGAATGACACCGCCGGCGCCGTCGATGCGGTGGTCTCGGGCGTCGGCACCGGCGGTACGATCACCGGCGTTGGCCAGGCGCTGAAGGCGCGCAAGCCGTCGCTGAAGATGGTGGCGGTCGAGCCCGAGGCCTCGCCGGTGCTGTCTGGCGGCGCGCCTGGCCCGCACAAGATCCAGGGGATCGGCGCGGGCTTCGTGCCGGGCGTGCTGGATCGCGGCGTCATCGACGACATCGTCCAGGTCAGCAATGACGACGCCTTCGCCATGGCCCGCCGCGCGGCGGCCACCGAAGGGCTGCCCGTGGGCATCAGCTCGGGCGCGGCCCTGACGGCGGCCTTCGATCTGGCCCTGCGCGACACCTACAAGGGCAAGACGATCGTCGTGATCATCCCCAGCTTCGCCGAGCGTTACCTGTCGACGGCTCTGTTCGACGGGCTCTAGAGTATTTTTCGAGCGAAGTGGTTCCGGTTCGCGTGAAGAAAAATGCGCCAAAACAAAAGATTAGAGCTCACGGCCTGACTCGGTCAGGTCGTGAGCTCTAGACCAGCGGTCGCGCGCCTTGTCCGACGTCTACGACAAGGCCAAGCGTTCGGCCGTCATGGCGCGCGTGCGGAGTCGGGATACTGGCCCTGAGCTTCGTCTGCGTCGATTGCTGACGAGGCTGGGCGCCCGCTATCGCCTGCATCGCAAGGATCTGCCGGGTTCGCCGGATCTGGTCATGCCGGGAAGGAGGCTGGTCTTCTTCGTGCACGGCTGCTTCTGGCATGGCCATGACTGCGCCCGGGGCGCACGCACGCCGAAGGCTAATCGCGACTATTGGCAGGCCAAGATCGCCCGAAACGTCGCGCGAGATGCGCGGGTGTTGGCGGCTCTGTCTGATGCAGGATGGCGGGCCGAAATTGTCTGGGAATGCGACTTCAGAGACGAAGCGGCGTTAAGCGCCCGACTTCAGGCGCTGCTCGAGGCCACATCGGGGCCGACAAGACCGTCAGTGTCGCGCGCGGCCATGACCTGAGCGAGCGCCGAGAACAGCTCCGCCGGATCGATGGGTTTGGCGACATGCGCGTTCATGCCGGCCGCCGCGCAAGCCTCCCAATCCTTGACCGTAGCTGACGCGGTCACCGCGATGACCGGGGCGTCGCGATTGGGGCCTTGGGCGGCGCGGAGCACGCGCGTGGCCTCGCGGCCGTCCATCCCTGGCATGTAGACGTCCATCAGGACGGCGTCGAAGACCTCCGAGCGGAGAAGTTCCAGGGCCTCCTCGCCCGATTCGGCCAGGGTCGCCTCTACGCCGAAGGGCTGCAGGATCAGTTCGACCGCGCGTCGGTTTACGACGTGATCGTCGACGACCAGCACGCGCAGGCCGCTGATCGAGGGGCCGTGAGCAGGAACCTGGGGCGCTTCGGCGGCTTCCAGCAGGACGGACAGGCGGAAGCACGCGCCCTGGCCCTGCACACTGACGGCGACCAGATCGCCGCCCATCAGCCGCGCCAGCTCGCGGCTGATGGCCAGGCCAAGGCCGGATCCGCCGTGTTGGCGAACTACGGAGGCGTTGAGCTGGTCGAAGGGCGTAAACAGCCGCGGCAGGGCGGCCTCTGGAATGCCTGGGCCGGTGTCCGCCACCTCGATGCGTAGAGATATCTGATCGTCTAGGGTCTCGGCCGCGAGGGCGACCGAGACCCCGCCGTGCGAGGTGAACTTGGCAGCGTTGGATAGCAGGTTGTTCAACACCTGTTTCAGGCGCATGGCGTCGCCGATCACCCACTGCGGGATGGTCGAGGCGCCGGTCACACGAAGCTTCAGGCCTTCACGGGCCAGCTCCGGTCGCCACAGGCGCAACGTGTCCGACAGGCTCTGGCGAAGGTTGAACGGCGCCCTCTCCACCGACATTCGGCCTGCTTCCAGGCGCGAGAAGTCCAGCAGGTCGTTGAGAAGCGTCCGCATCAGTCCGCCGGCGTCGGCGATCAGCTGGGCGTGGACCTTGGAGCTGGCCTCGGGAACCTCACTGTGCAGGCGGGCGGCCCCCGCGAGAATGGCGCTGATCGGGGTCCGAAGCTCATGGCTGATCATGGCGACGAAGGCCGATTTCGCCGCGACGGCTTCTTCCGCCTCATGGCGGCGGCGTTCGGCCTCGGTCTTGGCGTCCGCTTCGGCCTTGAGCGCGGCGCTGAGGGTGCGTGACGCGACAGCCACCGCTGCGATCAGCAGCAGCGCGCCGAACCACAGGGCGTTGGCCAGGGGCGCGTCGGGATTGGCCTGCCTGGCCACGATCGGGATGATCAGAAGATAGAGGATATGCGGCGTGGCCGCAGCGATGGTCGCCGAGCGCAGACTCCCGTTGACGACGACGACATTCATCAGCGCCCCGGCCAAAAGCATCCCGCCCAGGGTCGGCGCGAACCGTGCTTCTGAGGCGAACAAGGGAATCGCCAGGAACCCGAAGACGGCAGAGTTCAGGAAGGGCGGGACGGTGGTCGCCACCCGTCGCCAAACAGCACCTGAGCTTGCCGCGCGTTCGAAGATCCGGATCGCCAGCCAGGTCTCGAAGAGCTGGATTACGGTGTAGAGCGCCGCCCAGACCCAGACCCAACGCATGCCAATGAAGACATGAAGGATCACGGAGATCGCGAGGGTCGAGACAAGGCGCAGGTACGTGTTGGCGCGTCGCGAGGCGACGGCGCGGGCCACGTTGATGTCCTTCGTTGCGGCGCTCATGGGCGCTCTGTCCCCCCGGAGATCGCCGAGCAATCCCGAACTCGATCACGCTAGCCGTGAGGCGCTAAGAGGAAATGAAAGACCGGCGTTTCGTCAATGGCTTGTCAGTAACGCGTCTTGGGGTTCATTTTTGCGCCGAGTCGTCGCTCGGCGCGAATATGTGGAATAATATTCCAAGATGAACGACGTGCTGTTGATCGCTTCAGGCGGCGCGGCGGCCTCTAGGAAGCCGGCGTCCCGAACACGCGCGCAAGATCGGCGGGGTCGACGCCGTCCAGCTCGAGACGCTTCAGCCGCGAGGTCTCGCCCGCCGCGAGGCGGACGGCCGACCGCGGAACTCTCAGGGTCTTAGCCACAAAGGCGATCAGGGCAGCGTTCGCCGCACCCTCGACGGGCGGGCTGGCCACCCGCACCTTCAGATACGGTCGGCCGTCGCCATCTTGCGCCCACCCCTCGGCGGCGTCGCGGCCGCCTCGGGGGGTGAGGCGCACCACGAGGGTGACGGCCACCAGATCAGCCGAAAAGGCCGATCAACGTGCCGCGCAGCGCCGGCAGCAAGTAGTTCTGCACGCCCGATATGATCAGCAACACGATGATCGGACTGATGTCGACGCCGCCCAGCGACGGGATCATACGCTGGAAGGGGCGCAGAACCGGTCCGGTGATGCGATCCAGGAAATCCAGCACCTGGTACACGGCGGTGTTCCGACGATTGATGACGTCGAACGCCACCAGCCAGCTCAGGATCGCGGAGATCACGATCGCCCACCAGAGAAGGCTGAGCAGGCCGCCCAGGATGAAGAAGACGAATTGAATGATGGCGGTCATGGGTTTCCCGTCCGAACTTTCCGCTTCTTGCCGCGCCACGCGCGCGCTGGCAAGCAAGGAGCCGCTTGACGAGCGCGCTTTGGGGCCGTATCTCCGCCGCTCCTTGGGGCCGTAGCTCAGATGGTAGAGCGCCTCGTTCGCAATGAGGAGGTCAGGGGTTCGATTCCCCTCGGCTCCACCAAGGACCTTTCAGGAACGCCCACGCCGCTTGGCCTTGCGACCCGATCGCGTTCTCGTACCCTCAATCTTACCCTAAAAACTTTCTAACGGCTGTGACTGCTAAAACGGGCGCGGAGACGCTTCCGGGGCATATTGTTGCGCGGGGGATAACCGCTGCGGCCTGTCGCCGCATCAGAACAAGGTCGGAGGCGGGGCCGCGCTGGCCAGGTTCACGCCCCGACCGATCAGCAGCTCTTTCGCTGGCGCCGAGGGATCTGCGTTGCCGACCGAGTAGACGGTGTTCACGGCCTCGACGTCCGCCCAGGCGAACGCGGTTCGCATCGCCGGCACGTCGTTGATCGAGAGCAGGAACCGGCCCTCGATCGAGGCCAGCAGCTCGGCCATGCGCTCGAAGTCCGACCTAGCGAACAGCTCCCGGCCATAGTCGTCCTCGCTGCCCCAATACGGCGGGTCCAAATAAAAGAGCGTGCCGGCGCGGTCATAGCGCGGGATGAACTCCGACCAGTCCAGGTTCTCGATCGTCACGCCGGCAAGGCGGTCGTGGATCCGCCGCAGCCTCGGCTCAAGGCGGCGAATGTCGAAGTTGTGCGGCGCGGACGGATCCACACCGAAGTTCCGCCCGCGCACCTTCCCGCCGAACGCCAAGACCTGAAGGTAGAGGAACCTGGCGGCCCGCTCGACGTCGGTTAGGTCGTGGGCGGCGACGGCCTTCTGCCGATCGAACTCCGCGCGCATAGCCGGCCGCCAGCGCAACTCGCGGAGCAGCGCCTCAGGGTGAGCCCGCAAGACGCGGAACAGGGTCACGACGTCGCCGGACACGTCGTTGATGACCTCGACGCCCGGCCGGACGGCACGACGAAGGAAGACGCCGCCCATGCCGATGAACGGCTCGCAGTAGGCATCGTGAGGCGTCGCGGCAAGGATCTGGCAGATGCGTTTGGCTAGGTGCCGCTTGCCGCCGATCCATGGCGCTGCCGGTTCAGCAGGCGTCACCGGGTCGCATGGCGGAACGTGAACATTTACGGAACATTTCATTTGCGGGAAGCTCCTCTTGGCGCTTATGAGTCCGCCGCCCTGGGCAGGGCGGACGTGCCGTCGGCGATCGACGGCGGTGCGTGACGAGGGAGCACTCGTCGATCGACGCGTTGGCGCGCGTCGGTCCCGCCCGAGGTCCGGGCAAGAAGGCTGGAAACTGGAGATGGGTGGACCAAGCCCCGATCGCGTCTGTCCGCCGGCTATGCCGCTTACGGCGCTAACGCTGGGCGAGATGCACGTTCTAGGCTGGCAGCTGCGATCACACTGCGGACGCTGCGGCGTCACCCAACGGGTCTCGCTGAAGGTCATGGTTCAGGTGCTTGGCCCCGATACGATCGGATGGGGCCGACATCCGCGCTGCACCGTCGTCAGCGACGGTCGCTTTCCATGCGAGGGGTTCGTGACCTTCTCGGCCAGGACGGCCAAGGGCGGGTCTTGGACTCAGCTGAAGGCGCCCAGCTCGCGGGACATCGAGATCTGGAAGAGCCGCAGGGCGAACCGCGCGTACAACGCCTATCGCGGCTACGGACCGGGCGGTCGAGGCTGAGAAATTCAGTTCACGTGTGACGAGTTATGGGCGAGTGTGCCCAGCCTAAGGTTAAGTTACCTGTCGGAGAAACGAGGTGGCAATTCCAAGCCCACGTGAATACGCGCTGGCCCAATTCGACCGCCTTCAGGGCTTTTTTCCACGGGCCGAGGGCAAGGCGGCGTTTCTCTTCGCGCTCAACGTAGGCATGGCCGGGGTGCTGGCAGCCAACGTCCCAGTGAAGAAGGCATTCACCCATGCAACGATTCCAGCCTGGGCCTGCCTCGCGCTTCTCGCCCTCAGCACGGCTTGGCTCTACGGAACGTTCTTCCCCCATCTCGACGGTGCAAAGCACAAGGGCATCATTTACTTCAAGGATATCGCTGAAGTTAGCGCAGATGATTTCATTGAGAAAGTTAAGCGCTACACCGAGGATGACTTAGAACAGGACGCGCTGTGTCAGGTATGGCGGAACGCCGAGATCCTGAAAAAGAAATACGATCGAGTGAAGTACGCCTTCCGTGCAACTGGATTGTCGCTACCACTATGGCTGGTCTACATCTCGATTGTAGCATCGACGGGCGCAACGCCGATCCTGAAGGCTGGCTGAATGGCCCTGGAAGACGATATTCGCGAGGCCGTAACTCGGAAGTTTGCTGAGCCGTGGTCCACCAGGGAAGGTCGAACCGTCCCCGATGAAACCTCCGTCCAACTGGGGAATGACGGCATTTATATCGATGCCACCATCCTCTACGCTGATCTGGCGGACTCCACAGTCTTGGTTGATACCTACCCGCAAGAATTTTCGGCGGAGATCTACGGGACGTTCCTAAACTCCGCCTCGAGAATAATAAGAGCCCACGCAGGCAATATCACCGCGTTCGACGGCGACCGCGTGATGGCGGTCTATATGGGTGACGCACGAGAGAGCCGCGCCGTGAGAACGGCCTTCCGGATCCAGAAGGCTGTCACAGAAATCATTCGGCCCGCGCTGAAAGCGCAATATCCGAGCGTTACCTACGTTCCTGCCCACACCGTCGGGATCGACAGCTCGCGAATACTAGTGGTGAAAGACGGCATAAGGGGAGCTAACGACCTCATCTGGGTCGGGAAGGCCGCTAACCACGCGGCGAAGCTCTGCGCACTATCGCACAACTTCGCCACGCGGATCACGAAGGCCGTCTATGACAGGCTTGAGGTGAACCTCTATCGGACCAACGAGGGCGCAGACGTGTGGGAGCCAGTTACCTGGACCGACATGAACAACGCCCAAATATACAGGTCCAACTGTGTCACGGTTGGCTTCGGCTGAGTTGCTTCTCACCCGAGTTCCGGCGCCCCAGCTCACTCCAAGCTTCGGCCTGGCGCGCGTACCACTCGCGCCAGGCTAGGGCCTCAGCCCGCCATTCGAAGGCGACGCCGTAGTTGGCGGCGATCGTTTCGGCGACGGCAGAGAGCGGAACTCCGGAAGGGGTTTCGACAGGTCCGTCGGGGGCGGCGGGAAGGGTGGAGCCATGGGCTGCGGCGTCGTGCAGGCGCACAAAGCCGACAGGCACAGTGCAAGCCAGATCGCTTTGGACAGGGACATAGACGGGGACCTCCTTCGTCAGGGTATGGGTGACGGTGCGGATCTCGACCTTGCGTGCGTCGAGCTGGCGGGAGACGTCGGCCGAGATCTCGCGCCCCTGGATCACCACGCGCTGCACGACCTTGACGGCCGCCGCGCGCCGCTTGGCCTCGGCGGCCTTTTCGTGGTCCACGCCGGCGCCGTAGCTCAGGCGACAGGCCAGCGCGACCAAGAGGGCGATGATCAGAACCGCGAGCACCGCGCGGCCAAGGCGGGTCTTTGCGAAGGCCTTCAGCCAACCGCCCGCACGGATGGCCCAGACGACCAGGGCGCTCACAGCTCGCCCCGATACATGGCGGCCTCGGCGCCACGGCGCCGGGTAAGGCCGGCGAGGACGACGCCCTTCTGCTTGTTCCAGAATTTGAACTGGTCGGCCGCGCCCTTGAAGTCGCCAGCCTTGTGTTTCTTCAGCAGCGTGCTGTCGCCGAAACCTTCGGCGATGTCGTCCGCGTCGTCATCGAGGCCCACGTTGTAGGCGAACGAGACCATGGCGTCGAACTGCGCCTGGTTGGTCGGCGCACCGCCTATCATGTGCTCGACGCCGGCGGCGAACATGGCCAAGTCGCGGTCGAAGCGGGCGTCGGCCTGCTCCTGAGTCCACGTCATGCCCATCTTGATGTCGCGGCCGGTCGAGCCCCAGCCCAGGGTCGGCCGATCGTTCTTGGTCGGCATGTAGGCGACGAGCTTGCACTTCTCGAAGCTCTTGATGAACGCGATGCATCGCGGGCTCGGCTTCATGGCCTGCCTCCTCAGGGTTCAGGTTTTCGGGAGACGCGAACCGGGTTCGCGTGGGTCAGCCGCGCGTGGCGCGCTGACGGGCGACGTTGATCGCCATGACGATCGCGTAGACGGCGATCGAGGTATCGACGGCCAGGTGCGCCATGTTCGGCGCGGCCCGGAAGATCAGGACGGCGAGGCCCGCGAGGAAGCACCCACCGGCCGCCAGGTCGAGAGCGCGACGAACACTGCGCGGCGCCTGGGGCCATCCCTCCGCGCGCCGGCCCAGCAGATGACCGCGCCAGTGGAAGGCGTAGGCCGCTGCCCAGAGCAGGGAGAGGTCGAGGATGGCGAGGGCGCTCACGGCAGCACCCCGTCGATCTTGCGGCTGGCGCGCTTCTCCAGCTGGGCGACGATGGTCGGACCAAGGCGCATGACCAGCACCGCTAGCGCCACGCCCGTGGCCAGCGGATCAACCTTCAGCTCGATATGGAGGAAGTGCTGGATCACCGCCGTCATGACCCCGGCCGACCAGTTGGCGCACAGGATCCCGACGGCGAAGGCCACGCCCATCGACGCGACAGCTTCGATGACCGAGCGCCAGGCCTTTCGCGTGGTCGGCGGCGGCTCGGCGAGCAGCACGCCCACCAGCTCGGGCAGAGTGAGCAGAAACACGATCACAGCCGTGACCACGCCGCCCAGCAGGCGGTTCTTGTCCATGTGGACCCCCGATGTAAGGTGACTTGACTTCGCTCGCGCCCTAGCAACGTGGCGCCAAACCCATGCTCAACGCGACAACTTGGGGTGCGTACGTAGTGCGATATTTGGACTACGCCGATTTCGGAAGAGTGGAGAGCCTGATCCAATACGATTGGAAATGGCCGAACACGGTCATTGAAGACCCAGAAAATGTAAGGTTCGACGGAATATTTGGCATCATGGCAAATCTGCTCGATGCCGCTATTGCGTACTCGGCAGCACGTCGAAACGTAACTCAGGATATTCGCTTCTGCATCCTGGATAGCGACATCGAGAACGCGGTCGCGTTTAGGGTCAGGGAGAATTCTTACTGTATCGCGGTGACCCAGGCGCTCTTTGTGAAAGCCGCCCTGTTTGGCCTCGCGTTTGAGCACTCAGCGCCGGTTTGCGCCCTTTTCCCCAAACCTCAGGCCAAGCCAATAATTGAAGCCCACAATATCCTCACCATCCCTCGTGAAGATGGAATTCCCCGGGGCGTTGAAGATCTTCCTGCAGAATTAAGCTTTAAAGGCTTTTCTGTCGGAACGCTGATGGCCGTAGCGTTTCACGAACTCGGACACATCATCAACGGACACTGCGGCTATAACTCTACAAGATCTGTGTTCGAATTCGCTGATCAGGGGGGATCCAGTCTTGAGGACTTGGAGATTGCGCGAGCGCTAGAGTTCGATGCCGATTGTTTCGCGGCAAAGGAGATGATTGGATTTTTCGCCGTGCAGCCCCGCAGCGTTGCCGATTACCTTTGCAAGGACGCTGACGACCACCTCCGTTTTGCAATCCTGGCTACCTTTGCCTTCTTCGGGGCGCTCGGCAGGAACAGGCTGTACGACGCCGACTGGCTCTCTACTCGTGCCACACACCCTCACCCAGTCGATCGCATGAGGCTCACCGTAGCCGTTTCAACCAACGTCATCCATGAAACGACCGGCCACTCGGAAGAAAAGATCGCAAAGGAGCTGACCCTCCCTCTTCTGAACACCGGAGCCCACGCCTTCGAGTGTGTTACTGGGCGCAGATTCGACAGCGCCGGGGAGGCAACGGGCAAAACGTATCTCGCCTTCGCCGATCGTGCATCGTCAGCTTGGGCGCGGGTCAGGCCAATGCTGATGAAGACAAAGTTGGGCACCCACAACCTCGCCTCAGCCGCTTCCACCTGATTGACGGAAGGCCGGGGCTCGACTCTCGCCTACGCTTACGCTTTAGCTTTCGCTGCTAACGAGCACGGAGCGAACGGTAGATGCTGAAGGTTGATTGTGAGGCCTGGGAGGCGCTTACGCTCCAAAGGAAGCACTGCGAGGACATCGGCGCCTGGGCGAATGTCGATTTCACCGACAAGGCTCTGGAAGCACTTGCTGCCGCCGTGCTCGCCGACCCGAGGCGAGAGAACGACGTCGCTTCGAACTGCGCCAACTACCTGCAGGATATGAAGGCGAAGATCTCCTCGCCCAACCCGCCGAAGATGATCGTCGACCCCTCGCACAGCTCCTCAGCGCTGGACGCTTGGCTGGATAGCCTGACCGATGATGAGCTCAAGGGCTTGAAAGCCGGCGTCACCAATGCCGAGAAGCGCCGTCGGAAAAAGTGAGGGCTGGAGCGGAGCAAGGATGGTGGGCCTTCATTTGGTCCTCTGTCCAAACCGTCACGCCTACGAAAATCAGGGTAACAATCACAGCGGTCAGGTTCGCCGTGAGCAACACCGTCCTCCAGAAAAACCAGCGGTCCTCGCGCATGAACGTCGACAAGCTGCTCGTGATATCGAACGTGTCGCTACTGTCGGTGACATTGCTCGGGGTCGTATTGTCCGGCCTCATTTTCTACCTCACCAACTTGAGCGACAAGCAGAAGGACCGCGAACTGGCGGCCTATAAGGCCAAGGCGCAGCAGGAAATCAGTCAGGCCAATAAGGCCGCCGAAGAGGCCAAGCTGAAGGCTGCCGAGGCGACTCTTCAGCTGGAGCGCGAACGGGCCGCTCGCGAGAAGCTGGAGGGCCGACTAGGTCCGCGGCGCCTGTCCTCAGATACGAAACGAGAGCTGTCGCTGAAAGTCGCAGAGCAGTTCGGGTTGCGTGTCCACGTGCTCTATCAGCCAGACCAAGAGGTCGTCGGCTACACCAACGACATCATCGAAGCGATGCGGTCAGGCGGCGCCATCGTCCGTGCGGCCCCGTGCCGTGTTTTGAGCATCGGGGCCCAATACCCCCTGGAGGTCTCTGTTCGCACGGATGGTCGTGGCGCTGCTGTATGTGACACCCTCGCCGCCCTAGGCATAGACTTCCACCGTAAGGCCCACGAAAACAGAACACCCGAGAACGGAATGCCTCTTGTCGGCGATCATTCGGCGGACCTGATGATCACTGTGAACGGCAAGGATCCACATCTGGCGTAGGGAGCAGCTAGCCGCTCCTAGGGGATCGTGCTGGGCGCGGTGTACGTGTCGCCATAGAACCGGCCAGCAGCGCCGAAGGCCTCCTGGTACATGGCGTAGTCCAACGCATCGACCGTCGCGTAGGAGCGCCCGGAGAGTGTGAGGTCCTCGATATACGCCCTGTAGAAGACCCATGACGAAAGCGATCCCAGGATCGGACCATAGTTATTTTGGCGAGTGCCGGCGCCGAGCGTGGCCAACGATTTAGAGATTGAATAGTTCGCGGCCACTGGCGTTGTGTCGCTGCTCTTGCCCGCGCGGTTGCGGAAAGAGTCTCCCGTCACATTCCAGCTATTGCTCTCGCGGTTGCCAATGACGTTTCCGCCGACAGGCATCTGCTGACCGGAGATATGGGAGAACCGCACATAGCCCGCGTTTGCCGCGTTTTCGATGCTCATGGTCGAGGGGGCACCACCGTTGCTGGCGATGGCCACGCGCGTCACCTTCGACCACTGCGAGTAGTAGAAATTGTGCGTCGGGTTCGCGAGCATGTACGCCAGGACGTTCGTCGGGACATCGATCGTATAGCCATTGTCGATCGCGATCGGCGACGACTGACGAACAATGACGTGCAGTCCTCCCTTCGTGGTTCGCTCGAGCAGGCCTTGGCCGCTCGTTTCCAAGCTGCCGACCTTCTTAAAGACCGCCGAGGTGTCGCCGGTGATGCCGGAGAGGGCGGCTTGTTCGCGCGCCAGGTTCGGCAGCAGCGCGGCATTGGCCGGTACGCCGGCGGACCAATTGCGAACGTCCAGCAGCATGAGCGAGCCGGCGGCATCGCTTAGCAGTTCGTCGTACTTGAACTTCGGCAGGTCGGTATCGGTGAAGGTGGAATTGAAGCGGATCGCAAGGCCCGTCATAGGAAGTACCCTCTCGAAGTAAGCCAGGCCGCGAACAGAAGTTTCTGTGCGGCGTAGCCGGTATTGTTGGGATGGATGCTGTCGCCCATTAGCGACGGCGGAGGCTTGTCTGCCGCGATGGCGGCGAGGTCGTCCGAGCTCGCGGTCAGGCCCACCACGGTCAGGCCGTGCTGGATGAAATCAGACCTCAGGTCGTAGAAGAAGTCGCCGTAGGTCGCGGCGAGGTAGGCGTTAGCGTCGGCGATCTTTTGGTAGGCCGAGGTCCCGATGCCTTCGCTCTGACCATTGGTCACGGAGATGATGGCGTAGCGCTTCACCAGGGGCTTCAGGAAGCCGACCATCAGGGCTACGCCGCTCTGCAGGTCCGCAAGGAACGTTGCGTCCCCCACGTTGTTTCGGCCAACCCAGATCGATTGCACATCGTTCTGTGCCGGCAGAGATTGCGCGTCGTGCACGAAGAGCGAGCCGGGCGGGCACGCCACGTCGGCGCCGTCGGCCGTGCGGGTGAACGTCCAGGCATTTGCGTTGTCGCGAGCGAGGGTCCCAGCGACGCCTGCCAGGGTGCCGACGAAGGAATAGCCGGAGCCGACACGGTACCCCGTGGCAGGAGAGATCGCCGTGACTGCCACCACGCCCGAGGCCGGGATCGTGTTGCCCGAGACAGTGATTGCGGGACGAAGGCCGCCCTGGCGGATCGCGATATCCGCGATCCCTTGGCCGCTGATGCCCCGGTTGACGGCAGTGATCCCGAGCACCGAGCCGACATTGCTGACGCCGAGACCGGCGTTTGTCAGACTGTCCCCAAAGAGCGTTAGCTGACGGGTCGGGTAGACCGGCCAGGTCGCGCCGCCCATCACTGATTGATAGCGCTCCTCTCCACCATCCACGAAAGCAACATAAGACCCGTCCAGGATCTTCGGGTCGGCCGGATCCGTTGCGGTAATCTGGACGCGGCGACCGGTCTTTCGGTCACTGACGAATAGCTTTCGAGTCGGAGAACTACCGGTGAGCTGCGCGACGTAGCGGTTGGAGGCGAGCTGAGAAGTGACGTCCGGAGCGAGCGCCGCCAGCCCGATGCTTCCGGCAGTCACGCTTTCGGCCACCACGGCGCGCTGAACGCGGCCGATAACCGGGCCAGACTTCGGGACAGCGAATTTGATCTTGTTCGACTGATCGAGAACCAACAGCGCATACTGGTCGGAAGCCGATGCATCCACCGCTGACAGCGGGATTTCGGACGCCAGGGCGCTAAATCCAACCTGCCCATCGTCGATGGTTTCGACCCGAATAGCTTTCGTTACCCGGGCGATCACAGGCCCCGACTTTGGGACCGCGAACTTGATGTTGTTGGCCTGGTCGAGGACGAGGAGAGCGTATTGACCGCTGTCGTTCTCGATCGGCTCTAGAATGATCTCGTCAGCGAGCGCGTTGAAGCCGACCTGGCCAGGGTCAAGCGCTTCGACCCGCAAGGCCTTGGTCACACGCGCCATGACAGGCCCGTTTTTAGGCACCGCCAACTTCATGTTGCCGGCGGCGTCATGCACAACGAAGGCATACGGAGAATAGTCGTCGAGGCTACGGACTTGGTCGCTGACCCCTTCCGCCATCAGTCCAGACGTCAGGCTACGCCCAGCGATCTGAGAGGCATCAGGCAGGAGGATCTTCACCGGAGCGAAGGTGCCGTCCAACTTCCAGCCGCCAGCCGACTTGTCATTCTTATCCAGAACAACAAGCGCCCAGTTCGCGGAGTCGGTATCGCGAAGGGAGATCCCCGGATCGATCCGATCAACCACTTGATCTCGGGCCGCTTCCGCAACGCTCTTAGCCCCCTCGGCGTCGTCTACAAGCGCTTGCACCTCGGAGATGACAGCCGCCGGATCGCCCACGGTTCCGACCGTGGCGAAAATCTTCGCCAAGGACGGGAACATAGTTTTCACCCCGGCGGCGTTGGTCATGGGGTACATGCCATCGCCGTTCGGCCCGCCGTCGACCGTGCCCGTCCACCAGTCGATACGTTGCATCACGTCGGCGTTCCACGCGCCGGCCGTGGTCGCTACCTTGGAAGCCAGCGCGACCGGGACAGCCTCTTCGCCGCCGACCCAATCCACCAGATCCGGCGCGAAGTCGGCGGCGAATGCTTCGACGTCGTCGATCGCCACGCCGTGCGCGACGAGGCGCTGCGCCAGGCGCAGAGCGACAGTGTCCGTCGTGATCGACATCAGGCTTCACCCCCCTCAGGTTTGGCGAATCCGGTTCGCGCGTTCTTGGCCGCGTCGATCCCCGCCCCCAGCACCTTCAGTCGAACGGCCAGCTGAACGCGCTTTTCGCGCAGCGCGTCTTCGGTCTCGCGCGTCTGAAAATAGTCTTCGAGCAGGTGCATGTACTCGCGCGACGCCGCCTCGCGCGGGTCGCCCGTCGTCGCTTCGGCCATGCCGAATTCCCCTATTCTTGAGGTTCGCCCTCGGCCGGTTCGGCCTCGGGATTGGCGGCTCGCCAGGCGTCGAACTCGGCCAGGGTCGGGGCGGCGCGGTAGCCCTCGATTTCGCCCCACGGCGTGCCGTTCATCAGCCGGTACGGCAGGCTTTCCGGCTCCTTGTTCGCCTCGAAGATCTCGGCAGGCCCCGCGAAGGCGGCGACCGGCTGGTCGCCGAGGTAGTAGATCGCCACAACGCGAGACATGGTCAGCGCTCCGTCTTGTGTTCAGTGATGCGGGCGGAATAGTTCGCGGCGCGGCAGGTGCCGGACCCCGACAGAAGCGTCGCCTGGAACTCGATCGTGTGCCATCCGGCGCCGGGCGTGGCGTCGGTCAGAGAAGGGATGCGGTCGTAAGCCCCGCCCTTCACGTATTTCGGCCAGTCGTCCTGAACGACGCCGTCGACCAAGACACGCAGATCCGCGTAGCTGTCCGTCGAATAGCTGCCGAGGGTGGCCTGCGTGTAGATCTCCAGACGGCCGCCGAGGCTGTAGTAGCTGATCGACCGAAGCGTCGTCCAAACGCCGACCGCTAGGTCGATCGAAACGCCTGACGAAGAGACCACGGAGTCCGTGACGTTCCGCCCCGCGATGTGGGTCGTCTGGATATTCTCGGCGACGATGTTGACCGCGTAGATGCTGTTGGCGCGGACGCGGTCGGCCTCGAAGTTGGTCGCCTTGACGATCCCTCCGACGATGGCCAGCGGATAGAGGGTCGTACTCCCGTTCGAAAATCCGATCTCAGCGGCCGAGACCACGAACGCCGAGGTCGCCCCCGTGTTGACCAGGCGCAAACCGGCGGCATGGCCGTTGACGTCGGTCGAGATCGTGTAACTCGCGCCCATCCCCGAAACGACGCTGGCCGTCTGGGTGATCGATCCTCGGAAGTTGTTCCCGAAGTTCGCCTCGAGTGCGTTGATCCAAAGGACGCCGGCGCTGGACGAGTTCACCCAGGTTCGGATTTGGGTGTTGAAGGCCGCGATGTCGGTGCCGATCTGGGTGCGGATCGCCTCGACGTGGTCGGCCAGGCTTTCCGTCGTCGACCACATCAGCGTGTCGTGCCGCATGATCATGCTGTTGCCGGACGGCGACAGCAGCGCCATCAGGCCCATGCGCGACCAGAAGGTCTTGTCGCCTTCCTCCCATTCCTGATCTTCGTCGATCAGGATGCGCTTGACCCGCACGCCCTTGTGGAACGTCTCGCTGATCAGCTGACCGCGCTCGTCGATCGCGCCCATCGCCAGTTCTAGATTGGCCTGGGCCAGCTGGCGCCCGGCGTCGGTGTTCGCGCGCAGCTCGTCGACCAAGGCCGAGGGAGTCATGCCGGCGATGGTCTTGACCCCGGCGCTGACGATCGGACCCGTGGTTACGTTGCCCAGATCGGTGCCGGTGTCCGGGTTCTCGGTCCCGGCCGCCGTGATGTAGCGGACGCGGACTTGATATCGCGAGCCCGGCTTTACGCCGGTCACCACCAGCTCGGTGGCGGTGGCCGGGAACGACTGGGATTGCCATTCGCCGAAGGTGTTCGGCCCGCCGACCGGCCCGAGAATCTCGCGGAAGTCCACGACGATCGTCACGGCGTTGTAGTAATCGGCCGCACCGCGGATCACGATCGCCGGCAGCGAGCCGTCGTCATTGGCGACCACGCCGTCCACGATCTGCCACGCGCCATCGCCCGGCAGCGGAACGACGGTCGGGTCCACGCCCGTCAGCGCCGGGTCGGCCGGCGGCGTGTTCGTCTGGCCAAGGGCGTAGGCGTGCTTGCCGTCGGTTTCGGTGCGGCAGATGTACGTCGGGAGCTTGGTCGAGAGGTCGCGGGTCCGCTTCTGGATCCGCACCTTCTGGCCGTTTAGGCCCGCCTCCGGGCTGTTCACCGTGACGCAGGCGCCGGGCGGGAGCCACTTCCAGCGCGGGAACAGGGTCAGGACAATGCCCGTCAGCTCGCGGGCGTCCTCGATCGCGTAGCGGCAGATCTGGCCGACTTGGGTCGCGCTGGTGATCAGCGGCATGCCCAGCTCGATCGAGCGCTCCTCGCCGTCGACAGCCACGTACTCGGCGACCTGCACCGGGGCGTCCGGCGTCACGACCTGCCAGTCCAGGGCCTCTTCGGTGTAGCTGGGCCAGACGGTGTTGATCCGCTCGGCCGCGCTGACCTGGCCGGGAACCGTCATCGTCCCGACGATGTCGGCCTCGGTGATCGTGGCCAGGCTGACGGCCGGGGCGTTGACCATGCACGAGATCTTGGAGCCGCCCAGGATCGGCACGCCGGCGCCGGCCTGGAGCATGGCCTTCAGGACTTCGTAGTCGTCGTCCAGGCTGTCGACCGCGCCGTCGACATACCAGCTGTTGGCGTCCGAGACGTTCGCGCCCTGCACGAAGGCGGGCACGTCGATCTCGCTGATGTCGGCGCCCAGCCCGTGGGTCAGCACGCCGCCAGAGCGGCGGCCGATGATCCAGGTGATGGCGTTACGGTAGGGGCAACGCGACCAGGTCCAGGTGCTCTCGTCGTTCCAACGATGCGCGCCCGAGCCGCCGGGATAGGTCGAGTCCTGGCGTGGGTCGTAGGTCTTGACCCAGCGGCCGATCATGCGCGGCGACGGGACACCCGAGGCGTATTTCTTCGGGTCGTACTCCAGCGCCCAGAGCGACGCGGCCAGGCCCGACAGCTTGTGCGCTGAGGTCCACTCCGACGGCATGCCGCCGTGATTGGCCGGCGTGTCCTTCGAGCCGGTGGCCGTCCAGTGCAGATAGGGCTCGTTGGCCTGACCCAGCTGGGTCTTGAGCCACATGCGGTTGAGGTAGTAGCCGCTCGCGCCTTCGCCGCCGTCGGCGGTGAACGGCACGGTGACGCCGTTGGCCTGGAAGGCCTCGAACCCGTCGATCGGACCCGCGCCCGAATAGACGGTCGCGAAGTTGAGGAACTTGTTCGTGTCGCCGGCCGCCTGGTTGAAGACGATGCTGCCGGCGATGGCGCTGCGGCCGATGCCATAGGGGATGCCGGCGCGCGGATCCGCCTGCCACTGGAGAACCGTCTCCGGTCCCTTGATCTTCGGCGTCAGGGCCTGGGTGGCCTTGCTGACCGCGTAGACCTCGGCCGCCAGCGTCGCGCCGATCGTCGCGTAGCCAGTGGCGGCGGCCACGACCGTTGAGGCGCCGACGGCGGCGGCGGCGAAGGCGACCTGGCTGCCGACCCAGACTGCGGCGGCTAGCGCGGCTTGAGGCATGGGGCGGCGCTCCACAGGCACAGGATGTCGGCGGCGGCGGGCTTGGCGAGGCGGCAGACACCGTCCGGCGCGAAGGCCAGGACGAGGGTCTGATCCATGACGACGCCCAGAGCCGGCCAATCCTCGGCCGACGGCAGGGCCACGATGTCGCCGGGCAAGGCATAGGCCCACGGCAGGCGCGCCAGGCCCAGGTCATCCAGGGCCGCCTCCAGAGTGGCGAACCCGGTTCGCTTCAGCGCCTTCCGGGCCGACAGGGCGGTCTTGTAGTAACCGCCCCGCGACAGACGCGGCCGATAGCCGAGGCCCTTCAGGTCGTGGGCCGCCAGGCGGACGCAATCGCGCACGCCCCACTCGAAGGTCTGGTCACAGAAGGCCTCGCGCGTCGCCTGGGCGGCGGCGACGCGGACGTCGAGCGGCGTCATGGTCAGGCCCCGAAGTAGGTCGTGCCGTAGAGGCGGGCGTAGGCCGCCGCCTGGGCCGCGCTGAGCGCGCTGGTCGGGGTGTCCGAGCCCCAGGGGATCGAGCGCGAGACGGACTGCATGTATTGCAGGCCCAGCTCGCCGGGCTTGCACCGCTGGTGGAAGCCGTTGTTCAGCCGCGCGCCTTCCTTCTTGCGGAGGAACCGCGCCATCCGCGAGTTGGCGGTGATCGTCAGGCTGCGAATGTTCTCGTCGACCGTGTTGGTCAGCACATCGCTTTCGCCGACGAACTGCTCGTCGGCCTCGCCCACGACCTGGCCGGTGATCGGATCCAGCACGACCTCCCAGATCCGCACGCGCGAACCTTGGACGCCAGGCGCGGCCAGGGCGGCCATGGCGGCGTTGGTCGGCGGGAAGATCACGAACGAGGTCGACGGCGCCTCGGTCATCAGGCCGTCGGCGATCGGGCCGATCGCGCCCAGCACGCCGAAGGTCTCGTCGCGCTCTTGGAAGGTGACTTCCTGGCCGTCGACTTCGAACGAGAAGAACCCGGCCTCGCTGAGGCGCAGCGGCCCCCCGGGCAGGTCCCATTGCAGGCAGAACGGCAGCATGATCGCCGGCTGCTTGAGCGCGGCGTCCCTTTCGGGCGAGAAGCTCATGACGGCTATCGTTCCGAGATCTTGAACGTCACGGTGTGGAAGCGCAGCCGCTTCACCGACCACTTGATCGGGCCGGGGTCGAGGTCGCCCTCGATCATCGGCTCGGTGAAGGCCAGGGTCGCGCCGTCGGCCGGGGATGCGCGCAACATCGGGCCGATCGTCACGATGACCCGGCCAGCGCCGTCCGCCACGACCTCGGACGTTGTCCGGTGCATGTACACCACGCCGTTCTTGATGAAGCTGAACGGGGTGAAGGTCGGCAGGGTCGAGCCTGGCGTCAGGCCACGGATCGCGAGCAGCGAGCCAGCCTGACCCGCGCCGTCGACCACGGCGGACACCGGCAGGCCGGTGACGCCCAGGCGAGGCCAGATCAGGCGAACCGCGCCGCCCTCGGTCTTGTGGCGCAGCTGGGCGGCCAGCCAGGCGGCGGCTCCCGCTTCGCTGAGATCGCCGATCGTCACGGAGACGGCGCATCGGCCGGGACGCAGGATCGTCTGGGACGCGCCGGCGCCGGTCGTGGGCGATACGCGGGCGCTGGCGTCCGGGATCTCGGGTTCGATCTCGGCGGCGCGCGGCAGGGCGGGCAGCAGAAAGGCCATGTCAGCGGCCCAGGCGGCTTGCCGCCGCCTTCTGGATCTGGGCCTGGGCCATCGCCGCGCCGCCCTGGGCGCCACGGATAGCGGCCCGGCTTTCGGCGGCGGAGATCTTGCCGTTGATGTCGTGCATCAGATCCTCCGTCAGGATCGCGCCGCGCAAATCGAACTGGAAGACCGACTGCCGGCCGCCATTGGCCAGGCCCGACGAGAACGACAGGCTGTTGACCTTCCGCACCGTCGACAGCGCTCCGCCCGTCGCGATCGACCCGCCACCCGCGTAGCCGCGCAGCGTGCCGCTGTTGATCGCTTCGAGCAGGCCGCGATGCTCTCGCGTGGCCTGGGCGTTGACCACGAACTCCTCGTCGGAGAGCTTCAGGAACCGGCCGCTGGCCAGCTGGGCCAGGATCGCGTCATCCCTCGGGCCGCCGGGACCGCGCACCAGGCCGCCCCCGCCGGCATAGCCGGGGATGGCGCCGCCACCGCGGAGTCCAAGGAAACCGGCGACGAAGCCCGCGCCCTCGGCGCCGGCCGAAGACGTCGCCGCCGCCGTCAGGGTGAGCAGGGCCGCCGTGGCCGATGCCGCCGCCGTGGCCAGTGCGCCCGCGCTCACCGCCGCCGCGCCGTCGGCCGCCGCCTTGGCGCTGGCCGCTGTCGTCCCGGCCGCGTCGGCCGCCGTGCTCGCCGTGCCGAAGAGGGCGTCCAGGGCCTTTTCCGCCGCTTCGGCCGTCGGCGCGATCAGCAGCTGGTCGACGAGGCGCCCGACGATCTGCTCGCCGATCGTCCGTCCGACATTGGCCAGGACGCTGGCGAAGTTGCCCGACTCCAGCGCCGCGCTCACCAGCGAGGACCGCAGGGTCTGCAAGCCCTCGACAACGCCCTGGTCGGCCTGTTCCGTGCCCGGCACGATCAGCGAGCGGCGATACGAGGCCAGCTGGCTTTCGTTGGCGCGTTCGACCGCCTTGCGCTGCAGGGCCTCGATCGCCGGCAGGGCCGCGAGGCGCTGGCGGGCGATGGCCTTCTCCGCGTCCGTCGCCGTCTTCGAGGCGATGATCGCCTCGGTGCGGGCGCGCTCTTCCTGCTGCTGCAGGTCGAGGATCTTCAGCTCCAGGTCCCGACGCTCGGCGACCGTGGTCGCCAGGCCTTGCTGGGCCTGGAGCAGTTCGGTGCGGTTCTGAAGGTCGTTCTCGGCCAGGGCGACGGCCTGGTCGGCGACTTCCTGGTCGGCGACGGCCTGGGCGCGGGCCTTCTGCTTGTCGGCAGTATCGTTCGCCAGCTTGGTCAGCCGCTCGATCTCGGCGGGCGAATAGCCGCTCGGATTGGCCGCAGACTTGGCCTGGTCGGCCAGCTCGTCGGCCCGCGCCTGGCGAGCGGTCTCGATCCTGGCCAGCTCGACCTTCAGACGGTCCTGCGTCGAGGACGTGAGGTCCGCCTGGGCTTGCAGCTGATCGTCCTGGGCGCGCGCCAGGTCGGCGGCGTAGCGGCGGTCGTGCTGCAGGTCCGCGCGGTCCTCCTGAAGTGCGGTGCGAGCGCCCTTCTTGCCCGCCTGCTGCGCCGCGTAGCCTTCGGCGGCAGACTTGATTTCGGCGGCTTCCTTCGAGGCCAGCGCATATGCCTCGTCGAACTTCAGGCCGGCCTTCATGTAGGTCGACGTCTTCTTCAGCGTGTAGATCTGCGCCTGAAGCTCGCGGGTCGCGGCGCCGTTGTGCGCCGCCTGGGCGATCTTCAGACGGGTTTGGAGATCGGCAAGCTCGGCCGGAAGGTCGCGCTTGCCCGTCAAGTCCGACGGCCGAACGAAGGCCTCAGGTTTAAGGCCGCGTAGGCGTTTGATCTCCGCGTCCGCTGCCTTGAAATCAGCTGCCGCCCGAGCGACTTCCTGGGCGGCATTGCTGTTAGCCAGCGCCGCAGTAGCGTTGAGACCAACGGAGGCCGCCGCGCCGGCAGCGCCGCGTCCGCCTTCCTCAAGCGCAGAGTTCCGTACCGGGCGGGTTTCCTCGGCCTGCCGGGCGATAGCCTTGTCCAAGTTGACCTTGGCGTTGCTCTTCTGAGTTTCGAGCGCCGCGATCGCTTCCGCCTTGCGAGCCTCCGCCGCGCGGAACAGTTCGTCGGCGAGTTGACCGACGGCCCCGGCGAAGGCGGTGACCTTCGGCGTTGCCGTAGCCGCTTGGCTTCCTAGGCCCTTCACCCCCTCGGCGGCGGCTCGCCCATAGGCGGCAGTTTCTTTCAGCTTTTCGGCCAGAGCTTTCGAGTCAGCCCGCAGCTTTGCCTGATCTTCCGCTGCCTGCTTGACGTGGCGATTGTGCAGGATGACGGCGCCGACGATCGCGCCCAGGGCCAAGACGACAGCGCCGCCAACGACGCTGCCGCCGATGAGGGTCAGCGCGCCGGTGAACAGCTGCGTCGCGACGGCGCCCGCACGAGCAGCGATGCTAGCCGCACTGACCGCCGCCGTGTGTGCTGCTTGCGCTGCTGCCGCGCGTCCCGAGGCCACAGTGAGGGCGGCTTCCGCGACTTCAAGTTCCTTGGTAACGGCGGCAAGCCGTCGACGATCGGCAATTGCGTTTTGCCCGGCCTCGCCAAACTGGGTCGCAGCAGCCGCTGCATTGACGGGAGCGGAAAGCGCGCCGGCGCCGACGCGAATGTTCCCGAAACCCGCTGCTGCGTTGGTCGCCGCTTGCGCTTGCGCTGCTTTGGCCGCCAGGCGCTGTTCCGTCGCTAAGGCGAGGTTGGCTTGATACTGCGCAGCCTCTTCGCGCAATGCAGCGATGTTCGCCTGGATCGCCGCGATCTCTGCCTGGTTCGCCTTTACTGCAGCGTCGGATTTCAGAACAGCCGCACGCGCCCCGTCGATCATCACCGCGTTGCCGCTCGCGACCGCGAGTGCCAGTTCGATTTGGGCGGCGTTGGCCTTGATCAGACCACCCGCCACGCGCACCCCGTAAGCGGCTCCGATCACACCAAGCGCCGGTACGATGAGTTCGAGATTATTCGCGACGCCTTGGATGCCAGCTGACAACCGAGCCGTGGCGCTGAGCGACGAATCCGTTTCGCCAATGTACTTGCCCAGGGCGTTATTCAGGATCTGGAAGGAGGCGGCGATCGTCAGGACGGATTTGTCCGCAACCCGCTCGGTCTCGCGGAAACCGACCAGACCCGCTTGGAAGAATTCCTTGTTCGAGACGCTCCCCGCGATGATGTCGGCGCGAAGCTTCGCGATCGATCCGCCCCAGCGGTCGCTCCCGCGCGCCACGGCCTGGATGATCGGCCGCGCCCCTTCGAGGACACTGTTGAACTCCTCGGCGCGGAATACCGTGCTGCCGAGGCCCTGGGTGAGTTGCAGAAGAGCGCCGCGCGCTTCTTCGGCGCTGCCGCCTTGAACCTTCAGCGCCGCCGCCGTTCCGTTCGTGAACCTGAGCAGGTCTTCGGTGGACGCGCCGAGCTCTTTTTGCGCCGACGCGGTTCTGCCGTAGAGGGTGCCGAGCTGCTCTAAAGGCGCGCCGTATTTCTGCGCCGACGCGTACAGGCGATCCTGAACAGTCGTCAGGTTCTGGCCCTCAAGGCCCGCGACCTTCAGCTGGTTGGTGTAGCGGGTATAACCGTCCGCGTAGTCCTTGATCTTGTTGGCGGAAAGGCCGGCGACCAAGCCTGCGCCCAGCGGCGCAGCGGTGGCCAGAAGGGCACCGCGGATCTTGCCGCTACTGGCGGACAGTTGCCCTTCCATGCGCTTCGACGCGGCGAGGAGCGGGTCATAGACCCGCCCCATCTTACGGCCGGCGTCGTCTAGCTTGCGGACGGACTGATCGAAGCGCGCCTCGATCGCCCGAGCCCGGCGGTCCGTCTGGGCGTTCGCCTTCGACAGGGCCTGTTCGTACTTGTCGATCCGGGCTTCGAGACGGACTAAAAGGCGCTGGACGTCAATGTCAGCCATAACATCTCCTGACCAACGAAACTGGAGTGACTGCGATGATCAGGACGGGCGTGATCTTGGCCGCCAGCGCGCTTGCGGTGTGCGGCTGCGACCAACGTGCCAACTCCGGTCCCCCGACCAAGTCGGAGGTGGCGTCAGCTTCAGACGGCTGGATCTACACCGAGCAGCGGGACGCGATGAGGCAGACGATCACTCACCAGGCATGCGTGAGCGCAGCGCCTAACGTCGATCAAACCCAGGCAGCCGCTGAGACGCGAGCTGCCGTTTGCCTTCAGGACATTCCTGGATCTGAAGACGTCTCGGTTTTCGTCCGAGTGGTTGGCGATCAGCTCCGCTGCGAAAGCACTAGCAACTGTACGATCCACTGGAAGGCCGACGCGGCCGACGTTACGGCCTTTCCCAGCATTCCGTGGGACGATCGATCTGGTTCACAAATCTACGTGGGCCAAGCGCTTCGCGACCTGACATCAGCGAGGCAGATCGTGTTCGAGTTGCCCCTTCTGACCAGCGGCGCAACGCAATTCACTATCAGGCCCGGCGGCCTGCGAAAGCCGTTCAACCGTACTTCGCCATGAGTTCATCATGCTCCGCGTCGGTCGGCGCGGGCGGCTTCTCGTCCTCAGCGCTGTTGGCGCGACGGTAGCCCTCGACGATGGCCCGGAACTGCCAGAGGCTCATCCGGCGCACCTGGTCGATGTCGTAGCCTAGGGCGCCGGCGTTTCGATAGATGCTGGCGAAGGAGATCCGGCCGTCTGGGAGCCTGTCCCCGTCTCCCCCGCCACTGGCTCCCCCAGGCTTTCGTCCGGCTCCGCCAAGGCGGCATCGAGGACGGCGAGGGCCACCAGGGCATTCTCGAACCAGGCCGGGCGCTGGGCGACGTAGCGATCGGCCATGCGCTGGGCTTCATACTGGTTCATGCCGCCGCCGATCAGGCCGAGGCGGATCGTGTGAAGGACGTCGCCCGTGGTCCATTGGTTGGTGCGGAGGCGATCGAGCACCAGGCCCGGACCCACGCGGCGGATCGAGCCGTCGGGCTTGCGGTCGCCGCAAACCTCCTCCAGCTCCTCAAGCTCGCCGAGCGCGAGGCGGAAGGTGAACCTCCCGCCCCCGAACGACAGCTGGATGCTGCCGTCGTAGCGCATCAGTCGACGGCCGAGCCTTCGATCTCACCCTCGGACTTGAGGTTGATCGAGATCTCGCAGCGCTTGCCGCGATCCCCGGTCACCTCGAAGTCCGAGCAGTGCCAGGCGCCCTCCCAGAGGTAGCCGCCCGCGATGTCGACCACGACCTCGCAGTTCTTGGCGTCCTTGTCCTTCACCCAGTCGAAGAAGAACGCCAGGTCGGCCTTATCGAGGACGCCCGAGGCGTTGACCTCGCCCGAGACCGAGACCTTGTCGCGGACGAGCCAGGCGACCTTTTCGGGATCCGTGCAGTCCACCTCGGCGGTGTCCTGCAGGTCGGCGGTGAATTTGATGCCGCGCTGAGCGTTGAGGCTGCAACGGGCGGTGAACACTTCGGGTGAGGCGCCGTTGCCCACCTTCAGCACGAGCTTGATGCCCTTGACCGAGGCCATGGTTGTCTCCGGGAAAGGCCGCGCCAGGGCGGCAATGGTTAAGAAGGTTCGGTATCGAACCGGATGGTCAGGACGGCGTGACGGCTGAGGCCGTCCGGATCGCCCAGGTATCGGGCGGCGCTGACCGCCTGATCGATGACGTCGTGCCCGACCAGCGCCAGCTCGGCGCGGAGGGCCTCGACCACGGCGCCGGCGACGGCGCGGATCTCGTCGGACTTCACCTCGCGGGAATAGACGTCCAGCTGGACGACGGTCTCCGCGCCGCTGAGGCAGTCGGTCTCGTCCTCGAAGTCGACCTCGACAGGGCCGAGGGCGATGTAAGGGAAGACGCGCTCGGGCGGCACGCGGTCGTAGAACCGGGTCTTGCCGCCCATGCTGGCCTTGACCGCAGCGTCGTCGCGAAGCCTGTTCTCGATCGCCTTGCAGATAGGGCCGGCGGGATCCTTCATCACTTCACCGCCGCCTTCACGGCCTTGTTCAACGCCGTGGCCCGGCGTCGCCGGTACGTCTTCCGACGCGACCGGACAGTGGTCCAGAAGAACGGGTCCGCTTCCTGGCCCTCGCGTCCGTACTCATCGGCCAGGGCGTAGTCGTAGTGCGGGGCGTTGCCCTTCTTGGAGTTGCGGACAGGCTTGGTGGTCAGGGGGCCGCCGGCCTTCACGTCGCGGGACATGTCGGTCGGGCCAGGCTCTTCGCGGATCGAGGCCGCCAAATTGCCGGTGCGGCGCTGGACGATGCGCTTCATGCGCTTGACCAGATCCTTCGCCTCCCAATCGACCTCGGCTTCGAGCGGCTCACGGGGCGCGGCTGCGACGCGGTTCAGCTTGCGCTTGAGCTCAAGCCGTCCCTCGATGCGGGTCTTACCCATCGGCGACGCCCGTATCGCAGGTGAAGTCGATGATCTTCCGGCGCCGATCGGGCATCACCGACCGGATGTTGAAGGCCTCCCCCGACCGCAGATCGAGGATGCGGAAGTCCGAGGTCACCTCGCGCATCGTCGCCGAGGTCCGCACCCGGATGACCACGGGTTGAACGCCGGTCAGGCGCGACTGCATGACGGTCTCGCCGCCCCGCAGATAGGTGTAGCGCGCGGCGGTCTTGAAGCGGTCCTCGGCCTCCCAGTCGCCCAGGCGGTCGCCGTTCTCGTCCTCGCCGCGCTGCTGGAACTGAATGCGCTCGGGGAACTCGCCGGCCCGCATCTCAGTCCTCGCGAACCGGGTTCGCCTCGGCGGTCTCTTCAGGCGCGCCGTCCGGGACCTCGCCGCGCGCCGGCGCCTTGATCCGCTTGGCGACGCCGGCCTCGACGGCCTGGCGGGCGCACTCCGCAGTGACCGACAGGCGTTGGCCGGCGCTATAGCGCACGGTGACCCGTCGATCAGCCGGCGGCACGAACCGGAATTTGTCGGTGAACTCGACCCAAGCCATGGCGCGGCCTCCTAGACCTCGGGCGTCTCGAAGGGACGCAGCAGGTTGTCGATCGTCTTCAGGCGCTGCTCGGCCGCCGCCGCTTCGGGCGGGTCATAGAGGTCTTCGACCATGAGGAGCGTGGCGGCCTGGACGTTGGCCGGGACCGGATCGCCGAAGACGTGGCGGGTGCGGATCCGGTCGCTGGCGGCGTTGATGTAGAGGGTGATCAGGGCGTCGGTCTCATCGGACCAGACGCCCAGGTGCTGCTTGGCCAGGTCCAGCGTGACGAGCGGCCCGGCCGGGACTTCGACCGGGTCCGCCATCACTCGCCGCCTTCGGCCGGGGGGGTCTCGTCGGCCGGCGGGGCCTTCAAGGCCTCGAGTTCCGCCGTTAGCCGCTCCACCTCGGCTTCCAGCTCCGCGATGCGGGCCGTGGCCTGGGTGGCGGTATCGCTGGCCGTGGCCAGTTGGGTCTTCAGGGCCTCGCTGTCGGGCGCCGCCTCGGCGATGCCGGCCTTGAGCCAGGCCTTGCCGGTCTTGGCTTCGACTTCGACCACGGCGCCGTGGTCATACGAGAACGAGTCTCCGGCCATGGCCGTGAGCATCTTGACGAACATGGCGTCCGATCCTGTCGCGAGAGGGGAAGAGAGCCCCGGCCGGGCAAGATGCCCGGCCGGCGGCGTCGGCTTAGGTGGCCGAGTTGGCGTAGTGCTTGATCGACTCGTTCGAGGCGTCGATCAGGTCGCCGTCGTGGCGCGACCAGGCCAGGAAGCCCACCTGGCCCTTTTCCATGTACTTGCTGTCAGCGAAGCGGAAGAGCGTCACCGCCATCACGTCGCGGATGAGGTATTTCTTGAAGTCGCCGAACAGGATGGACTTCGCGTTCGCGGCCATCTGCGGCATGTGCTGGTTGATGGTGTAACGGTAGTTCAGGATGTCGTCCGGATCGCCGCCGGTGACGCCCGGACGCCACAGCGGGCGGCCCTGGCTGTCCTTCAGCTTCTTGACCACCTTCAGCGTCTGGTCGTGGAACATCCACGAGCCGTTCCGGCGATAGGCCGGGTCCACCGAGTGTTCGAGATCGACGAAGTCGTCATAGGTGACGGCGGCGGTCTGGCCCGTCGCGCCGACCTTGCCCTGGGCGGCGGCGACAGCGGCGCCGCGCGGCTTGTTCGTGCCATCGCCCACGGTGAAGTGGCGGTTCGTGATGCGGGCGATACGCTCGGCCAGGGCGCGGTTGACGTAGGCCTCGATATCGACGCGGCCGTCCTGCAGCAGCTCGATCGGGATGGTCACCACCTTCGAGCCGTACTTGTAGGCGTCGATCGCCGTGGTGCCGAAGGTGATGTCGCCGCCGCTGGCCGCCGTGCTTTCCGCGACCAGCTCGCCCTCCTGGCCGGTCTCGTCGACCGTCGCGAAGTCGATCGAGTTGCCGCCATCCGTCTGCAGGATGTCGGCGACTTCACGCATGCCGCCGCAGGCCGCCATCTTCTCCAGCATCGTGCCGGCGAAGTCGCGCGGGACGAGATAGCCGCCCTGCGAGCCGGTGCCGACCGATTGAGCGCCGTACAGGCGTCGGGCTTCGTTGCGGCGGGCCTGAACGTGTTCGCGCTGCTCGTCGCTCAGTTGATCCATGCCACCACGGCACCAAGCGTCGAAGATGCCCTTTTCCGTGGCGACGTTGTGCGCTTCTTCGTCGACCGAGCGGCCCGAACGTTCGGCGCGTTGCTGGCCGCGCTGGTCGAGGCTGTCTTCCAGCTGGAGGGCGCGCTCGAAGCGTTCGATCTGGCCGTCCAGATCGTCGATCTTGGCGTAGAGGGCGTCGACCTCGGCGGCCGTTTCCGCCGTCCAGTCCTTCCCGGTCTTGGTGTCCAGGATGTTGCGAGCTTCCTTCGCGTGGGCCGTGCGCTGTTCCCGCAGGGCCTGAATGCCTTTCGACATCAGTAGTCTCCATGAAAAAAGCCGCCGGGAGGTCCCTGGCGGCTTGGGTGTGACGCCCTTGCGGGGGCGGGCTTAGGCGGCGCGTTCGTAGAGACCGAGCCGGGCTTCGTAGCGCTGGCGATCGTTCGCCATCGCATCGAAGGTTTTCGCCGCCGGCTCGCGCAGCGCCTTGGGCGCGTTGCGGTAGGCGGAAAGATCGAAGTTGGCCGCCGAGGCGTCGGCCTTCTGCTTGTCGGCGATGCTGTCGGCGAAGCCATGCTCGACGGCCTCGGCCGAGGTGAACCACGTCTCGGCGGCCATCCAGGCCTTGACCTCGTCGGCGGTCTTGCCGGTCTTGGCCACGTAGTCGTTGACGATCGTGCCGTCGACCTTGTCCAGCAGGTCGGCCGTGGCGCGCATCTCCTGCGCGTTGCCGATGGCAAGGCCCCAGGCGTTGTGGATCATCACGAAGGCGCCGTCGGCGATGCGGATCTCGTCGGCCGCCAGCATGATGAACGAGGCGGCCGAGGCGGCCAGGCCGTCGATGTGGGCGACGATCTTGGCCGGGTGCTGCTCCAGCGCCACCTTCATGGCGCGGGCGTCGAAGACGTCGCCGCCCGGCGAGTTGATGCGAAGGTTGATCGTCTTGGCGTCGATCGCCTTCAGATCCTTCACGAAGTCGGAGGCCTCGACGCCCCAGTACCCGATGGCGTCGTACAGGTAGACCGTGGCCTCGTCGCCCGAGGCTTCGGCCTTCGGCCGTGAACCGCGGTCCTTATTGCTGGCCAGCAGCTGGATCAGCTTTTGCATCGCCGGTGTCCTTTTGTTGCTTGGGGGTCCAGACGGTCAGCTTGTCGGCGTTGGGATCGCTGCTGCGGGGCAGGCGGCGACGGCGACGGACCTCGTTCTGGGTCATGTATCCAGGGCCGGCGGAGCCGCCGAGGGCCACACGATCGGCCTCGGAGCGGCCCTTCGTGTCGGACTGCGTCAAGGCCTCGGGATCGTGGGCGCAGTAGACGGCCCACGGCGTGTAGAGCTTCCAGCCGCACTCCTGGGCGATGGCCACGAAGTGCGGGTCCAGGGTGTGGACGAGGTAGAGCAGGCCCAGGCTGTCGACGCCCGAGCCCCAGGTCGTGTCGTCCATGGCCAGCAGCGGACGGGGCACGCCAAACAGCCGGGCGATGTCCTCGACCTGAAACTTGCGCGTCTCCAGCAGCTGGGCGTCTTCGGCCGTGATGGCCAGCTGCTTGACCTCGCCGCCCTGGTCGAGGACGGCCGGACCCGAGTGCCGGTTGGCGCCGCCGAAGCGATCTTTCCAGACGCGGCGGATCTCGTCGGCCTGGCCCGAGGCGTTCTTGAACTGGTTCGGATAGGTGATGTAGCTCGGCGGCGTCGCGTCGTTCTCGAAGAAGGCGCGGGCGTAGCGGTCGGCTTCCAGGCCGATGCCGACCGATGCGCCCATCGCCTGGATCGGGGTCTTGCACTTCAGGCCGTCCCATTCGGTCGAGCCGGGGAAGTGCAACACGTCGTCCTGGTCGGCGATGACGATCGCGCCGTCGTCGAGCGTGAGCTGGTAGCGCAGCCGGCCATTCCGCAGGCTGATCGTCGTGCGCGCCATTGGGATCGGCCACAGCGCCACAGGCTCGCCCGAACGCTTGCGCTCGATCCAGACGATGCCGTTGCCGCGCAGCAGCATCTGCGACACGACCAGACGCCAGAAGATCGTTGGCGTCATGCGCGGGTTCGGCCGGTCCTTCAGCAGACGGGCCGTCGGGTGGTCCACCAGCTCGACGTCAAAGCCGTCCTCACCGCGTCGGAAGGACAGCAGCGGGGCCTTGGCGATCGCCGAGGCGATCAGGAAGACGCAGCGATAGACCGTCGAGTGACGCATGGCCGTGTCGGGCGAGACGCCGACGCCCAGGTCAGGGAACAGGCCCTGCCAGGCTTCGAGATCCGACGACAGGAAGGTGGTGGCCGCCTGGGGGCGATCGACCGGTTCGTCGAGGACGAGCGGACGGTACGCGGCGGAGGCCTTGGGTTTGGATCCGAGCATCAGACCTCCACCACGCCGCCGCCGATCGTCTCGTCCTCGGGCTCTTCATAGAAGGCCAGGACGCAGCCCATGACCGCAGCCACGATGCCGTCGATCTTCTCGCGCGACTTCTTTTTCGCCGGGGCGAAGTTCATGTTTTCGTCGAAGCGAACGACGGCGTTGCCGGCCATCCAGCGCAGCATCGGGTTGCCGCCGTGGTCCATCTGGCCGGCGTACACCAGGCGCTCGAAGTGCTTGGTGCCCTCGCCCAGCGAGGGGATGCCCTGCCGGATCTCGACCATCTTTTCGGGATCGACGCCAGCTTTCTGCAGGTCACCGATCAGCTTGCGGGCATTCCACGGATCGTAGCCGAGCAGCTCGATCTCGTAGTCGTTGAACGCTTCCAGCACCGCCTCATAAACGGCGTTTTGGTCGACGTAGTCGCCGTCCGTCGTCTCCAGCGCGCCGATCGACTGCCACTTGTCGTAGGAGACCCGATCGTTGCGAACCCGGTTCGCCAGTGTCTCTTCAGGGACCCAGAAGCGGCAGACCAGCTTCCAGGGCTCGCCCGCCTCGACGGGCGGGAACAGCAGCACCAGCGCGGTAACGTCCTGGGTCGACGACACGTCGATGGTCAGGAAGCACTTGCGGCCCAGCAGGTCCTTGGGGAACCGCTTCCAGGCCTTCTTGTCCTTGGCGCAAGCGTCCCAGCGCTTGATGTTCAGCCAGCGGACGAGGCTGTCGACCCACTGGTTGAGGTGGTAGCGGCGGAAATGCGCCTCGGCGCGCGGGTTGTCCTTGGCCAGCGCCGCCTCGCGGCGGAGGAAGGCCATCGTTGGCGACAGGCCCAGCGACGGGTTCGCGCCAGGCCAGTTCTTCTCGTCGAATGGATCGGCGTCGGGATCGGCCGCGAAGATCACGACCAGGGTGGTCGGATCGTCGATGCGACCGTCGAGGATAGCGCGGCTCTCTTCCCAGAGCCCGTAGCCGACAACCTTGTCCTTCAGGCCGGCGGTCGAGGCGTATAGCTCGATCGGCTGCAGGCGGGCGCCGGTGCCCTGGCGCAGCGTCGTGGAGAGATCCAGGCTCTCCCATTCGTGCATCTCGTCGCCGACGATGACCGTGGGCGACCTGCCGTGCTTGCCCTCGGCCTTGCCGGTGAGCAACTCGAACAGAGCGCGGATCTTCGGGATCCAGAGCGACTTCTTGAAGCCGACGATGCCCTTGGCCAGCGGCGGCGGCTTGCCGTCCGACCGCTCGCCGAAGACCATCGCCTTCATCTTGTCGAAGACGATCTTGGCCTGCTTCTCGTCGCGGGCGAAGGCGAAGCCCTGGCCGGCGACGGTGCCGTCCAGCACGAAGAACAGCAGGGCCAGCGCCGACAGGAACTCGCTCTTACCGTTCTTGCGCGGGATCCAGAGCATCAGCCGGCGGAACAGCCGAACCTGCTCGACCTTGGGCTCGCCGGTCTCCTCGTCCAGCAGGTCCACCGGGACCTTCCAGCCGACGAGCATGCGGACGATCAGCTCTTGCCAGAGCACCAGCCGGAAGGGCTTCCCGGCGAAGCGGTCCTCGGTGAGCGTGAAGATCTTCGGCCAGAGGTCTACCGCGCCCTGGGCCTTGGCGTAGTCGAACCACGCACCAGGCACCCCCGCCGCGCGCTTCCACTGGGTGATCACCCAGGCGTAGGTCGGATCCTCCTCGACCGACTTCAGCCAGTCGGGCAGAGGCCACAGTCCCTCGCCGTGGCTGGACTGGATCGCGTCCGGCGAGGCGCCGGCCGACGCCTCGTCGCGCGTCATGGTCAGTGCGGGCGCGGCGGCGCCGAGTCCATGCGGCCGAGGGCGCCGATCGGGTCTTCAGCCTGGGTGGCCGCCGCAGGCTGTTCGGGTTGCGGCGCTGCGCCGGCGGCAGGTTTCGCGTTGCCGAAGAGCCCCAGCTGGCCCATCGCCACCTGGTCCTTCATCAGCGCGTACTCGTCGTGCGGCGTGAAGCCGAAGTGTTCCGACAGCTCCATGACGGCGGCGAACGCCGTGGCGCGGCGTGAGACCGCCGGGCGGTCGACTTCGCGGTACGAGCCCGAGACGTTCTTGATCCGCTGGGTCGCGCCCTTGGTGACGATCTCTTCGTTCGCGGCCACCCACTCGCCCATGTAGACGCAGAACAGCGCGAAGGTATGGCGGTGCAGCTCGCCCAGGCGGTTCGTGGCCGCCAGCTTCGGCGCATATTCGCGCCAGATCGCCAGGGCCGGGCCGAAGCGCTCGTCCAGGAACGCGGGCGGCGATAGCGGGTCCGCGCCGGCCGCCGGGGCGGCGGCCATCAGGCCCGCCAGGCGCTCCGACTCCAGACGTTGGCGCTCGGCCTTCGAGAGCCGCTTGCCGGGATTGCCTTTCGCGTGCTGGACGCTCGCGGGATCAGGGCGTCGGCCCATGCGCCCCTCCCTCTAAAAAAATGTTCTGCAGAATATCGCGGAGAAATGCGCGTGCTTGGGACGCCGGTGTGGGGGACGGGCGGCCTCAGACTTTCGATGCCCCCCCACCGGCGCGCGGCCGGGGGGCGGCCCGCCGGGCGGCGGCCTCCTCGGCCTGCTTTCGGCGATCGTGGCAGGGCTTGCACAGCGACTGAAACGGACCCGACCAGAACTTCTCCTCGTCGCCACCGTGCTGCTCGACGTGGTCGCAGACCGTGGCGGGGACGACGAGGCCGTCCTCTTCGCACAGGGCGCAGAGCGGATGGTCGCGCAGCTGGCGGGCGCGGATGCGATGCCAGCGGGCGAGGCCGTACCAAGCGCGCCAGGCATGACGATCCCGCCGCGTGGCGTCGTAGGCGCGGCGAGCATCGGCCCGCGAGCGCGAGCCGCCAGGCCGGAAGATGCGGGGCTGAGAGGGCATGGCGCTCCAAGAAGGACGCCCGCCCTGGATCAGGGCGAGCGCCGCAGGATCTTGGGAGGGGAACGCACGCGCCAGCGTCGGGCCACGAAAAAGCCCGCCGGGCTCGGGGCCGGGCGGGCTTCAGGCGCAACTCTGTGCGTGAGGAAATCAATGCGATTAAAGTGCCGTTTTTGTCAAGCCACCGACTTGTAGAAGACCGCCATCCGTTCGAGGGCCGCTTCAACGACCAAGGCCGTGGCCGTGCGCATGTCCCGCTCGCCGCCTTTCGGCTTGGCCAGCGCGTTGCCCACCAAGGCCCAGCCTACGTCGGTCGCCGACATGCCGAGCACCAGGAAGCCCCACACCGCCACGCGCTCCTTACGGGTCAAGCGCTCTTGCGCTCGGCCGAGACGGTCCAGGGCTTGAAGTACGCGCAGCGGTTCGGCCGTCGCCGCGCCGCCGAGGCCTTCGCCATAGCTGGCGGTCAGGCGTCCAATCGTCGCGCGCTCGACATCGGCGATGAATTCCTCGCCCGCCCAGGCGACCGCCCGTTCAACGCCGCAGCCGACGAGCACTTCCTGCATCGTCTTGCTGCGCATGACCGGCCGGATAGCGAACTCGCCGTCCTCGACCGTCTGCAAGCTGGCCATCGAGACGTCGTCGCGCAGCAGGCGCTCCAAGGTCGGGACGCCGCCCGACATGCCCGTGGCCTTGATGGCGGTCTGTTGCAGGGCGACCGCGCCGCGAACCAGGTTCGCTTCGCGCTTCAGGCCAACCCGAGCGATCTCCGCGCGGCGGGCCTGCTGCGCCGCCACCGACAGGTCGGCGGGCAGCGGCGTCTCGATCGCCCGCAGCGCGGCGCGGCTGATCGCCAAGCGAGCGGCTTCAGGCGACAGGTCGCGCAGCCCGCTGGCCTTCCGGCCAGCCTTACCCTTGGTTTCTTTCTTGATGGATTTGATCACCTCAACCTCTCCCGACCCAAAAAACGACGCCTCGACACACCCACCGAACACGCCGAACAGATACCCGCCTCACACACCCACAAACGCCACGCCTGCCCGCACTCGCCTCACAAGGCCCCGGCTAGCGAAAACTCCTCGGACTGTTCGGACTGTTCAGAAACACAGTCTTTTCAGTCCTTTAGTATTTGAACAGTCCGCCGCCGCCGAAGGGTTCGAACTGTTCGGCGGGGCCTCTGCCCCAGCGCTCAACTGTTCAAACTGTTCAGGACTGTTCAGCCCGCGCCGCCTATCCATCGGGGAACGGGCCGTCGTCATCGTCCTCGTCTGGCGGGATGTCGAAGCCCGACGCGCCGCCAAGGCCCATACCCGAAGAGCCGCCGGCGCCATCCTCCGACAGGGCCGCTGTCTCGGCCGCGCGCTCGGCGTCGGTCTTCAGACGGCCACCGCTGCGCATGACGCGGCCGACGCTGTCACGCTTGCCTCGGATGACCTGAAGGTCCGCGAGCGCCCGGCCGAAGGCCGTCTGGCTCATCGGCTTCTCGTCACGGTCGGTGATGAAGGTCTTGTAGCTGTCGTACAACTCCTTGGCCGGCGTCACCGCCTGCTTGTCCAGAACCAGGCTGTCGCTGACCCACTCGGCGAAGCTGGACGAGCCCTTGCGGTAATCCTCGATCGCTTCGAGCACGCGCGGCGGATCCTTCACGCCCTCGGTCAGCCATCGGACGATGCCCTCGACGATCCAATTGAGGATGCCGGGCCACTCGGCCGCCAGCTTGCCCGGCAGCTCCTTGTCCTCGGTCCCCTTGGGGATCTGGTTTTCCCAGAGCAGCAGCTTCAGCCGTCGCCAGATCCCCTCGTCGGAGCCCTGGGGCTGGGGCCTGCCGTTACACTCCATGAAGACCTTGCCGACCGGCTCGAACTCGAAGATGCCCTCGCGCAGATGGCGGGCCGTAATGTTGCCGCCGCCGGTGAAGCTCTTGATCCGATCGTCCGACAGCTTGGCGTTCTTGGGCGGCTCTGCGGTCGAGATCAGCCGCGTGTCACCGGCCAGGCGCGCAAGGTCGGGACTGGCGTCGCCGCCGCCTTTGGCCGACTGCTCCAGGAAGGTCTTCACGTCGGCGGTCGCGGCGTAACTGCCGGCCAGCTTCCGCAGCATGTTCATGAAGGTCGATTTGCCGTCGCGCCCCAGGCCCTGGAAGATGATGAAGATCTGCTCGGACGTGTCGCCGGTGAAGCCGTAGCCGGTCAGCACCTGGAGATAGCGGCGCAGCGCTTCCTGCGGCTGCCACGTCGCTAGCACCGCCTGGAAGGTCGGGGCTTGGGCCTTCGGGTCATAGCTGACCTCTGCCATGCGGGTGATGCGGTCGGATGGGTCGTGGCGCTCGCGGAACTCGTAGTCCGCGCCGACCACCTTGCCCTTGGCGTCGCGCTTTCGACGGAAGAACAGCGTCCCGTTCCTGACGTTGAGCGCCAGCGGATCGCGATCGAAGGCCTCAAGCTCGACTTCCAGGTACGTCTTGGCCACCTTCAGCATGGCGTCCATGCGCCCGCTGTTGCCGCAGCTCTCGGCGAAGTCGTAGGGCGCCTCGATGTCCTTCTTGGACGCCGTGCCCGTCGCCGAGATCTGCTGCGAGAGGATCTCGGCCTGGGCGTGCATGCCGCGAGCGACCTTCGCCGCCCATTTCCGGGCCAGGCCCTCGCCGGCCTTGAGATCCCAATGCCGGCCGTTGAAGCCGACCCAGCCATGGTTGCGCACGTAAAGCACCGTCGCGGCCGACAGCTCGCGGACGTCGCCGTCCTTGTCGACCTCGCCGCCCACCAGGCGAATGAAGCGCATGGCGTTGCCGAAGTCATTCAGCGGGTACCCGCTCAATTCAGCTGCCGAGGGGCCAGCGCTCATGGGCGCCGCGCCCGGAAACTCACCGTCGGCCACTACACCTGTCCTCCCACATTGAAGCCGCCCGTTCCGAGCGGGCCGATCACGCGAACCCGGTTCGCGGGATTGAAGTCGTCGGCCGGCCGCTGCCAGGCCTGGGTCGCGAGGCCGCCGTAGAACCGGCTAGCCTCGTCGCCTTCCAGGCGCACCGGCCGAGAGCCGCCGCCGAAGGCGCGCGCCCGCATCTCGGGACCGCGAATGTCACGGCGAACGGCCAGCCAGACGCTGCGCTGATCGCTCGCGCGCCAGGGCGGCCGTGTCGGGTCATGGGCGGGCGCGTCGGGGTCGATACGCCCCCAGCGGTCACCCAGCGCCCCGCCCGCGAAGGTCGAGAGACGCGGCGCGATCACCGCGCCGGCCGAGATCTCCTCGCGCCAAGCCTGGGTCAGCAGATACCAAGCGTCCTGGAGATCCAGGGCCACGATCAGGCTTTCCGGCTCATGGCCGGGGCGCAGAGGCGTCAGCATGACGACGCGCCCGTCGCTGTCGCCGACGAGATGGGTGATCCTGTCGGCTTCGAACGGCAGGACCGCGAGGGCCTCGATCGGGTCGCCGTCCTGACGCACGAGCGGGGCGATCAGCGACGGCCCGGTGCGCCCGCCGCCGATCGGCGCGTTCGGATGGACGCGGAAGCGATTGAGCACCTCTGTCGCGCCGCAGGGTGTGCCTGCAAGGCCGCGCGCCTCGAACCAGTGCGTCGTCGCCTTGCACCAGGCCGATCGCGCCGAGTCCCACAGTCGCGCCGCTTCGGTCGCCCCATCCTCCCGGATGGCTTCTACCCCTTTGGTCGCCGACGCCTGCCGTTCGGTTTGGACGCTGCGCTGGCGCGGGCGCTCGCCCGCCGATCGCGGGCGGCTCTCACCCCAGGCCAGGGCGCGGTCCACTTGGCGCTCCAGCTGGGCGACGGTCATGGCGTCGGGCACGTGGACCCGCCCGGCCTCGATCAGCACCGATCGGCCGTAATCGTGGTCGATCTCGCCACCGGCGATCAGACAGCCGATCGAGCAGCTGGCGCGATAAAGGGTCGTGTCGCGGCTTCCGACGCGCGCGCCGTGGATCGTCCGGACCGCGCCGTCGAGAGCGGCCTCGCCATAGGCGCTCGCGCGACCAGCCGCCGGCGCCCGAGGTTTGATGGGTGCGCGGACGGGTTCAGGTTCCGGGGGCGGGCAGACCAGTTCCAGCAGCCAGGCCGGGGCCTCGGCGAAAGCCAGCTCCTGGGGCGAGCAGCCCGGCGTCCAGGCGTAGATCCGCCCCGGCGGAATTCCTTCCTCGGGCTTGCCTGGGTGTACCGACGGCGGCGCGACGATGTAGCCGCCGTCGCCGCGCACATCGATCTTCGCGCCGATCCGCTCCTGGCTGCGCTTGCTCATGTTGCGCACCGGAAAGGCCGGGTTCCAGGCGAAGCACAGGTGACGCCCGCGCCCCGTCGCCTGCTGGACGGTCTTCGGCAGCGGGCCATGCAGGGCTTCCAGGCGGGCGATCGCCGCTTCGGCCTCGGGACCATCGAGATCCAGAACCCAGAAGCCCGAGATCGCGCCGGTCGCGATGCCGATGTTGCTGTCGATGCGGGCGCGCACCGGCGCCTTGTTCTTGGCGTCGGGCTTCAACTCGAGACAGCGCCGGCCGGTCCACCAGTCCTCGACTAGGCCCGGCATATGCGCGGCTTGCTTGAAGCCGATGGTGCGGCCGTACGGCGCCTTGTCGCGCGGCTGGAGTGGAAAGACCGCGATCCCCCTGCGGGCATAGTCCATGGCGGCGCGCAGAAACTGGCTCATGCTTCGCCGCCATCGAGCAGCGGCGCGTCGCTCATCAGGGCGAAGCGCTGAACGTCGGCCGTCCGGCTGAGCCGGCGCTTGGCGCCCGGCGGGATCGGATCCAGCTGGGCGCGCATCGTCGAGCCTTTGACCCAGATGAACCAGGCGTAGGCTGTGGCCGTCGCGCCTTTCGGGTTCCAAGAGCCCAGCTGCATCGCCACCCGTTCGGTGAACGGGGCAACGATCGTCACCGGCGTGTCGCCATACAGCAACTGATACCGGGTCTCGGACTCCAGGAACGCCAGGCGGCAGAGCAAGGCGACGCCGCGCGAGGCCACCTCCAGGCCGCGCTGCAGGAACTCGCTGGCCAGCAGGAAGGGCGGGTTCGTGATTACCCAATCGACCGGGAACCGCTCGCCCGGCCCGGCGGCCAGGAAGTCGTACACCGCGCCATAGCCGTGCGGATGGATGTCACTGGCGTGTACCGTGTCGAAGTAGGCGCCCAGCGGTTCGGCCATGTGGCCTTCGCCGCAGGCCGGCTCCCACGCCGACTGCGCCTGCGGGTCGATGCGCTTGATCAGCTCGGCGCCGGCGCGCGCCGCCCAGGGCGGGGTCGGATAGAAGTCCAGCGCGCGCCACAGCTTCCGCTGCGCATCCTCGTCATCGGCCCCGGCGACCCGGCGGGCCATAACCGCGGTGCTTCCTGACGGGGCGGCCTTCATGCCGGCGCGCCGTACTCGGCGAGTACGTCCTCGACATGGGCGATCACCGTCTTGGTCGCCAGCGGATGGTCTCGCCAAGCGCCACGATTGGCGGCGACGTCCGCAAGCGTGGTGGCACCAGAGTGGCGGAGGATCCCCCGCGCGCGCGTGGCGAAGTCGGGCAGGTCTTCGATGCGAAGGTTTTGATCGTTGCCCCAGCTCACGCGCAGGCCCCCATTTTGTGATGATGCATGGCCTCAAGGGCCTCTTCCGGGCTGCGGCCGAGGAGGAACCAGAGCGCCTGGTCCACGTCCTGCGAGGTGCAGCCCATGATGTGGGCGAGCTTCTTCAGATCGCCGTCGATACGGTTGAAGGCGCGCAGATCTTCGAGCGCCCCGACCGTCCAGCTGAAGTGAGCGCCCCCCGTCATGGCGCTTACTCGTCAGCGTAAGGCAGACGCGAACGCGGTTCGCGTGCCAGGGCCGAGGGATCGGGGGGAGGAACCAGCTGGGCCTCGCAAGTCTGCGACAGCACCGCCAAGTCCGAAGCCAGCTCGACCCGGTCGCGGTCACTGGCGAGATACCGCTGCGAGGTGCGAACCAGGCGGACAAACGGGTTGTTCTTGTCGATCACCCCAACGGGCACGATCGCGCGCCGGGCGGCGGCGGTCGCCTTCTCCAGATCGCCCAGCGGCACGGAGGCGTCGCCACTGGCGCGGGCCGCTTCCTTGGCCAGGCGCTTCCACTTGGCGATATCCGCCGACGTGGCGTGAGGCGTGCGGGTCATGGACGCGGCTCCGCAATGAAGTCTTCCGCCGTGAGGGGAAGGCCTTCCTCTTGCGCCGCGCGGAGGTACCGTCCCTGGTACTTCGCCGGCACGAGGCCACCGCCGCCGCCCTTGCTCAAGGCGCGGTTCCATTTGATCAAGGCTCCCGTGGTGAGCCCTGCGATGGCCGTGGCGCGCGCCGAGCCGAACACGCGCATCACTCGCTCGACAGGTGATTCCGCTGTCGAAGCATTGCCGTAGGTAGCGCCTTCCTGCATAAGGACGATCCGTCTATGACTTGTCGTCCTATTGGGCTGGACTGATTTGGGACTATCCGTCAATAGCGCCGTTGCGATGCGTCCGCCGATAGTCGCTCTTATGAGCGACCTTACGGACTGGCATGACGTTGCTGACCGCCTCGTGCAGATGAAGCGCGGGGCCAAGCACCGCTTGGCGAAACACCTCAAGATGGATCCCAGCTACCTAGCCCGCAAGCTCGGGAAAGGTGGCGGCCTGACCATCAAAGAAAGTCAGGCGATCGAGGAGTTTCTCGACAGCCCGGACGAGGCCTTTGCTAGCGCTGAGGCTATGACCTTTACGCCCGATAGCAGGGCCGTTCGCGACGAGCCGGCCCACCTGCGAGTACCGGTGTACGGCTACGCAGCAGCGTCCGGCGGAGACCGCATCGCCTTCAATACCGGCGAGATCATCGACTGGATGGAGCTGCCCATGGGCATGGCTCCTCGCGGGGAGGTCTTTGTGGTCCGCGCCCTGGGCAGCAGCATGGAGCCGCGCATCTTTGACGGCGAGTCGCTGGTCATTCAGCGTAACGTCCCGCCAACCCGCGACCGCGATGCGCTCATTGAGTTCAACGACGGTTCGGGCGTGGTGAAGACCTATAAGGGCCAGCGCGACGGCCAGGTTTTCGCCCACCAGTACAACGAAGACCGCGAACTTCGTTACCCTGCGACCAGCGTGAAGGCCCTTCATACGGTGTTCTGCCGTCTATGACTGATTGGCCATGCTAACGAACCGTCCATGACGATCGGTCCTCGATAGTCCTAGACACCACATTGACAATTAGGACGAATAGTCCACTACGTAGCGTCCTGCTTCGGTCCGAAGTCGGGAGAGGACGCTATGCGCACCAGTCAATCCGTCGTCGACACGCTCGTCGACTGCCTCATGTTGTCGCCGCACCCTGCGGCGGCGACCATCTCACACCGCGTCGACGTCAAAGCCGGTCGTAAGGCTCAGGTTGTTGTCGACGTGGCCGTCGGCGGCGTCCGCTGGACGTTGGCCCCGGCCACCGCCGGCACCGCCGCGCGCCAGCTGAACGACGCCGCCACCGCGCTGCGCCAGAAGCCGCTGCGGGATCCGGCCCGCCGGATGGCCCGCGCCGCCACCGCCGCGTTCGCCCAGGCGGCGCAGTTGGAAGCGGGGCGCGCCTGATGCCTCGCGAAGCCATCCCTCCGTTCACCCTGATCCGGGGCCTCGGCGTCGGCGTCGAGGAACACCCGTCGCTGGAAGCCGTCGCGCTGCGCATCCAGGCTCTACGCGGCAAGCAGGCCCTGTCGGTGGCGCCGTGCGTCGGCGCCTACGACACGTCCGAGACCTTCCAAGGCTTCAACATCAAGGTCGGCGACCGGGCCGGCGGGCCGACCGACTGGATCGCCACCGTCGTCCTTCCCCACGCTGACGGCCCCCAGCTGCAGGCCGCGATCCGCGCCGCCGGCAAGCCGCTGCGGAGGGCCGCCTGATGGGCCGCGCTCCCAAGACCTGGCTGAGCCGCTGGCGCGATGGCGCCCACGCCCTGGCCGACAAGACCCGCAAGCCCATGGTCGCCATCGTCATCGACGAGCAGCCCGACGGCGTCGCGGCCTACAGCGTCCACGGCGCCAGCCCGGCCGGCGCCGAACTCGCGGCCAAGACGCTGCTCGGCGACATCATCAACAGCATCGGCGGCGAGGACTATCAGCCGGGCCGCTGTGACTGCTGCGACGAGCGCCTGGCCCGCGTGCAAGCCGCCTTCGCCCTCCTCGAACCCGACGCGGAAGTCCTGCCGGGCGATCCGCCGACCCAGCCCGCCAGCGGCGGCAAGCGGGAGCTGCATTGATGGCCGACGACAAGCACACGGGCGAAGACGTCCTGAACGGTCAGGCCCAGGGCCGACTGAAGAGCCTGATCGAGCGCATCGAGCGCCTGGAGAAGGACAAGGCCCAGATCAGCGAGGAGATCGGCGAGATCTACCTCGAAGCGAAGGGCTCGGGTTTCGACACCAAGGTCATGAAGAAGGTGGTTCGCCTTCGGAAGATCGACCGCGCCAAGCGCCAGGAAGAGGACGCCATCCTCGACCTCTACATGTCGGCCATCGGGGAAGTCTGATGCGGATCCCCGACTTCTGGGCCGGGGTGCTGGTCGGTTGGTCGGTGTTCACGCCGCTGACCCTGCTGGCGCTCAGCTGGTTCAAGGCCCAATGCGATGCGTAGGCCCCGCCCCAGCATCCTCTCCGACGACGGCAAGGCCTTCGTGGCCGCCGTCGTCTTCCTCTCCATCATCGCGGCTGTGGCCGCCTACATCCATTGGGGCTGACCATGGATATCCAGCTGGCGTTTCAGAACGCTGACGTGCTGCGGGCGATTGTCGCCCATGGCGGTTCGACTTCCACCGCGGATCTCGCCCGCCTGACGGGCAAGGACAAGTCCAACCTGCATAAGACCATCGGCCGATTGGTCGAGGGGGGCGTACTGAGCAAGGACGCCGACGGCCTGTCGCTCGCCATCGGCGCCCAGGCGGTGATCCGCGCAGCCGACATCGCCGAGGGCCTGGCCGCCGCGCCAGCCGACGGCATCGTGGGGCTCTGCCATGCGCAGCTGATCCCCGACCCGCTGAACCCTCGCAAGGATCTCGATAGCGAGGCCTTCCACCTCCACATCGACGAGCTGCGCCAGGACATCCTGCAGAAGGGACTTTTGCAGAACCTGGTTGTCCGCCTGGATGACCAGCTCGACGGCCAGTTCAACGTCATCGGCCCGGCCGGCAAGCCGCTGCCGCTCTACCGCATCGTGGCCGGCGAGTGCCGCTGGCGCGCGATCGGCGCCGCCATCGCCGATGGCGACTGGCCAGAGGACAAGCCGCTCAACGCCCTGATCATCGAGACCGATGACCTGGGCCACCGGCTGCGCGCCTTCGCCGAGAACCGCAAGCGGCGGAACATGACGCCGATCGAGGAGGCTCGGTTCTTCCAGAGCCTGATCGAGACTGAAGGCTGGTCGACGGATCAGGTCGCCGACGAGGCGGACTGCTCGCGCCGGAACGTCCAGCTGCGGCTCCAGCTGCTGCAGCTCTCCGCCGCCGATCAGGCCCGCATGTCCCTGCCTGAGGACGACGAGGACCACCTGACCGTCCGGGAAGCCAAGAAGAAGCTCCAGAAGCCGAAGGCGCCGCCCGAGCCCAAGCCCGAGGACCTGACGCTCGTTGAGCGCATGATCGTGGCCGAGCTTCTCGTCGCTTGCGCGAACGCCAACAGCCAATCGAGCTATTACTCGACGGAAATCGCCGCCGAACATTCGGACGGCCCGTTCGGGGAGGCTCTTGCGGCCCTGCAGGAGCGCGGCTGGGTTTATGTCAGCGGCCCCGGCTATCAGGATGGTCGCTGGAAGGTCACGGTCTACTTCCAGGCTCGGAACTGGCTGGACAAGGCGTACGCCGACCATGCGCCGCCGGAAGTCGGGACCGCCGGTCATCTCCGCGTCGTTGCTCGGGCTATCCGCACTGAGCTGCATGACGCTGCAGCCGCCGCCAACGCCTACGACCCTGGTGACGCCGATGGATACGCGACGCCGTGGCTGAACGGTCCCTTTGAGCTCAGCGCAGAGGGCGCCGCGATCGTCGCTCAGCGTGCCCAGGGGGAGGCCGACAAAGCGGCCAAAGCCGAGGCGGATGCCGAGGCCAAGACCAAGGCGCGACGCGCCGGCAGGCAGGCCTACACGCTCGCCCGCGAACTGGAGGTCGACCTTTCCAAGCGAACCGGGTTCGCCAACATTGACCGACGTATCAGCGCGACCTTGGAGATCGCCGAGGCTCCCCTCCCGTGGCGGGTTCGCACGGATGGCACTGTGATCGACGCCAATGGCGCCGACGTGGTGACCGGCCGGTCGGGTAACGAGCGCTCCACCGCCCGCATGTGGGTGATGGTGATGGCCGTCAACGCGGCCGCCGGCTTCAACACCCCGCCGGAAGAGCCGACCGAGAATGTTCTCAGGCGCGCCGACTTCGAGAAGGCGATGGCGGACTACATCGCACTTGGGTTCGACGACATGGACCCTGAGACCGCCTTGGGCATCGCCCGCGACGCCCTGGAAGCCTACTTGGAGCGTCACGACCTCACCTACGCCGCGCCGAACCACAGCTGGACCAAGGCGGGCGCCAAGGAGGTTGTCGACGATGCGCCCGACGGCTCTGCCGTCAACGGAGGGGACGAGGACGAGGAGGTCGACGGTGACTTCTAAGTCCGGCTTGATGTCCTTGTCCCTGTCCGAGGCTTTGGGCCACGTCTGGCGTTGGCTTGAGGACTGCGAGGATCTGCTCGCCCTCAACCCGCATCGCGAACTCCCGCGCCCGCCCTTCAAGCTCGCCGAAGCCTGGGTGGTCGTGCGGCTCGCCGCCGAGGGACGCGGCACGCCCAGCGTCTGGAAGCCGATCGCCGATTGGCCAGACCGCGATGAGCCGATCCTCGTCGCTACCGCCGATGGCCGCCGCATGTTCTGGGCTCCGGGCGCGCTGAAGATCGCGATGACGCCCGGCGCGCCGACCCACCTGCAGTTTCCCGCGACGCACTGGATGTACGTGGCGGAACTCCCCGACCTCCCAAAGGAGCCCTGCGATGATCGCGGCGTCCGATAAGCTGTCGTACCGCATGGACGAGGCAGCCGAAGCCACCGGCCTCAGCAAGGCCACTCTCTATCGACTGATCGAACGCGGGGAGTTGACGACGTTGAAGGTTGGCTCGCGCACGTTGATCCGTCGGGAGGTGCTTGAGGGGCTCCTCCATCGCCTGGAAGAAGCGAGCGCTCAACCGCGTCCAAAGTTGACGTAGGCACCCTCCAGAATGCCCGGCCTGGAGCGTGGCCATGTCTAGTGACAACTCGAAATTGCGCTCCTACGGTGCCGCCATGGAGCACGGTCAACCATTCATCCGCTTGCGGCTCGACGTGAAAGAGCCAATCGAGCTGACCGATTTCGTGTCGACCTTTACTTCCGTAGCGGCGGAGTACGAGCGCTTCATCAAAACGGAGCGCCCCGATCGACCCGGCGAGGCAACTCTCTTCGTGAAGGAGGTACGCGCCGGATCGATCATCGCGGATCTGATCCCGTTCCTCGCCACTGCCGGGGGAGCCGATACCATCGTCAAGGTTCTCGACGGCGCCAATACGGTCGCTGAATTCGTCGAGCATTATGGCGGACGGCTCTCCGCGCTCTTGAAGCCCGGCGGTCGAGTAGAGGGCGCGGGTAAGGGCGAGTTGAAAGATTTCTATGATCAGGTGGCGGCCGTAGCGGCGACGCCTGAGTCCACCCTTGAGATCGCCGCGTTCGAGATCGAGAACGGGGCCTACAAGGCCAAGGCTGCGTTCAAGTTCGATACCTCCCAGGCAAGGGAAATCCGCGAACGGGTCGAAGAGCAGAAGGTGCTGGTGGACCACAAGAGCGGCGCCAATCACGCCCGCGTCCTGATGGTCTTCACGCGATCAGATGTCCGCAGCCAGGCGATCGGCAAGCGATCTGGTGAGCTGGTCAAGATCGAGACCCTGTCGCCAAAGAGCTTGCCGTTGATCTACGCCTCAGAACTCGCTGAGCAGCAGATCAAGCACGAGATCACAGAAGCGGAGGACAACGTCTTCAAGAAAGGCTTCGTGGTCGACGTGAGCGCCGAGATCCGGAGCGGCAAGATGATCGCCTATCGCGTCACCGAGCTGCATCAAGTGATCGATCTTGATGACGAGTGAAGCCAGCTAGGCTCGTCGAAACTCGACCAAAACCCCCGTGCGACCACAGAACGTCGCCCAGGCTTCCATCATCTTGCGCCGTTTCAGCAGGGCGTCCCCGCGCCGATAGGCCTTCTCCACGTCGGTGCCGACAGTGTGGGCCAACGCGGCCTCCGCCACCTCGCGAGGGAAATTCGTCAGCTCCCCCGCCCAATCCCGGAAAGTCGATCGGAAGCCATGCACGGTAAGCTCTGGCCGTGTCATCCGGCGCAGCAGCATCAGCATGGCCATATTTGACATCTTGTCCCCGGTGATCGGGCTGGGGAACACCAGCTCGTTGGGCTTTGCGTTGCTGGCCCTTGCCAGTTCGGTCAGCAGCGCCAGGGCAGGCGTACTCAGCGGCACGCGGTGTTCCACGCGCAGCTTCATGCGCTCGGCCGGCACCGTCCACACCGCGCGGTAGAGATCGAACTCCGCCCAGGTCGCGCCCAGCACCTCCCCGGTGCGCGCCGCCGTCAGGATCGTGAACTCGAGTGCGCGGGCGGCCATAGCCTGGCGCTCTCTCAGCGCGACCATGAACGCCCCCAGCTCGGCCAGGCCCAAGGCTGCATGGTGACCGCGATAGAGCTTCTTCCGCTTTGGAAGCAGATGCTCCAGGTGCCCTTTCCATCGTGCCGGGTTCTCGCCAGCGCGCAGTCCCTTGGCCTTGGCTGCGTCCAAGACGATCTCAATCCGCCCTCGGGTCCGCGCCGCCGTCTCGGGGATCCTGGTCCAGATCGGCTTCAGGATGTCGAGCACGTCGTCCGTCGTGATGTCGGCCAGAGCCTTCGGCCGGATCGGCGCGGCGTGGACCTTCAGCGAGGTCTCCCACTGCTCACGGTGCTTCTCGTTCTTCCAGCTCGGCCTCTTCGTCTCCAGAACCGCGTCAGCCATATCGCCGAAGGTCTTGACCGCCATGGCTTCGGCCTTGCGCGCTTCGATCGGGTTAAAGCCCTGCTGGACCAGCTTACGCGCGTCAGCAGCCGCTTCGCGCGCCTGGGCAAGACTGACCGCCAGCAAGCCGCCAAGGCCCATCTGCGTCCGCTTCTTGCGCCACTGGAAGATATAGGCCCACTGCTTCGAGCCGCCCTTGGTCACCTCAAGGTACAGGCCCGCGCCATCCGGGTAGAGGCCGGGCTCCTTCAAAGCGCGGACAGTGCGATCGGTGAGGCGATTGATGAGACGAGCCATAGGAGAACCTTAGCAGAACATCCGCTGTTGTGCTGAGCCGTCTCACCCTCAAAATTACCCTAAAAACGAGCAGCGGTTTTGGGCGACGGCCTGCGACGCCGAGAGACATCGCAGGCCGTAACTCCTTTCTAGATCTGGGCTTTTTGCAATAGCCAGCGACGCGGTGAGAAGGCCCTTCGAAACCCCTCGGCTCCACCAAGGACCTCCCAAGATTAGTTTGAATGTCCTATCAGGCCCCGGTGCGGGGTCGGTCTCGCATTTTCTTGCCTATCGTCGCGCTAACCCTGCGACGACGCGCCACAGCCCAGGTTTACCGGACGGCGCCGACTCGCCCGCAAGATCGGTCGGGTTCGATCAATCGCCGGGGGGGCGTGAATGCGCCAAGCCAAGACGAAACGCGGCTTGAGCGAACTGGCGACTTGCTTCTGTTTAGCCAGCGCCGTCCTGGCGACCAGCGCGGCCGCGGCTGAAGGCGATCCGGCGATTCAGCTCAGCCTCGCCTAAAAGGCTGATGTCGCAGCGACGCTCAGCGGCGGGCTCGCCAAGCGCGGCCGCGTTCTGGACAATCTGCAGGTCTTTGCCGACGTCGATCTGGACCGGGCCATCGGCTGGAAGGGCGCGACCGCCCATTTCCAGTTGCTGAACAACAGCGGCGCAACGCCGAACGACGACGTCGGCAGCCTGCAGGGCGTGGACAATATCGAGGTCTCTCGCCACCGCCTGCGTCTGTTCGAGGCCTGGGTGGAGCAGGGATTCGGCGACCAGGGCTCGGTCCGCGCTGGCCTCTACGATCTCAACAGCGAGTTTTACGCCAACGAAAGCGCCGGCTTGCTTCTGGCCCCGGCCTTCGGCATCGGCACCGAACTGGCCGCGACAGGGCCGAACGGGCCGTCGATCTTCCCCTCCACCGCCCTGGCTGTGCGTTTCCGCTGGACGCCTAACGAGCACCTTTACGCTCAGGCTGCTGTCCTGAACGCCAATGCGGGCGTGCTGGGCGATCCTGGCGGCGTGAGCACCTCGTTCGAGCATGGGGTCCTGGCGATCGCCGAGGCGGGCTGGCAGGGACGTGGCAAGGTCGCCGTCGGAACTTGGCGTTACAGCGACCAGCAGGACGACCTGAGGACCTTGAGCCCCTCGGGCGATCCAGGGCGGGCTACGGCGAAGGGAGCCTACGTGCTCCTGGAACGCACGCTGAAGGGCCAGGAGGACTCGGTTCGCAAGATCGCAGCCTTCGCGCGTCTCGGCGTCTCCGATGGCGACACGACGGCCTTCAAGGCCGGATGGCAGGCGGGGGTGCTTGTCGAGCGGGTTTTCGCGGCGCGGCCTGACAGCGCATTCTCGCTTGGCCTCAATCAGGCGTTCCTGTCCAGCAAGCACCGAGACAATGCCCGGGATGCTGGGCAGCCGCTTGAGCGCGCCGAGAGCGCGATCGAGATCACCTATTTTGACCGGATCGGGCCGGCGACCATCCAGCCGGACCTGCAGTATGTGCGGAACCCCGGGGCTGACCGCACCTTGAGGGACGCCCTAGTCTTCATCGTCCGCTTGGGGGTGGAGTTCTAGACCCCGCCCCGTGCGGAGCCTCAAGCGCCGGCGGCTTCGGCCACGGCTTCGGCGGTGATGCCGAATTCCTTGTAGAGCCGCTCGAACGGCGCCGAGGCGCCGAAGCTCTTCATGCCAACGAACTTGCCGGTCTCGCCGATGAAGCGCTCCCAGCCCATCCGGATGCCGGCTTCGACAGCGACGCGGACCGGGGTCTTGCCGATGACGGCGGCCTGGTAGGCGGCGTCCTGCTGGTCGAACAGCTCCCAGCAGGGCGTGGACACGACGCGAGTCGGCTTGCCCTTGGCCTGCAGGATATCGCGCGCGGCGACGGCGACGCCGACCTCGGTGCCTGAGGCGAAGATCGTCACCTGAGCTTCGCCGCCCTCGGCGGGGAGGAGCTCGTAGGCGCCCTTTGCCGACAGGTCGCCGCCCTGGGTGCGCACGTGCGGGGTCTTCTGGCGCGACAGGGTCATCACCGAGGGCGTGCGCTTGTGCTGCAGCGCCGCCTTCCAGCATTCGGCGGCTTCCACCGCGTCGGCCGGGCGGAAGACCAGAAGGTTCGGAATGGCGCGCAAGCTGGCCACGTGCTCGACCGGCTGGTGGGTCGGACCATCCTCGCCCAGGCCGATCGAGTCATGGGTCATCACGTGGATGACGCGGGCTTCCATCAGGGCGCCCAGGCGGATGGCCGCGCGGCTGTAGTCGGCGAAGGCCAGGAAGGTGCCCGAATAGGGGATGATCCCGCCATGCAGCGCCATGCCGTTCATGGCGGCGGCCATGCCGAACTCGCGCACGCCGTAGTGGACGTAGCGGCCCTCGTAGCCAGGAGCGTCGAACGCGCCCATGCCCTTGACCAGAGTGTTGTTGGAGCCGGTCAGGTCGGCCGAGCCGCCGATCATCTCCGGGATCGCCGGGATCAGGTGATCCAGCGCCGAGCCGGAGTGCACGCGGGTGGCGTTGACCGGCTTGGTCTCCAGAGCCTTGGCGATGTGGGCGTCCAGCGCCTCGAAGGCGTTGGCGGGCAGCTCGCCCTTCATGGCCCGGGTGAAGTCAGCGCCCTTGGCCGAGGCGGCCAGCTTGGCCTCCCAGGCCTTGCGGACCTTGGCGCCGCGACGGCCGACGCTCTTCCAGGCCTTGGCGATGTCGTCCGGCACGGTGAACGGCGCGGCGTCCCAGCCCATGGCCACGCGCGAGGCGGCGATCTCGTTGTCGAACAGGGTGTAGCCGTGGCTGTGGGGGTCGCCTTCCTTCGGGCCCGCGCCCTTCGAGATCAGCGTCTTGCACGCGATCATGGTCGGGCGATCCTGCTTGGTGGCCCAGCGCAGGGCGGCGGCGATCTTGCCGTGGTCGTGGCCGTCGACAACCTTCACGGCCCAGCCAGCGGCCTTGAAGCGGGCGACCTGGTCGCCGGTCTCGGCGATGGTGGCCTCGCCGTCGATGGTGGTGTTGTTGTCGTCGAACAGCACCGTCAGCTTCTTCAGGCGCAGGCGGCCGGCGATGCTGATGGCCTCGTGGCTGACGCCTTCCATCAGGCAGCCGTCGCCGGCGATCACCCAGGTGCGGTGATCGACGAGATCAGAGCCGTAGCGCGCGGCCAGATGCGCCTCGGCCATGGCCATGCCGACGGCGGTGGCCAGGCCCTGGCCCAGCGGACCGGTCGTGGTCTCGACGCCGGGCGTGTGGTGCACTTCGGGGTGGCCGGGGGTCAGCGAGCCCCACTGGCGGAAGTTCTCGATCTCTTTCATCGTCACGGCCTTGAAGCCGGTCAGATGCAGCAGAGAGTAGAGAAGCATCGAGCCGTGACCGGCCGACAGCACGAAGCGGTCGCGATCGGCCCAGTCGGGTTTGGAGGCGTCGAATTTCAGGAACTTGCCCCACAAAACCGTCGCCACATCGGCCATGCCCATCGGCATGCCTTGGTGGCCCGACTTGGCCTTGTGCACGGCGTCCATGGAAAGGACGCGGATCGCGTCGGCCATCTTGATGGGCGAAACGGGCATGGTGGCTTCCGTCTTGTATGTTTTGCAGGGCTGCGCGAGGGGCGCACTCGCATGGGAACCCTTGAGGGTCAACCCGCGCGCCGTCTGGAAAGGGGCGCTGGACGCCGGCCGTGGGCGCTATGCAACATCGTCCGGGAGCGTTATAGCAGGTCGCAGACTTATGCTCAGTTTAAGCATAACCCGGAAAGGCCGATCCCTTGGGTAGTCCGTCGTTCTTCTCGCCCTATCGCCACGGCTTCGTTCGGGTTGCGACCGCCGTCCCCAAGGTGAGACTGGCGGATCCGGCCGCCAACGCTCAAAGTATCCTGGCCCTGGTGCGCGAGGCCGATGCGGCGGGCGTCGCCGTGGTCGTTTTCCCTGAACTGGGGCTGACCGGATACACGATCGACGATCTCCTGCAGCAGGAGGCGTTGCTGGACGCCGTCGAGGCCGCGATCGCAACGTTGGCCGAGGCCAGCGCCGGCTTGGCGCCGATGATCGTGGTCGGCGGCCCGCTGCGCGACGGCGGCCGCCTCTACAACACTGCGATCGCCATCCAGGGCGGCAAGGTGCTAGGCGTGGTCCCCAAGAGCTTCCTGCCCAACTATCGCGAGTTCTACGAGCGCCGCTGGTTCACGCCCGGCGCTGGCGTCGTCGCCAAGACGCTGGTCCTGGCGGGGCGGTCGGTTCCCTTCGGGACCGACATCCTGTTTCACGCTGAAGGCGTCGCGCCGTTCACGGTGGGCGTCGAGATCTGCGAGGACGTCTGGACGCCGACCCCGCCCAGCACCGCTCAGGCGCTGGCCGGCGCCGAGATCCTGCTGAACCTGTCGGCCAGCAATATCACCATCGGCAAGTCCGAGACGCGGCGGCTGCTGTGCGCCAGCCAGTCCTCGCGGATGATCGCGGCCTATGTCTATTCGGCGGCCGGGGCTGGCGAGAGCTCGACGGATCTGGCCTGGGACGGCCATGTCGACATTCACGAGATGGGAGCCTTGCTGGCCGAGACCCCGCGCTTCTCGACGGGCCCAGCCTGGACTTTCGCCGATGTGGACGTCCAGCGTATCCGGCAGGAGCGGATGCGCGTCGGCAGCTTTGGCGACGCCATGGCCCTGACGCCGCCCTCGACCCCGTTCCGGATTATCCCGTTCGGCTTCGCCGCCCCAGAAGGCGACTTGACGCTGGCGCGGCCGATCGAGCGGTTTCCATTCACCCCATCCGATCCCGCCAAGCTGCGCGAGAACTGCTACGAGGCCTTCAACATCCAGGTTCAGGGCCTGGCGCGCCGGATCGAGGCCGCGGGGCTGAAGAAACTGGTGATCGGGATTTCGGGCGGCCTCGACTCGACCCAGGCGCTGTTAGTCGCCGCCAAGGCCATGGATCAGCTAGACCTGCCGCGAACGCATATCCTGGCCTACACCCTGCCGGGCTTTGCGACCTCCGAGCGGACGAAATCCAACGCCTGGGCCTTGATGCAGGCGATGGGCGTCACCGCCGCTGAACTGGATATCCGGCCCGCCGCGACCCAGATGCTGAAGGACCTGGATCACCCGTTCGGTCGTGGCGAACCCGTCTATGACGTGACGTTCGAGAACGTGCAGGCGGGTCTGCGCACCGACTACCTGTTCCGACTGGCCAACCACAACGCGGCCTTGGTCGTCGGCACAGGCGACCTCTCGGAACTGGCGCTTGGCTGGTGCACCTATGGCGTTGGCGACCATATGAGCCACTACAATCCCAACTGCGGCGCGGCCAAGACGCTGATCCAGCACCTGATCCGCTTCGTGGCCCATTCGGGTGACGTCGATGCTGCGACCACAGCCTTGCTTGAGGATATCCTCGCGACTGAGATTTCGCCCGAGCTGGTTCCGGGGGAAGAGGTTCAGGCGACCGAGAGCTTCGTCGGTCCCTACGCCCTGCAGGACTTCAATCTCTACTACATGACCCGCTACGGCATGGCGCCGTCCAAGATCGCCTTCCTGGCTTGGAGCGCCTGGCGTGACGCCGACAGGGGCGGCTGGCCCGTCGGGCTGCCCGACGCGGCGCGGCGAAGCTATGACCTGCCGGAGATCAAGCGCTGGCTGGAGCTCTTCCTGAAGCGGTTCTTCGCCAATCAGTTCAAGCGCTCGGCGGTGCCCAACGGACCCAAGATCTCGTCGGGCGGGGCGCTATCGCCTCGGGGTGACTGGCGGATGCCGTCGGATGCGACGGCCGAGGTCTGGCTGGCGGAACTGCGTGAAGGCGTTCCAGCGTGATGAAAATTCTTCGTTGCCGCCGAGTTTGGCTTTAAGCCGTCGTCGCAACAGCACCCCATAAGGGGACGAAGACTTCAGTCGTGTGGGGACAAGACTTGGCCGCGATCTATCCGGTGATCCTTTGTGGGGGCTCGGGCACCCGCCTCTGGCCTGCGTCGCGCAGCGATCAGCCCAAGCAGTTTCTGAAGCTGGTCGGGGACCGATCGTCGTTCCAGGAGACCATCCTGCGGGTGAAGGACATCCCCGGTGTCGCCGAGGTGATCGTGGTCACCGGCGAGGCAATGGTGGAATTCGTCGCCGAACAGACCGCCGAGATCGACGCCTGGACCACCATCTTGGTCGAACCCGAGGCGCGTGACAGCGCTCCGGCCGTGGCGGCGGCCGCCGCCTATGTCGAGGCCCAAGATCCGACCGGCGTTGTCCTGATGCTGGCCGCCGATCACCATATCGCTCAGCCGGAAATCTTCCAGCAGGCCGCCCTCGCCGCCGCCAAGGCCGCCGAGCACGGCTATATCGTCACCTTCGGCGTGCAACCGACCGTTCCCGCGACGGGCTTCGGTTACATCCGCCCCGGCGCGCCGTTGTTGGATGGATCGGTTCGCGAGGTCGCGGCCTTCGTCGAAAAGCCCGACCAGGCCACCGCCGAGCGCTATCTGCTGGAAGGCTATCTCTGGAACAGCGGTAACTTCGCCTTCCAGGCGGCCACCCTGTTGGGCGAATTTGAAGCCTTCGAGCCGACCGTCGCGGCCGCCGCCAAGGCGTGCGTGGCCGGACTGGAGCTGGAGGCCGGCATCGGCCGCCTGGATCGTGACGCCTTCGCCCAGGCCAAGAAGATTTCACTCGACTACGCCGTGATGGAGCGCACCCAGAAGGCCGCCGTCGCCCCCGCCGCGTTCGCCTGGTCGGACCTCGGGGCCTGGGACGCGATCTGGGAGGCCTCGACCCGTGACGGCGACGGCAACGCTCAGGCGGGCGATGTCGACCTGCACGGATCGTCCAATGTGCTGGTGCGCTCGACGGGGCCCTATGTCGGCGTGATCGGGGTCAATGACATCGTGGTCGTGGCTGAGCCCGACGCGGTGCTGGTCTGCCATCGCAAGGACAGCCAAGCCGTAAAGACGCTCGTGGATGGCCTGAAGGCCAAGGGGCGGTCGATCGCCTCACGCAAGAGCGCCTCGCCGAACGGAACCGAAACCCTGGTCTCGACGGACGGGTTCGACGTTGAACTGCGTCGCGCCCCGGCGGGGGAAGCCCTGGCTCTGCCCGTGTCCACCGTACAATTGCTCGAGGGCGTTCTTGAGATGGACGGCGACGTCTATTCAGCGGGGGCGATCATTCGTCTGGAAGCCGCAGCCCTGGTCCGGGCGATCGGCGCTGCGACCCTGCTGGTCACGAAGCCCCGCTGACCACCCGGTCCATCTCCAGGATCGCCAAGGCGATATGGTAGAAGGAGCTCGCCGGCGCCGGCTCTTCGACGAAGCTCTCGTCGGCCAGATACTTGTCGCGCCACAGGCCAGCGACCGGCGTGCGCAGATAGGTCAGCAAACCGACGGCGGCGGACACGGCCATCTCCCAGTATTTGGCTTCGCCGGTGATCTCGGCCGCCAGTACAGCAGCCTTGATCCGCTCGGTCTGGGGCCAAAGACGCGCGCCGTCGTCGTGGACCGAATAGTCGTCCAGCAAGGCGTTGATCGCGACGCCTCTGGCGAAATCGGTCCCCAGCCTTTCGGCGTCGTCGATCATCTTGAGCGCGGCGGCCGTCGCATCGGCGCGACCGGAAAGCTTGCCCCAGCGCAACAGCAGCCAGCCCCATTCGAACTGATGCCCGGGCTCGCAGATCCGCCCCTCGACGCCCGGTGCGGGGTTCCAGTCGAGGTCGAAGAACTCGCGGACCATGCCCGTTTCGGCGTGGACAAACTTGGCCAAGGCCAGTTCGGCGATCTCGTCGGCCAGGGCGCGCCAGGTCGGATCGGGATCGATCGCGTTCCACGAAAGCATGGCCTCGAACAGATGCATATGGGGGTTGGACTGCAGCGGCGCGGTCGGCGGGTTGGACTGGTGGAAGCCCGCGACCGGGTGCTTGCGCTCAGACATCAGGCGGTCGCGGACGATGACGGCCAGGTTCCGCGCTTCGTCTGCGCGATCGGGAAGCGCCGCGGCGACGGCGGCCAGAGCGAAGATCGCGAAGGCTTGGTCATAGAGATCGGCGGTGTCGTCCAGGCTCTCGCCGTTAGGTCCGACCAAGGTCCGGAACTGGCCGTCTGATCGGCGGTAGGCCGAGAGGAAGAACGCCAGGCCATGTTCGACGGCCGATCGCCAGGGACCGCTCCAGCCAAGCGCGCCGGCGATGGCGTAGGCGTAGATCTGGCGCGGCAAAACCCGTCCCCGACGAGGCCCCTCGACCGCTTGGCCGTCGAGATCGATCTTCTCGAAGAAGCCGCCCTTCACGTGGTCGGCGCCGACCTCCCACCAGATCGGGTAGGCGGCCTCGACCGCCCAGGTCTTCAGGCGATCCCGCAGGCGGGCGGCGTCGGCGAAGGCGTTGGTCATCGGAAGCTCCAGCGGCGACATCCTTCTAGGCGAGGTTGCGTGGCGAGGCCAAGACGGCGGCTTGGCGATTCCGCCAGGACCGGGTTAGTGCTCGGGCCATGACCAGTCCGTCCGCTCTCCCGCCGCTGAAGGCCGTGTTCCTGGATCGCGACGGCGTGCTCAACGTCGATCATGGCTATGTGCATGACCCGGCCAGGCTGGACTGGATCGAGGGCGCGCGCGACGCGGTGGGCGCGATGACGCGGGCGGGGCTGAGGGTGCTGGTGGTGACCAATCAATCTGGGATTGGTCGCGGCTATTTCGACGAGGCGGCGCTGGATCGCTTCCATGCCGCCATGCAGGCGCAACTGGCGCAGGTCGGCGGCCGGATCGACGCCTTTTATTATTGCCCGTTCCATGAAACGGCGGCTGTCGAAGCCTATCGCGTGGCCGACCATCCCGACCGCAAGCCCAACCCCGGCATGATCCTGCGGGGCCTGGCCGAATGGGGCCTGCGCGCGGAGGAGGCGGTGATTATCGGCGACCGGGACATCGATGTCGAAGCCGGCCGCCGCGCGGGGATGCCCGGATATCTCTTCGAAGGTGGCGACCTTCGCGAGTTCGTCAGCGCTGTGCTGGGCGAGAGGGTTCTGGCCCTGAAATGAAGATCCTGCAGTTTGGCCGAACCGGCCAGGTCGCCAGCGCCATGCAGGCGGCGGCGCGCGGGCGGGCGGAGATCATCGCCCTGTCGCGAGCGGACTGCGACCTCGCCGATTCTGAGCGCATCCGGGCCGTAATCAAGGCCGCGGATTGTGATCTCGTCGTCAACACCGCCGCCTTCACCCATGTCGATCCGGCCGAGGCCGCGCCGGAGGCGGCGTTCGCGGTCAACGCCCACGCGCCGGCGGCGATGGCTGAGGCCTGCGCCCAGCGAGGGCTGCCGTTTGTGCACCTGTCGACCGACGCCGTGTTCGACGGCCAAACCGACCGCGCCTACATTGAGACCGATCGCGCCGAGCCGATCAACGTCTATGGCCGTTCCAAGCTGGCCGGCGAGCAGGCGGTGTTGGTTCACCCCCGCGCCGTCGTCGTACGGATCTCTTGGGTCTTCTCGCGCTACGGCCGCAACTATGTGAGCTTTATGCTCAAGCTCGCGCGCGAGCGGGAGATCTTGAAGGTGGTCGCAGACCAATTCGGCACGCCGACCGACGGCGAGGCGCTGGCCGATTTCCTTATCGCCACCGCGCCGCGCTGGGCGACGGCGGCGGTGGACGATCCAGGGTTTGGCCTGTTTCATTTCGCCAATGCGGGCGAGACCAGCCGCTTCGACTTCGCCAAGGCCGCGATTGACCGCGATCCGCTGGCCAAGGCCAGGCTGGAGCCCACCACCCAGGCGGCGTTCGCCGAACCCGCGCCCCGGCCGCCGCGCTCGCCGCTTGATACCGCCAAGCTGCGGGCTGTGTTTGATTTTTCACCCGAACCCTGGCGGCCGGCGGTTGAGCGCACCGCTGACCGGTTGGTCGCGGCGGACCTCGCCGGCTAATCGCTGGCGCATGCGGCGCGCTCGCGATAAACCGGCGCCTAACTTCTCCATAAAATACAGCGCAAGAGACCCATGCAGATCTTCCTCGACAGCACCGACACCAAGGTCATCGCGGATCTGGCCTCGACCGGCCTGATCGACGGCGTGACCACCAACCCGACCCTGATCGCCAAGTCGGGCCGGCCGATGCTCGAGGTGATCGCCGAGATCTGCGACATCGTCCCAGGCCCGATCAGCGCCGAAGTGGCCGCCACCACGGCCGACGCGATGATCGCCGAAGGCCAGAAGCTGGCCAAGATCGCCCCCAATGTCGTGGTCAAGATCCCGCTGACCCGTGACGGCCTGATCGCCTGCGCCGCCTTCGCCGACGAAGAGATCAAGACCAACGTCACCCTGTGCTTCTCGCCGACCCAAGCCCTGCTGGCCGCCAAGGCCGGCGCGACCTACATCTCGCCGTTCATCGGCCGTCTGGACGACTATGGCTTCGACGGCATGGACCTGATCCGCGATATCCGCGCGATCTACGACAACTATGGCTACGAGACCGAAATCCTGGCCGCCTCGGTGCGTAACGCCGCCCACGTCAAGGAAGCCGCGATCGTCGGCGCCGACGTGGTCACCATCCCGCCGGCGGTGTTCAGCGATCTCTACAAGCACCCGCTGACCGACAAGGGTCTCGAGCAGTTCCTGAAGGACTGGGCTTCGACGGGCCAGTCGATCCTGTAAGCACCTTGCGCCTCCCGAGCGCAGTTCGCTTGGGAGGCGAACATCTGATCAAAGTTTATTTCGCAAGAGCGAAGTCGGTTCGCAGATGCGATCTCGCGCGTTAGGGTTGGTCCGTTCACAGAGGGCCACGCGCATGGTTCCCCACCTGGCTTCGACGAAGGCAGAGACCGAAGTCCGCCTGACCGGGCCCGAAGAGGCGGACCGCTTTTCGCGGTTTCTTCAGGGATTCCTCTCGGCCAACGGCTTTCCGTTCGTGATCGTGCACGACGCTCCCGAGCTTCTGGGTCACTTGCGCCGTGTGGTCTTCGAGGACGTCACGCTCAGCGACAAGTTCGCCACCGAATGGCTCAGGCAGCGCGGGACTTCGGGAACCGCCTGACGCCTAGTCCTCCGTCTCCGTCGGCGCCTTCGACGCGGCGCTGGCCTTGCGCTTGCGACGCGGCTTGATCAGGGCCAGCAGGTGATGGTGCTCGCCTTCGCCCGGCATGGTGGGCGAGGGGTCAATCGCCTTCGAAGGGCGAGGCGGCGGAAGGTCGGTCCGTGCGGGATCGTCGGCCAGGAGATGGGCGGACAACATCAGGTCGGTCTTGACCGGGCCAAAGTCAGGCGCCGCGGTCCAGACGCGTATCGCCGCCTGGGCGTAGGCTTCGGACAGATCGGTGACCTCGATCATCGGGGCGGGATCCTGGCGGATGCGGGCGTCGTTCTCCGCCCGCTCGCGCAAACGCTTGAGCACGACCACCAGATCGGTCTTCAGCGGGACCTTGAACAGTACGTCGACCCGGCGGTTGCGGTGGGTCGAGTAGTTCAGGATGACATCCCCAAACACCTTGCTGTTGGGGATCATCACCTTGACGTTGTCGGGCGTGGCGATCTCGGTGAACAGCAGGTCCAGCGACTTGACCGTGCCTTGGCGCGTCGCGGTCTCGATGACGTCGCCGACCCGGTAGGGGCGGAAAAGCAAAATCATGACGCCGGCCGCGACGTTCGAGAGAGCGCCCTGCAGCGCCAGACCAATGGCCAGCGAGGCCGCGCCCAGCACCGCGATGATCGAGGTCGTCTGCACGCCCAGTTGCTGGAGGACGGCGACAAGTCCCACGGCGACGATCGCATAGCGCGCGAGCGACGCGGCGAAGCTCTCCAGGGTCGGATCCGGGTTGCTGCGATGCACCCGGGTCAGCGTGCGGCGCATGAACCGCGCGGCCCAGCTGGCGGCCCAGAAGGTGACCGCCAGGATCAGGGCGGCGACCACGAGGTTCACCGCCAGCTTGCCCAGCCAGTCAAGGAAGTGGCCGAGCATGGTCTCGTCGGCTCTGACGTTGGCGAGCGACGGCAGAGCGGCGTCCGCCGGGATGATGCTGGGCTTGGTCTTCATGGATGTCTCGATAGGCGCCCCCGCGCGTCGAGGTCAACGCGGCGCAGCTTCCTACGGTTCCGCTTGCCGCCGGCGGGAAACAGTCGGTTACATCAATTGGCTCGAAATCGTCACGAAGCCTGACTAAGAGCGCCGCCCATGAGCATGCCCTTCATCGACCTCGGCGCGCAGCAGCGCCGGATCCGCGACAAGATCGACACGGCCATCGCCAAGGTGCTGGACAGCGGGGCCTATGTCATGGGCCCACAGGTGCGCGAGTTCGAGGCCCAGCTGGCGGCGTTCGGCCAGGCCAAGCTGGCCCTGTCCTGCGCCAACGGCACTGACGCGATCGCCCTGCCGCTGATGGCCTGGAACATCGGTCCGGGCGATGCGGTGTTCTGCCCGTCCTTCACCTTCGCCGCGACGCCGGAAGTCGTGCCGTGGGTCGGCGCGACGCCGGTGTTCGTCGACGTGCTGCCCGACACCTACAACCTCGATCCCGCCAAGCTGGAAGCCGCCATCGCCGGCGTGAAGGCCGAAGGCAAGCTGACGCCCAGGGTGGTCATCGCCGTCGACCTGTTCGGCCAGCCGGCCGACTATCCGGCGATCAAGGCGATCTGCGACCGCGAGGGCCTGAAGCTGATCGCCGACAGCGCCCAGGGCTTCGGCTGCACGCTGAACGGCCGGCATCCGCTGCACTGGGCCGATGTGGCGACCACCAGCTTCTTCCCGGCCAAGCCGCTCGGCTGCTACGGTGACGGCGGCGCGGTGCTGACCAACGACCCGGTGCTTTGGGACCTGATGGACAGCTATCGCGTCCACGGCAAGGCGGTCGGTCCGGACCTGGCGGGCAAGACCTTCGACCACGATCCGAAGTACCTGAACACGCGCATCGGCATGAACTCGCGCCTCGATACGATCCAGGCGGCGATCCTGATCGAAAAGCTGGCGATCTTCGCCGAGGAGATCGCGCTGCGACAGGTCGTGGCGGACCGCTACGCCGAGGGCCTGAAGGGCGCGGTGCTCTCGACCCCGAGCGTCATCGACGGCGGCGTCTCGGTCTGGGCGCAGTACGTGATCGAGCACGCGAACCGCGATGGTCTGGCGGCGCATCTGCGCGCGCACGGCATTCCGACGGCGGTCTATTATCCGGTTCCGATGCACGTGCAGGCGCCCTACGCCCAGTTCCCGCGGGGCGCCGGCGGGCTCCCCGTCACCGAGGCGAAGGCCGAGACGGTGCTCGCCCTGCCGATGCATCCCTATCTGGGCGCCGAGGACCAGCAGACGATCATCGACGCGATCCGCAGCTTCGGCGGCTGATCAGTCCAGCATCGCTTCCAGCGTGGACAGCTCATCCGCCTCGCGGGCGGGCTTGTCCCAGCGGATGCGGTTGATGCGGGGAAACCGCATGGCCACCCCGGACTTGTGCCGGCTGGAGCGTTGCAGGCCCTCAAAGGCGACCTCGAAAACGAGGCCGATATCCAGGTCGGCCCGCACCGACCGCACGGGACCGAACCGTTCGATGGTGTTGTCACGGACGAACTTGTCGATCTGCTTCAGCTCCTCGTCGGTGAAGCCGAAATAGGCCTTGCCGACCGGCGTGAGGGCGCGCCGCCCCTCATCGTCCTCGCGCCAGACGCCGAAAGTGTAGTCCGAGTAGAAGCTCGACCGTTTGCCGTGCCCGCGCTGGGCGTACATCAGCACCGCGTCGATCAGGTGCGGATCGCGCTTCCACTTGAACCAGGGACCCTTTGGGCGGCCGGGTTCGTAGACGCTGTCGCGGCGCTTTAGCATCAGGCCTTCCGACAGGCGCGCATCGCCCTCGGGCGGGTCGCGGCGCAAGGCGGCGAGCTCTTCCCAGGTCTCGAAGGGCTGCAGCGGCGACAGGTCGATCCGCGGGCTCGCCAAGCGGACAACGAAAGCTTCCAACCGCGCGCGGCGCTCGGTGAAGGGCAGGGCGCGAAGGTCGGTCTCGCCGTCCATCAGCAGATCATAGGCCCGGATTCCGGCGGGGAAGTTCGCGAGCTGCTTGGCGTCGACGGTCTTGCGGTTCAGCCGCTGTTGGAGATCGCCGAACGAGGCCAGAGCGCCGTCGCGCAGCACCAGCAGTTCGCCATCGATCGCGCCTTCGAAGTCCAGCGCCGCCACGACATCCGGAAACGTGGCCGAGATATCGTCGCCGGTTCGGGTGTAGAGCCGCCGTTCGCCGCGCTCGGACACGGCCTGGACCCGGATTCCGTCCCATTTCCACTCGGCGACATAGTGGGCGGGGTCCAGCTTGGGGAAGTCGGCGCCCTCGTCGATCGGCTGGGCCAGCATGACGGGCCGGAAGCGTCCCGGCGCGTCGGGCGAGGGGCGCTCGGAGCGCCCTTCCAGCCACGCGAAGAGATCGCCGTAGGGCGGCGCCATCGCGTGCCAGATCTCCTCGATCTCGCCGATGTCGACGCCGCCGAGGTTGGCGCAGGCCTGTTTGGCCAGGCGCGACGAGACCCCAACCCGCAGGCCGCCCGTCATCAGCTTCAGCAGCGCCCAGCGTCCGTCCGCATCCAGGGCGTCCAGCCAGCCCTCGATCAGTCGTTGCACCTCTGCGCGGGAGGCCGAATGCAGGGCGTCGATGACCTCCGAGAGTTCTGGAGGGCGGTTCGGTCCTGGCCGATCAGGCCAGACCAGCGAGACGGTTTCCGCCAGGTCGCCGACGAAGTCGTACGACCAGGCGAACAGCTGAGGGTCCATCCGCGTCTCGACCGCCTTGCGGATGAAGGCGGGCTTGGCGGCGTTGAAGGACAGCGCGCCCGTCAGGGCCGCGAGCGCATAGCCCCGGTCGGGATCGGGCGTCTGGCGCAGATGATCCTGGATCAGGACCAGCTTGGCGTTGCGCGAGCTGGTCAGGGACAGTCGGTCGAGCAGGTGGGCGAAGGCGCGCATGGACATGGAACGCGTAGCAAAGTCCTTGCGATCGTCGGCAAATGATCAGACCGGCCAAATCGTGCGGGATCAAGGTCGAACCTCCGCGCGATCAGGCCTGCGCGGCGACGGCTTCGTTCAACTGGCCCAGGATCATGATCTTCTGCCAGATCTTGCGGCCCAGGTCCGAGGCCAGGGTTTCGATGTCGTTGACGGCGGCGATGATCACCGGGTCGTCGGTCTCGCCGGCGTAGAGCGCCGCCAGCTTGGCGGTCAGGGCCAGCATCTCGGCGCAGTAGTCCAGATAGCGCGACAGCTGGAAATTGCTCATCTCGCGGGGCGGCGAATGGCGGGTGCGGGGACCCAGGATCACCGACGGGTCCTTGGTCAGCTGGTGCATGTCGATGACATGGCAGAACGAACGAAGTTCATGCAGCGCCACCTGAACCCGCTGCTGCTTCCAGCGGCGCTCCAGCGAGCCGAGGAACCAGGCCGCCGCGCCGGACAGTAGGGCCAGATTGATGGCCGCCTCAAGGCCCTGGGCGAGGTCGAATCCCTCCCGGGCGCGCAGGACCGCGCTCCAGTCGAGTCGCCAGGCCAGGGCGAACTCCAGGGCGACGCCGCCGACGATGATCAGCACCACCAGGGCCCGGAGGAGCAGATAGGGGCGGCCGATCCGCCGAGCGCGCGCGGCGGTCTGGCGGGCGGTGTCGGTGAGTCGCCCGCAGACCGTCGCCAGCCCTGAGGCGGGAAAGCGTTCGGACACGCGGGCGTAAAGGTTGTCGAGTGTCTCGACGACCTTGTCGGCTTCCAGCTTCTGTCGATCGCGCGCGCGGGCCATGGGACGACATAGCGCAGGTTGATGACCCCTCGCGCAAGCCTGCATCTGCTGTTAGATTAAAACAGTTGTTTGAAATCTAGAGGGGCGAGCATGAGCGACGCGGTGCTGCCGGCGGGTTTCGGCCCGCACGCGCGCAAAAGTCCGGTCACGGATCCGTGGGAGCCGCTCTACGCGCGCCCCGCTGAGGATCGGCTGGTCCTGGCGACCTGGGTGCGCGAGCCGCACTGCAATTCGCGACACATGCCCCACGGCGGGTTCCTGGCGGCCATGGCCGACAATGCGATGGGACTGTCGCTGGGGATCAACCTGACGCGCACCGGCGCGCCGGTGGACGGACTGGTCACGGTGTCCCTGACGCTCGACTATCTGGGTTCGGCGCGTCTGGGTCAGTGGCTGGAGTTCGACACCGACTTCATCAAGCTGGGCCGCTCGATCTGCTTCGCCGAGGCGACGGTGCGCGCCGACGGGGTTCCGGTGGCGCGGGCGCGGGCCAGTTTCAAGGTGCGCTCGGCCAAGGTCGCCGCCTGAACGAAATCGCCGCCAAGGCCGCGGCCCTGGCGGCGAACTCCAGTCCAAAACCTGGGGGATGTCAGGCGCGTTCGTGAACCGCCTCTTCGGCCGCCAGTGGCTGCGGCAGACGGTTGACCATCTCCTTCGGGCAGACCTGCCAGAACTGGTCGCGGACGCGGTCCCAGTCGCGCAGCAGGGTCGCGGCGAACACCGAGTCGGTCTCACGGGCGTGCTCGGCGATCAACGAGCGCAGCACGCCTTCCCAGTAGGGCGAGGCCAGGCGCTGCACCACGATGCTGTCCGGGTTGATGTTGTCCTGGAAGCGATCGTGCTGGTCGAGCACGAAGGCCATGCCGCCCGTCATGCCCGCGCCGAAGTTGTTCCCGGTCGGGCCGAGGATCACGACCTGGCCGCCAGTCATGTATTCGCAGCCGTTGGCGCCGCAGCCTTCGACCACCGTCACGGCGCCCGAGTTGCGGACGGCGAAGCGCTCGCCGGCCTGGCCCGCCGCGAACAGGCGGCCCGAGGTGGCCCCGAACAGTACGGTGTTGCCGATCAGGGTGTTGGTCTCCGGGGCGGCGAGGCCACGGGCCGGCTTGATCACGATCGTCGCGCCCGACAGGCCCTTGCCGACATAGTCGTTGGCCTCGCCAGTCAGTTCGATGCGCAGGCCCTGGACCGCGAAGGCGCCGAGGCTCTGGCCGGCCGAACCCTTCAGCTGGACCGTCAGGTGGCCGGACGGCAGGCCCTTCATGCCGAACTTGCGGACGATGTGGCTGGACGTGCGCGTGCCGATGGTGCGGGCGGTGCTGCGGACCGTATAGGTCAGCTGCATCTTCTCGCCGCGCTCCAGAAGCGGGGCGGCGTCGCGGACGATCTGGGCGTCCAGCGTGTCCGGCACCGCGTTGCGGCCCTCGACCGTGCAGTAGGGCTTGTTCGCGCCGGGATCGGCGCGGACCAGCAGCGGGTTCAGGTCAAGGTCGTCCAGGTGTTCGCCGCCGCGCGAAACCTGCGCCAGCAGGTCGGTGCGGCCGACGATTTCCTGCAGGCTCTTGAAGCCCAGGCCCGCCAGGATCTCGCGCACCTCTTCGGCGATGAACGTGAAGAGGTTAATGACCTTGTCCGGCGTGCCGGTGAACTTGGCGCGCAAGGCCTCGTCCTGGGTGCAGACGCCGACGGGGCAGGTGTTGGAGTGGCACTGGCGCACCATGATGCAGCCCATCGCCACCAGCGAGGCGGTGCCGATGCCGAACTCCTCGGCGCCCATCATGGCGGCGATGACGATGTCGCGGCCCGTGCGCATGCCGCCGTCGGCCCGCAGGACCACCGAGTGGCGCAGGTTGTTCAGGGTCAGCACCTGGTTGGCTTCCGACAGGCCCATCTCCCACGGACCGCCGGCGTACTTCACCGAGGTCTGGGGCGAGGCGCCGGTGCCGCCGACTCCGCCGGCGACCAGGATCACATCCGCTTTCGCCTTGGCCACACCGGCCGCGATCGCGCCGATGCCGGTGGCGGCCACCAGCTTCACCGTCACCCGGGCGATCGGGTTGATCTGTTTCAGGTCGTAGATGAGCTGCGCCAGATCCTCGATCGAGTAGATGTCGTGGTGCGGTGGCGGGCTGATCAGCATCACGCCGGGCGTCGAATGGCGCAGGCGGGCGATCATTTCCGTGACCTTGAAGCCGGGCAGCTGGCCGCCCTCGCCGGGCTTGGCGCCTTGGGCGACCTTGATCTCCAGCTCGACGCACTGGTTCAGGTATTCGGCGGTGACGCCAAAGCGCCCCGAGGCCACCTGCTTGATGGCGCTGTTGGGGTTGTCGCCGTTGGGCAGCGGCTTGTAGCGCGCGCTGTCCTCGCCGCCTTCGCCTGAGACCGACCGGGCGCCGATGCGGTTCATGGCGATGTTCAGGGCGCCGTGAGCCTCAGGGCTCAGGGCGCCAAGACTCATGCCCGGCGTGACAAAGCGCTTGCGGATCTCGTTGACGCTCTCGACGTCGTCGGTGGCGATCGGGTTGCGGTCCGAGCGCCAGTCCAGGAGGTCGCGCAGCTGGATTGGCTTTTGCGTGCGCAGGCCGTTGGACCAGCGGCGATAGAGCTCATAGTCGCCGGTGTCGCAGGCCGTCTGCAGGGTATGCATCAGGCGCGCCTCGAAGGCGTGAGCCTCGCCCGAGCGGCGCGCCTTGTAGAGACCGCCGACCGGCAGGGTGACCGCCGCGGCGCCCCAGGCCTTGCGGTGCAGTTCGACGGTCTTGCTCTCGATGCCGGCCAGGCCGATACCGGAGATGCGCGACGGCATGCCGGGAAAGAACTCGGCCGCCATGGCGCGCGACAGGCCGACCGCCTCGAAGTTGTAGCCGCCGCGGTACGACGAGATGACGCTGATGCCCATCTTGGAGATGATCTTCAGCAGCCCGCCCTCGATGGCGGTCTTGAAGTTGATACAGACGTCGCGCAGCGACTTGTCGCCGACGAGGCCGCGCTCCAGGCGGTCCTGGAAGCTCTCCTGCGCCAGATAGGCGTTGACCGCCGTGGCGCCGACGCCGACCAGCACGGCGAAATAGTGCGTGTCCAGGCACTCGGCCGAACGGACGATGATCGAGACGTAGGACCGCAGGCCCTTGGCCACCAGGTGGGCGTGCACGCCGCCGGTGGCCAGGATCATCGGCAGGGCCACGCGCTCGGCGTCGCTGGCCTCGTCGGTCAGGACGATGGCGCCGCAGCCGCGCAGCACGGCGTCCTCAGCCTCGGCGCGGATCCGGTCGAGATTGGCGCGCAAGGCGTCACCGGCGCGAGCTTCCTCGGCGGGCAGCGGCATGGTGCAGTCGATGACCGCGACGTTCTTTTCGCCCAGCAGCCCGTGGATGCGCTCGTACATGCCGGTGGTCAGCACGGGGCTTTCCAGGACATAGACATCCGCCTGAGCCGCGTCCTGGGCCAGGATGTTGCCGAGGTTCTTGAAGCGGGTCTTCAGGCTCATCACGCCGGTCTCCCGCAGGGGGTCGATCGGCGGGTTGGTCACCTGGCTGAAGTTCTGGCGGAAGTAGTGCGACAGCGGGCGATACTTTTCCGAAAGCACCGCCAGCGGCGTGTCGTCGCCCATCGAGCCGACGGCTTCCTTGCCCTCCTCGACCATGGGGGCGAGGATCATCTCCAGGTCTTCCAGACTGTAGCCGGCGGCCGCCTGGCGACGGGTCAGCTCCTCGCGGCCGAACTTGCGCGGCTCGGGGCCGGGGCCGATCTCCTTTTCAAGGTCGACCATGTTGCCCAGCCACTCGGTGTAGGGGTGGCGGGTGGCCAGTTCGTCGATGATCTCTTCTTCGCCGTAGAGACGGCCTTCGGCGAGATCGATCGCGATCATCCGGCCCGGCGAGATCGCCAGCTTGCGGGTGATGCGAGCTTCCTCGACGCCGCACATGCCGGCTTCCGAGCCCATGATGACCAGGCCGTCGTCGGTATAGGCCACGCGCAGCGGCCGCAGGCCCGAACGGTCCTTGCCGGCCACAACCCAGCGACCGTCGGTGGCGCACAGGGCGGCCGGGCCGTCCCAGGGCTCCATGACCGCGTTGCAGTAGGAGTAGAGCGCCTTGTGGGCGTCCTTCATCTTCGGATTGGCGGCTTCGGGCACCAGCAGGGCCTTGGCCATCGGCGCGTCGCGGCCGGCGCGCACCAGCACCTCGAAGGTGTTGTCGAGGTTGGCGCTGTCCGAACCGCCCGGCTGGATCACCGGCTTCACGTCGTCCCCGAACTCACCGAAGGCCTGGGCGGCCATCTTGATCTCGTGGGACTTCATCCAGTTGATGTTGCCCTTGATCGTGTTGATCTCGCCGTTGTGGGCGAGCATCCGGAAGGGCTGGGCCAGACGCCACTGCGGGAAGGTGTTGGTCGAATAGCGCTGGTGGAAGATCGCGACCGCGGCCGTGAAGCGTTCGTCCTTCAGGTCGGGATAGAACTCGTCGATCGCCTCGGCGAGGAACATACCCTTGTAGATCAGTGACTTGGCAGACAGCGAGCAGATGTAGAAGTCACTGATGTTCTGGGCGTGGACGCGCTTTTCGATGCGCTTGCGGCACAGGAACAGCGCGCGCTCAAGCGCCTCGCCTTCGAGGCCGGCGGGGCCCGCCAGCATGATCTGCTCGATCTCGGGACGGGTGGCGTTGGCCTTCTCGCCGATCACCGAGGTGTCGACCGGCACCTGGCGCCAGCCATAGATGTAGAAGCCAAAGCGCAGGGCCTCGGCCTCGACGATCGTACGGCAGGTCTCCTGGGCGCCCAGGTCCGTGCGCGGCAAAAAGACCTGGCCGACCGCGATCGGCCCCTGGCGCAGGGCGTGACCGGTGCGGCGCACCTGGTCGACGAAGAAGTCTTGCGGGACGCTGACCAGCACGCCGGCGCCGTCGCCGGTCTTGCCGTCGGCGTCGACGGCGCCGCGGTGCCACAGGGCCTTCAGGGCCTTGATCGCCAGTTCGACAACTTCGCGGCGCGGCTGGCCGTCGATGGCGCAGACCAGACCCACGCCGCAAGCGTCGCGCTCGGTCGAAGGGTCATAGGCGTGGCCGTCAATCAGCGCCTGGCGGTTCTTCAGATAGAGGTCGATGTTCTGGGCCATGGTGGCCTCCGAAGAAGGTTCTTGGTCCGTCCTCGTCCTTCGACAAGCTCAGGATGAGGACTACTGAAGCTCAGTCCAAGTTCCTCATCCTGAGCTTGTCGAAGGACGAGGAACTTGGTCGCAGGGCTATTCGGCGGCGATCAGGGTAGAGGACGCCTTGGCCAGCAGGTAGCGGTGGATGGCGTCGGCGGCGTCGCGGCCGTCCTTGATCGCCCAGACCACCAGCGAGGCGCCGCGCACGATGTCGCCGGCGGCGAACACGCCGTCGAGATTGGTCATCTGGTTGCGCACGTCAGCCTTCACCGTGCCCCAGCGGGTCACCTTCAGGTCCGGCGCTGACCACAGCTCGGGCAGGTTTTCCGGCTCGAAGCCGAGCGCCTTCACGACCAACTGAGCCGGGCGGTCGAAATCGCCGCCGGGGATCTCCTCGGGGCTCTGGCGGCCCGAGGCGTCCGGCGCGCCCAGGCGCATGCGGATGGCGCGCACGCCCGTGACAGCCTCGGCCTCGCCCGACAGGGCGCGCGGCGCGGCCAGCCATTCGAAGGTCACGCCCTCTTCCTCGGCGTTGGCCACTTCGCGCATCGAGCCGGGCATGTTGGCCTTGTCGCGACGATAGAGGCAGGTCACCGACTTGGCGCCCTGACGGACGGCGGTCCGCACGCAGTCCATGGCGGTGTCGCCGCCGCCGACCACGACCACGTCCTTGCCCTCGGCGTTCAGTTCGCCGGAGTCGAAGGCCGGAACGCTGTCGCCCAGCGACAGGCGGTTCGAGGTGATCAGGTAATCGAGGGCGGGGACCACGCCCTTGCTGCCGCCGCCTGGAACGGTCAGGTCGCGCGCAGCGTAGACGCCGACGGCGATCAGCACCGCATCATGCTGGGCGCGCAGCTCTTCGAACGTGGCGTCCTTGCCAACCTCGAAGCCCAGCTTGAACACGACGCCGCCGTCGACCAGGCGCTGGGTGCGGCGCTCGACGACGTCCTTCTCCAGCTTGAAGCCTGGGATGCCGTAGATCAGCAGGCCGCCGGCGCGATCGTGGCGATCATAGACGGTGACGTCATACCCGGCCTCGCGCAGCTTCTCGGCGGCGGCAAGGCCTGCGGGCCCCGCGCCAATGACGCCCACCGACTGACCGCGCGCCGGGCCGGCGACCAGCGGCTTGACCCAGCCCATCTCCCAGGCCTTGTCGGTCAGGTAGCGCTCAACCGAGCCGATGGTCACGGTGCCGTGGCCCGACTGCTCGATCACGCAGTTGCCTTCGCACAGGCGGTCCTGGGGGCAAATTCGACCGCAGACCTCCGGCATGGAGTTGGTCGCCTGCGACAGGGCGTAGGCCTCTTCCAGGCGGCCCTCGGCGGTCATCCGCAGCCAGTCCGGGATGTTGTTATGCAGCGGGCAGTGCGTCTGGCAGAACGGCACGCCGCACTGCGAGCAGCGTGAAGCCTGCTCGGTGGCCTTGGCGTCGATGAAGTCCGCGTAGATCTCGTGGAAGTCGCCCGAACGCTCAGCAGCCGCGCGCTTTTCTGGCGTCTTGCGGGCCACCGTCGTGAATTTCAGCATGCGCTTGGCCATGCGACTTCCCTCATCCCACATTCGGGAGAAAAATTGCTCTGGCGGGGCTCTTAAGGACTCTTTCGCGCAAGAAGAATGTGTTGGTCAAATTTAGAGACCGAAATATCCCTCATCTTGGTCTGGGCATTGAGAATCTGTCGCAAGCTGCGGCTATAATAGTCCAATTTGTGGATTAACGTCGTTTTTACGATGTTTGGCGCACGCACAGTCGATCATTCGGGGGACCCTCATGCCGGATTGGCTCATCGCTCTCATTCTCGGCCTGATCGAAGGTCTGACCGAGTTCATTCCGGTGTCTTCGACGGGCCATCTCCTTCTGGTCGGGCATTTCCTGGGCTTCCACAGTCCGGGAAACACCTTCCAGGTCCTGATCCAGCTGGGCGCGATCCTGGCGATCACCGGCGTCTATTTCGGCCGGCTGTGGGGCCTGCTGACGACGTTGCCGACCGATCCAGGCTCGCGCCGGTTCGTCATCGGGATCCTGCTGGCCTTCCTGCCCGCCGTCTTTGTCGGCGTGGCGGCGCACGACTTCATCAAGACCGTGCTCTACGAGACGCCGGCCTTGGTCTGCTCGACTTTGATTGTCGGCGGCTTCATCCTGCTGGCGCTCGACCGCATGAAGCTTGAGCCTCGCTACACCGACGTGGCGGACTATCCGCTGAAGACGGCCTTCATCATCGGGCTGTTCCAGTGTCTGGCGCTGGTGCCGGGCGTTTCGCGTTCCGGCGCCACCATCGCCGGCGCCCTGCTGCTCAAGTGCGACAAGCGCTCGGCGGCGGAGTTCAGCTTCTTCCTGGCCATGCCGACCATGGCCGGCGCCTTCGCCTATGACCTCTACAAGAACATCGACAAGCTCAGCACCAATGACCTGGGCCTGATCGGGATCGGCTTCGTCGCCGCCCTGGTCTCGGGGGTGTTCGTGGTCAAGACGGTGCTGGACTTCATCACCCGCCACGGCTTTGCGCCCTTCGCCTACTGGCGGATCGCGGTCGGCGTCGTCGGCCTGGCGCTTCTGTACGTCCCGCGCTGAGCGGGCGGCGTCCTGAAACGAAAAAGGGCCCTGACGCGTCGCGCGCCAGGGCCCTTTGTTTTGATGAGCCGCTAGGCTCCTAGAAGGCGCCCGCCGGCGTTTCGGCGTACTGGCCGCCCTTGCGGTAGCGATAGAGGTAGCTCGGGACGATCGCCTCGACGGCGGTCGGAACCACGCCAGCCTCGACCAGGCCCGGCAGGCCCTGCTCGGCGACGTTGTCGCTCTTCAGCATCTGGACCTGATCGCTGGTCAGCGGCGGCGGGACGACGCCTGCGACGAGGTCGCCCAACGAGCCGATCATCGACGCCACCGGCCAGGGCACGGGGATCAGCGGTCGGTTGCGACCGGTCTCCAGGAGGATGAGCTCGAGGATCTCCCGCATCGTGTAGACGCTCGGACCGCCCAGCTCATAGGTCACGCCCGCCGCAGCGGGGCTGGCGACGGCTTTGGCGACCACCGCGGCGACGTCGCCGACGAAGACCGGCTGGAAACGGGTCTCGCCGCCGACCAGCGGCAAGGCGGGCGCCAGGGCCGCCATCTGGGCGAAGCGGTTGAAGAAGTCGTCCTCGGGACCAAACACGATCGAGGGCCGAACGATGGTGGCGCTCGGGAAGGCCTCGCGCACAGCGGCTTCGCCCTCGCCTTTGGAGCGGGCGTACTTGGCTGGGCTGTTCACGTCGGCGCCGATGGCGCTGACATGGACAAGATGCTTGACGCCGGCCTTTGCGGCGGCCTCGGCGACGTTGCGCGCGCCCATGGCGTGGACCGACAGGAACTTCTGGCGGCCGCTCTCGAACAGGACGCCGACCAGGTTCACGCAGCCCTCGGCGCCGTCCAGCGCGCGAGCCACCGAGCTCGGGTTGCGGACATTGGCCTGGACCACCTCGATCTGACCGACGTCGCCCAGCATGCGCATCTTGTAGGCGAGGTTGGGCTGGCGCACGGCCACCCGCACGCGATGGCCCGCCTTGGCGAGCGCCCGCACGACTTGACCGCCCACGAAACCGGAGCCGCCGAACACCGTGACCAGACCTTGCATCATCATTCCTCGTGCATGCGATGAGCCGGGAATTAGACGACCACGGCCCGGTTCGCAACGAAATCACGATTTGTCGTTTTTTCGCTGTTGACGCGGCCGGAGGCTTTCCCTAAACGTCCCGGCCTCGCGGCGACCTAACCGGTTGCGACAGCGGGCCCAGGTGGCGGAATTGGTAGACGCGCTGGCTTCAGGTGCCAGTGACCGAAAGGTCGTGGAGGTTCGAGTCCTCTCCTGGGCACCACCCTTGTCTGGCTTCGACATTGAAGCACAGGGGTGGCGCCGATGGTTCGGCGGATAGCTAATCCGTTCATCGTGAGTATAAGTGTCGCGCGCTTACATCGAGCGCGTGTTTCGGCGCGTCGATGCGCCGAGACTTCGCCGGAGACGTCTGAGAGTTGGCTAATTTCGTTCATGAGGGCGATCTGCCCGACGGCGTCTTCGCAGGCGCCGAGATTGTCGCGATCGATTCGGAGACCATGGGTCTGCGCCTGCGGCGCGATCCGCTTTGCGTGGTCCAGCTGTCGGCCGGCGACGGCGACGCCCACGTCGTGCGGCTCAGCCGCCCCGATTACGACTGCCCGAACCTCAAGGCGCTGCTGACGAACCCGAAGGTCCTGAAGCTTTTTCACTTCGGGCGCTTTGATATCGCCATGTTCGAACTCCATCTGGGGGTGGTGACCGCTCCCGTCTACTGCACCAAGATCGCCAGCAAGCTGGCCCGCACCTACACGGACCGCCACGGCCTGAAGGACGTGACGCGCGAGCTGCTGGGCGTCGAGCTTTCCAAGGTCCAGCAGTCGTCGGACTGGGGTGCGCCGTCGCTGAGCGCCGACCAGGTGGCGTATGCGGCCTCGGACGTGCTGCACCTGCACGGCCTTAGGCTGAAGCTGAACGCGATGCTGGAGCGCGAGGGCCGCATGGCGCTGGCCCAGCACGCCTTCGACTATCTCCCCCACCGCGCCTCGCTGGACCTGGCGGGCTGGGAGGAGATGGACATCTTCGCGCACAGCTGAAGGACCTCATGCAGCCCGCCGCGGTCATGACCGGACGATCGATGAGCGCCGACCTTGGGCGCTGGCGCCGTCGCTCGCGCCGGGTCATGGCTGCTCGCATCGTCCTGCCCGCAGCGGTCGGGGTGCTGCTGCTCGTGGTGATCGCGCAGGTCGGCTGGCGCACCTACATGGCCGCCTCCCGGGCGCCGGCCGAGGCGCGCACCGAAATTCGCCTGATCACGCCGCGCTTCTATGGGCAGTCGACTGACGGCCGCAGTTTCATGATTACGGCCCGCTCGGCGATTCGCGACGACGCGGATCCGCGCCGGATCATCCTGGAAGAGCCAGCCCTGACCTTGGACCTGGGCTCGCCCACGCCCACGCGCATGACCGCCAAGCACGGCGTCTATCGACAAGACACCTTCGGGCTCAACCTGAAAGACGATGTCCGCCTGGACGACGGCGCGGGGTACCGCTTCGCGTCCGAAGAGTCGTTCGTCGACACGCGCACCGGCGATGTGAGCGGTGAGAGCACAATGAGCGGCGAAGGGCCCAGCGGACAGGTGCAATCGCGCGCCTACTCCGTATATGACAAGGGCGATCGCATCGTCTTCCGAGGCGGGGTTCGCGCGCGGTTCGAACGGCAGTAAAGAAGACAATGCGCAGGTTCGCCCCGAAGGCGAGCCGCGACGGATGAGGACATGGTTCTGATGAAGCGATGGACGGCTGCGGCGGCGACCGCGTTGATCCTGTCTGGTGTTGGGGCCGCAGGTGCGGTGCAAGCGCGGCAGAGCGCGTCCAGCGCGCCTATCGACGTGTCCGCTGATGAACAGCAGACCTTCAACAGCACCTGCACGACGATCTTCATCGGCAATGTCGAGATTCTGCAGAACCGGTCGCGGTTGCGCGCTCAGAAGGTGACCATCCTCAGCGCCAAGCCTGCGGGCGGCGCGACCGGCTGCGGCGCGGCGCAACGCATGGAGGCCGAAGGCGGCGTCTATCTCGTCAGCGACCAGCAGAACGCCCGCGGCGACCGCGCCGTGTACACCTTCAACAACAACACGGCGGTCCTTACCGGGGACGTCATTCTGGTGAAGGGCAAGGATGTCGCCCGGGGTGACCGCCTGACCGTGAACACCAAGACCAACGACGCCAAGCTTGAGTCGACCGCTTCGGGCCAAAGCGCCAAGCGCCGCGTGCGCGCGGTGTTCTACCAGGACGACGCCCAGGCGTCCGACGCGCCGGCCCCGGCCGAGCCGCGCTAGGATTCCGAATGACCCTGACCTCCAACGACATGGACGGCTTGTTCGTCGATTCCGTGGGCAAGTCGTTCGGCGATCGTCCGGTCGTCAAGAACGTGTCCCTGCGCCTGAAGCGCGGCGAGGTGGCGGGCCTCCTCGGCCCCAACGGCGCGGGCAAGACGACCTGTTTCTACATGGTCACGGGCCTGATCGCCGCCGACTACGGCGCGATTTATCTGGACGGTGAGAACATTACGTCCCAGCCGATGTTCCAGCGCGCCCGCCTGGGCGTGGGCTATCTGCCGCAGGAAGCCTCGATCTTCCGGGGCATGACCGTCGAGCAGAACGTCATGGCCGTGGTCGAGATGCGCGAGCGCGATCCGCGCAAGGCGCGCGAGCAGGTCACCAGTATTCTCGAGGAACTGCGGATCACCCACATCCGTAAGTCGCCCGCCGTCGCCCTGTCGGGCGGCGAGCGTCGTCGGGTGGAAATCGCCCGCGCCTTGGCGTCCGAGCCGTCTTTCATGCTGCTGGACGAACCCTTCGCCGGCATCGATCCCCTGGCGATCGCCGACATCCGCGAGGTGATTGGCTATCTGAAGGGGCGCGGCATCGGCATCCTGATCACCGACCACAACGTCCGTGAGACGCTCGACATCATCGATCGCGCCTCGATCATCCATGCGGGCGAGGTGCTGTTCGAGGGTTCGCCGCGCGAGATCGTCGAAAACCCGGAAGTGAAGCGCGTTTATCTGGGCGAGAGCTTCACCGAGCCGCGTCTGGGCGACTAAGGCCTTGTTTTGCAAGGCTTAAGCCTTTTTCCGGGACACTCGGTCGCACCGGCCCGATTATTGCAGGCGTTCGCGACCCGTTAACCAGAACCGCTCTTCAATGGCGTTCGAAAGTTTTTCGTACGTCAGGAGGGCGCATTGGCGCTCAGCCATCGACTAGAGCTCAGGCAGGGCCAGGGCCTCGTCATCACCCCGCAACTGCAGCAGGCCATCAAGCTGCTGCAGCTGTCGAACATCGAGCTCGACGCCTTCGTCGAGGCCGAGCTGGAGCGCAATCCGCTCCTGCAGCGTGACGAGGGCGATCATGAGCCGGCCGCCGAGGTTGCGGCCGAGCGGGACGCCAGCCTGACCCAGGTCGACGCTGTGGCCGATACGACGGCCGGGCGCGAGCTGGACACGCCCTCCGACGACGTTTCCCCAGGCGAGCGCGCTACGGGCGACGGGGCGGAGGCCGAGCACGCCGGCGGCCAAATCGACTGGTCGCGCGCGGGCGGCGGCGGTTCTTTTGAGAGCGACGAAGGCTACGAGCGGGCGCTCACCGACACGCCGACTCTCGCTGCGCACCTCCGGACGCAGCTGGTCCAGGCCGCGCTGTCTCCGGCCCGCAACGCCATCGCCGAGATCCTGATCGACGCCGTCGATGAGGGCGGCTACCTGCGCCTCGACGTCGCTGAACTGGCCGGTCGCCTGGGCTGCGCCCTCGAAATCGTCGAAGAGACGCTGACGGTGCTGCAGGGCTTCGAGCCTGTCGGCGTCTTTGCGCGAGACGTGCGCGAGTGCCTGGCGCTGCAGCTGAAGGATCTCAATCGCTACGATCCGGCGATGGCCGCGATGCTCGATCACCTGGAGCTGCTGGCCAAACGCGACCTGGCCGCCCTGCGGCGGATCTGCGGCGTCGACGACGAAGATCTGCGCGAGATGATCGGCGAGATCCGCGCCCTGAATCCCCGACCGGGCGCGGCCTATCACAGCGAGCCCGCCGAGACCCTGGTGCCGGACGTCATGGTCCGCGAGGGGCTGGGCGGGATGTGGCACGTGGAGCTGAACACCGACACCCTGCCGCGCGTGCTGGTCGACCAGCGCTATCACGCCCGGGTCTCGAAAGGCGCGCGCAGCGACCAGGAAAAGACCTTTGTCGCCGACTGCATGGCCTCGGCCAACTGGCTGGTGAAGAGCCTGGATCAGCGCGCCAAGACCATCCTGAAGGTCGCCAGCGAGATCGTCCGCCAGCAGGACGGCTTCCTGGCCTTCGGCGTGGAGCATCTGCGCCCTCTGAACCTGAAGACGGTCGCCGACGCCATCGGCATGCACGAGAGCACGGTCAGTCGCGTCACCTCGAACAAGTACATCGCCACGCCGCGCGGGGTGTTCGAGCTGAAATTCTTCTTCACCTCGGCCATCCAGTCCTCGGAGGGCGGCGAGGCCCACTCGGCCGCCAGCGTGCGTCACAAGATCAAGGGCCTGGTTGACGCCGAGAAATGCGAGGCCGACGTCCACTCTGACGACCGCATCGTGGAAATTCTCAAGGCGGCCGGGGTCGACATCGCCCGCCGGACCGTGGCCAAGTATCGCGAGGCCATGCGGATCCCCTCGTCGGTGGAACGTCGCCGGCTGATGAAGGAAGCGGTCTGAAGCCGCCTCCTTTTCGTCGCCCGCGCGTTCCCGAGCGGGCCGAGAGGATTTGATGAGCGAAAAGAGTCTGGCCGACGTTATCGAGGGCTTTGGCGAAGACGCCAGCCCCACCCTGACCGTCGGGCAAATGCTGGCCGCGTTCGACAGCCGCGCCTTTGGCGCGATGCTGCTGGTGTTTGGTCTGCTGAACACCCTGCCCCTACCGCCGGGGTCGTCGACCGTCCTGTCCTTGCCGATCCTGCTCCTGGCGCCGCAGATCGCCATGGGCGCCGATACGCCCTGGCTGCCGCGCGGCCTGGCTGACAAGCCGCTGAAGCGCGACGATCTGCGCGGCCTGTTCCGAAGGTTGGGACCGATCGTTCGCAACATGGAGCTGATCACCCGCCCCAGGCTGCGGCCTTTGTTCGCACCTCTGGGCGAAAGAGCGATCGGGGTGATCTGCACCCTGCTGGCTCTGGTGCTGGTGCTGCCCATCCCTCTGGGCAATCTGGCGCCCGGCGCAACAGTGGCGGTGCTGGCCCTGGCCCTGCTCCAGCGCGACGGAATCCTAGCCCTGCTGGGCTATCTGATGGCCGTGGGCAGTGGGGCGCTTCTGTTCGTCAGCGCCCATGTCGTCGTGCTGGGGGCCCGCAAGCTTCTGGGGGTGTTTTCGGGACTCTTTTAAGGGCGCCCAAAAGCCACGAAAGCGCCGCTTGACACCCGTCGGCGACAGGCGCGTTGTATCGATATGCAAGTCCAAGTCTCCGGCAAGCATGTCGACGTTGGTGAGGCTCTGCGAGCGCGAGTCTCCGACGAAATCGCTCAAAGCATCGGCAAATACTTCGATCGCGGCGGAGCCGCCGAGGTCGTGGTCAGCAAGGACGGCTACGCCTTCCGTGTCGATTGCTCGGTCAAGCTGGCTTCAGGTCAGCAGCTCATCAGCCACGGATCGGGAGGTGACGCGCATGCGGCCTTTGACGCGGCCCTGGCCAAGATCGATACGCGGATCAGGCGCTATAAGAGGCGGCTGAAGAGCCACTCTGCGGCGGCGACGGCCAAGCAGGTCGAAAACGCCGCGATGTTCGTTCTGCGCGCGCCGGAAGGCGATGATGCGGATGACGATTGGGACGTTGAAGCCGACCACCCGACGGGCGCGCCCGCGGCGATGGTCATTGCGGAAACCCAAGCCGCGATGAAGACAATGACCGTTTCCATGGCTGTCATGGAACTGGACTTGACCGCATACCCAGCAATCGTGTTTAGGAACGCCGCCCACGGGGGCATCTCTGTGGTGTATCGGCGTCCAGACGGGAATATCGGCTGGATCGACCCCGAACGCACGAAGTCGAACGGACACGGGTCAACCGCGAGCTAACCAGACCGTGTCATGGTCTGGCGCCGTCGGTGGATTTCCGTCGACGGCGCCAGGGCGGTCGGAAACTAGCGAGCGTTGGAAGTCCATGACCATCGGCGACCTTCTTGAGCCCGGAGCGGTGGCGCTACGCGCTAGCGCGCCCGGCAAGCGCCAGGCGCTTTCGATGGTCGCGGATTTGGCCGGCCGCATTCTTGGCGTGGATCCCGAGGCTGCCCTTGAGGGTCTTGTCGAGCGCGAAGCGGCGGGCTCCACCGGGGTTGGCGAGGGCGTCGCGATCCCGCACGCCCGTTTGGACGGCCTGGACCGCGTCCGCGCGGTCGTTGTGCGCCTGGACACGCCCGTGGCGTTCGACGCGCTTGATGACAAGCCCGTGGACCTGCTTGTCGCGCTGTTCGCGCCCAGAGACGCCAACGCTCAGCATTTGCGGGCTCTGGCCCGGGTGGCGCGGATGATGCGTCAACCCGAGACCCGGGCCGCCGTTCGTCAGGCCCGCTCGGCGGACGCGATCCATGTCTTGCTGACGGACGAACCGGCCAGCACGGCCGCCTGACGACCTTCCAGTCTTAGTGCACTGACACCGGCGCCAGCTCGTGCGCGAGGGCGGCGGCGATCGCTGTGTCGCGGTCGATCATCACCGCCAAGCGCGCGCCGTCGGCCCGGCATACGGCATACAGGGTCTGGTCCGGTGAAAGATCGAAGCCGTCGACGCCCTCCGGGGCGTCGGCCAGGATCTCGGCGGCCTTGATCGGCCTGACATAGACGAGGTCTGGCGCGCCAAGAGCCGCGAAGGCTTCGTGCGTGAACGGTCGTCTCTGTTGCGTGTTGGGCGTCATAGGACCACCTCCTTGGTTTAGGGAACGCGCCGTGCTGCGCGCGGTTCAGACCGCGAGGGCTCAAGGCGGGTTCCGCGCGGCGTTCAGCCCGCGCTGCGGATCGGGATCTTCTTCACCAGACGCTCGGGCGACGGGCGGGCCAGGTCGATGTGCAGCAGGCCGTGCTCCAGCGTGGCGGCTGTAACCTCCATGCCCTCGGCGAGCACGAAGGTGCGCACAAAGCCGCGCGCCGCGATCCCGCGATGCAGGAAGGCTCGCTCAGCCTCGGCGCGGCCATCTGCGGTCTCGCGCTTGCCGGCGACGACCAGTTGGCCGCCCTCGACGGTCACGTGCAGCTGCTCGGGCGAAAAGCCCGCGACGGCCAGCGTGATGCGAACGCCGCCATGCTCGGCCTGCTCGACATTGTAGGGCGGGTAGCTTTCCGAAGCGGCCTTTGCGGCGCGCTCGATCAGGTCTCGGGTATGTTCGAAGCCCAGCAGGAAGGGGCTGTCGAACAAAATCGTCCGGGTCATCGCGAAGTCCTCGCTGAAGCGACTTCGTTCGCAGAGACAAGCCCGAGGATCGGCGCCGGTCGCCACGATACGACGCCAGACATGGCGCGCGGGCGCGGCCGGTTCAAGAGGAGGAGGGAAACAGAAGCCCAAAATGGACAAGGCCCGGACGTTTCCGTCCGGGCCTTGATGGTGGAGCTAAGCGGAGTCGAACCGCTGACCTCTTGAATGCCATTCAAGCGCTCTACCAGCTGAGCTATAGCCCCAAATTTTTCTGAGAGAACCTGGAGGTAACTCTCGGAAATCCTTGGTCTCTTCGGCGTTTCGACTGGTGTCGCTCCCCGAAGAGGCGCGGAAACTAGTCCGGGAATTTTCTGGGATCAAGCCTCTTCTCGAACTTTTTTCGAGAAAAATCTCGGGGCTCCCGAAACGCCTGTGGACAGCCGGTTTCGACGGTCTCGAAACCGGCTGTCTCAGGATCAGTCGTCGACGCCCTCGCCCGGGAGACCTTCGATCTCCTCGTCGAGAATGTCCTCGTCATCCTCGTCTTCGAGGAAGGGAACATCGTCGCCGTCTTCGTCGGCGAGGTCTTCGTCTTCGGCGAAATCGACGCCAAGGTCGTCGCCGCCGGCCGGGGTCGGCGCGCCCGGATCGACGTCTTCATCGTCGGTTTCGACGACGTCGGCCTCAGCGGCCTCATCGATTTCGGGGGTGTCGTCGACTTCGTCCTCGTAGCCGTCGACCTCCTTCGGCGCGACCGCTTCCTTCTCGTCGTCGGCGTCATAGTCCGGCGTGACGGCGCGGGCGCGGACGCGGCGCGACTTCAGGGCCTCTTCGGGGTCAAACTGTTCGCCGCATTTGGGGCAGACAGCGGGACGACGGTTGAGGTCGTAGAACTTCGACTGGCAGTTGGGGCAGATTTGTTTTGCGCCCAGGTCGGGATTGGCCAAGTTGGCGACCCTTTGATCCGGATGGGAAAAGCGGCCGGTCACTTGCCATGGCGCGAGCCCGCTGTCAAAAGCAAACCCCTTCGCGAAAACCACCAAGTACTAAGGAGCCGGTTTCGGCATGTCGCTGGCTGGATTGAAGAGCGCCCCCGGAGGCGCTCTGCGAGGGATCGTGCGCGCTCCGGGAGACAAGTCCATTTCGCACCGTTCGATGATCCTGGGCGCGCTCGCGACCGGGACGACGACGGTCGAGGGTCTGCTGGAGGGCGACGACGTTCTCGCCACGGCGCGGGCTATGCAAGCCTTCGGCGCGCGCATTGAGCGCGAGGGCGTCGGGCGCTGGCGCATCGAAGGCAAGGGCGGCTTCGAAGAGCCGTCCGACGTCATCGATTGCGGCAACGCCGGCACTGGCGTGCGCCTGATCATGGGCGCGGCGGCGGGCTTTCCGATGTGCGCCACCTTCACCGGCGATCAGTCGCTGCGGGGTCGACCGATGGGCCGGGTGCTGGATCCTCTGGCCCGCATGGGCGCCACGTGGCTGGGTCGCGACAGGGGGCGCCTGCCTCTGACCCTGAAGGGCGGCAACCTGCGGGGCCTCAACTACACCCTGCCCATGGCCTCGGCCCAGGTGAAGTCGGCCGTGCTGCTGGCGGGCCTGCACGCCGAGGGCGGCGTGGAGGTGATCGAGCCTGAAGCCACCCGCGACCACACCGAACGCATGCTGCGCGCCTTCGGGGCCGAGGTGATCGTTGAGGACCGCAAGGCCGGCGACAAGACCTTCCGCCATGTGCGCCTGCCTGAGGGGCAGAAACTGACCGGGACCCACGTGGCCGTGCCGGGGGACCCCTCGTCGGCCGCGTTCCCGCTGGTGGCGGCCCTGATCGTTCCCGGCTCGGAAGTGACGGTCGAGGGCGTGATGCTCAACGAATTGCGCACGGGCCTGTTCACGACGCTGCAGGAGATGGGCGCGGATCTCGTCATCTCGAACGTCCGAGTCGCCAGCGGCGAAGACGTCGGCGACATCACCGCCCGCTATTCCAAGCTCAAGGGCGTGGTCGTCCCGCCCGAGCGCGCGCCGTCGATGATCGACGAGTATCCGATCCTGGCCATCGCCGCCGCCTTCGCCGAGGGCGAGACGGTGATGCGCGGCGTCGGCGAGATGCGCGTCAAGGAAAGCGACCGCATCAGCCTGACCGCCAATGGCCTGAAGGCGTGTGGCGTCCAGGTCGTCGAGGAGCCGGAAGGCTTCATCGTCACCGGGACCGGCCAGCCGCCGAAGGGCGGAGCGACCGTCATTACGCACGGTGATCACCGCATCGCCATGAGCCACCTGATCCTGGGCATGGCCGCCCAGAACGAGGTGGCGGTGGACGAGCCGGGCATGATCGCCACCAGCTTCCCGGGCTTCGCCGACCTGATGCGTGGCCTCGGCGCGACGCTGGCGGAAGCCTAGGGAGCCGAAACCTCGCCCTTCGACAGGCTCAGGGTGCGGTTTCTACTGGAAGGCCTGTCCTATCGTCCTCACCCTGAGCTCGTCGAAGGGCGAGGACGACGCACGGAGCTCACCATGGCTTTCATCATCGCCGTCGACGGTCCGGCCGCCTCGGGCAAGGGCACGATCGCAGGGCGTCTGGCGGCGCTCTACGACTATCCGCTGCTGGACACCGGCCTGCTCTATCGCGCGGTCGGCGTCGCGATCCTGGATGGCGCGGGTGACCTGGACGATCCGATCGCCGCCGAGGCCGTGGCCCGCGCGCTCGACCTGTCGGCTCTGGACCGGGCCGAGGTGCGCACCCGCGCCGCCGGCGAGGCCGCCAGCCGTTGCGCGGTGCATCCGGGCGTCCGCGCGGCCCTGCTGGACCTGCAGCAGGCGTTTGCGGCGCGCGAGCCGGGCTCGGTCATCGACGGCCGTGACATCGGCACGGTGATCGCGCCCCACGCTCCGGCCAAGCTCTATGTCACCGCCCGCCCTGAGGTGCGCGCCGAGCGCCGTTGGAAGCAGCTGGTGGGGCAAGGCGAAGACGTCGCGTTCGAGGACATCCTGGCCGACATCCACAAGCGCGACGCCCGTGACGGCGGGCGCAAGGACGCGCCGATGACGCAGGCGCCCGACGCCGTCTTGCTCGACACGTCGGAAATGACTATAGAGCAGGCCTTCGATGCGGCCCGCCGTATCGTCGAGGACGCGCGCGCCCGTCACCGGCTCTAGCCGGAGGGCAAATCCACCGCCGGCCTCGCCGCGATCAAGAACATCGCGGGCCCGCTTTCAAACCCACTTCATCCGGAATCCCGAGAACCGTTTTTCCGACGGGGCTCATCCCAGGGCTTCCCCCAACCTAGAGACCAAAGATCAGCATGGCTGACGATATGAGCTTCAACCCGACGCGCGACGATTTCGAAGCGCTCCTCAACGACTCCATGGGCGGCCGTGACTTCGCCGAAGGCACCGTCGTCAAGGGCAAGGTCGTCGGGATCGAAAAGGACTTCGCCATCATCGACGTCGGTCTGAAGACCGAAGGCCGCGTCCAGCTGAAGGAATTCGGCGTCGACGAAAACGGCAAGGCCACCGTGAAGGCCGGCGACACCGTCGAAGTCTTCCTGGAACGCCTCGAAAACGCCATGGGCGAAGCGGTCATCAGCCGCGAGAAGGCCAAGCGCGAAGAAGCCTGGACCCGTCTGGAAGGCGTCTACGCCCGCAACGAGCCCGTCATGGGCGCGATCGTCGGCCGCGTGAAGGGCGGCTTCACCGTCGACCTGGGCGGCGCCTCGGCCTTCCTGCCGGGCAGCCAAGTGGACATCCGTCCGGTCCGCGACGTCGGTCCGCTGATGGGCAAGGAACAGCCCTTCGCCATCCTGAAGATGGACCGTCCGCGCGGCAACATCGTCGTCTCGCGTCGCGCCATCCTGGAAGAAGCCCGCGCCGAGCAGCGCACCGAGCTGGTGTCGCAGCTGCAAGAGGGTGAAATCCGCGAAGGCGTCGTCAAGAACATCACCGACTACGGTGCGTTCGTTGACCTCGGCGGCATCGACGGCCTGCTGCACGTCACCGACATGAGCTGGAAGCGCGTCAACCACCCGAGCCAAGTGCTCGCCGTGGGCGACACCGTGAAGGTCCAGATCGTCAAGATCAACCCGGACACCCAGCGCATCTCGCTCGGCATGAAGCAGCTGCAGTCGGATCCGTGGGACGGCGTTGAAGCCAAGTACCCGGTCGGCGCCAAGTTCACCGGCCGCATCACCAACATCACCGACTACGGCGCCTTCGTGGAGCTGGAAGCCGGCGTTGAAGGCCTGGTGCACGTGTCGGAAATGTCGTGGACCAAGAAGAACGTCCACCCCGGCAAGATCGTCTCGACCTCGCAGGAAGTCGACGTCGTGGTCCTGGACGTCGATCCGTCCAAGCGCCGCGTCTCGCTGGGCCTGAAGCAAGCCCTGGCCAACCCGTGGGAAGCCTTCCTGGAAGCCCACCCGGTCGGCTCGACCGTCGAAGGCGAAGTCAAGAACGCGACCGAGTTCGGTCTGTTCGTCGGCCTCGACAACGACATCGACGGCATGGTGCACCTGTCGGACATCGACTGGAGCGTCCCGGGCGAAGAAGCCATGGCGCGCTACAAGAAGGGCGACATGGTCAAGGCGAAGGTTCTCGACGTCGACGTCGAGAAGGAGCGCATCTCGCTGGGCATCAAGCAACTGGCTGGCGACCCGATGTCGGGCGACACCTACCGCAAGAACCAGACCGTGACCGTCACCGTCACGGAAGTCACCTCGGGCGGCATCGAAGTCCGCTTCGGTGAAGACGACGCCCCGATGACCGCCTTCATCCGCAAGTCGGACCTGTCGCGCGATCGTCAGGAGCAGCGTCCGGAGCGCTTCGCCGTGGGTGACCGCGTCGACGCCCAGATCACCAACGTTGACAAGGCCGCGCGCCGCGTCTCGCTGTCGATCAAGTCGCTGGAAATGGCCGAAGAGAAGGAAGCCATCGAGCAGTTCGGCTCGTCGGACTCCGGCGCTTCGCTGGGCGACATCCTGGGCGCGGCCCTGCGCGAGCGGGCCAGCAAGGACTAAGCTTCGTCTTCCATAGACGTTGAAGTTGGCGGCGGCTGGAGTGATCCAGCCGCCGTTTTCTTTTGCGTGAAAGTCTGAGCGATGGTCGTCATCGCACCGTCATATTAACCGAACCGCGTTCGAGAATTTCATGCAACCCCTTGAAGACTCAGCCGTCGTTGGGCAAAGGTCCGCTCGCGCCCTTCTCCTCCTAGGGGCGTTCCGGGGATTTCGATGATCAAGTCTGAACTCATCGCCAGGCTCGCGAATGAAAATCCGCACCTGACGCAGAAGGACGTCGAGCGCGTCGTCGGCGTGATCCTCGAACGAATGATCGGCGCCTTGGAAGATGGTGGTCGGGTCGAGCTACGGGGCTTTGGGGCGCTTTCAGTTCGTTCGCGCCCCGCCCGCACGGGCCGCAATCCGCGCACCGGCGAAGCCGTGGACGTTCGCGCAAAGCATGTGCCGTTCTTCAAGAGCGGCAAGGAGCTGCGCGCCCGGCTAAACGCGGACGGCGACGAATAGCAACAATTGTGAACCGGGCTTGACCCAAGGTCACGAACACCCGCAGCTTCCCCCACGCTGATAAGTGTGGAGGGGGCTCTTTCATGAGCATGGTCAAGGAATTCCGCGAGTTCATCGCGCGGGGCAATGTCATCGATCTGGCCGTCGGCGTGATCATCGGCGCGGCGTTCAACGGCATCGTCAAGAGCCTGGTCGATCAGGTGATCATGCCGCCGATCGGCCTGCTGACCGGCGGGTTGGATTTCTCGAAGCTGGAATGGGTGCTGCGCCCCGAGGATCCGGCGACCGAGGCGATCGAGAAGGTGGCGATCCAGTACGGCGCCTTCATCAACACCGTGATCCAGTTCTTCATCGTCGCCATGGTGGTGTTCCTGTTGGTCAAGCTGGTCAACGAAATCCGCCGCCAGGACGCCGCCGAGCCCGCGCCAGCCGCGCCGGCCGGGCCTACTGCCGAAGAAACGCTGCTCACCGAGATCCGCGACCTTCTGGCCAAGAAGGGCTGATCCAGGCGACAGCCGAACATGGAAAGGCCGGCCGCTGTCGCCAGCGGCCGGCCTTTTTCGTTTCCGAAACGCGACGACCTACTGGGTCAGGCCGGGCGCATCCAGGTCCAGCTTGGCGGCCGGGATCACCGTAGCGTTCGGCGCGGCCTTAGCCAGGGTCTCGCCCATGGCCTTTGCGTCGCCGGCGACGATCACGCTCATCTGGGCCGGGTCGAGCTTGGCTTTGGCGAAGGCCTGGACCTGCTCGGGTGTCACGGCCTCGACCTTGGACGCGTAGCTCTGGATCTCGGTCAGCGGCACGCCGTAGACGGCGAGGTTGCCCAGGATGCCGGCCAGGCCTTCCGAGGTGCCGAGGTCACGACCAAAGCCGCCCACCAGCACCGACTTGCGGGCGGCCAGCTCACCGACCGAGGCCGGTTCGTTGGCCAGACGGCTGAGCTCGGCGCGGGTGAGGCTGATCACCTCGCCGGCCGAGGGGTTCTTGGTCTGCACGCGCGCCGAGAAGCCGCCGAACTGGCCCTGCGGCGTCAGGCTGGAGCCGGCGCCGTAGGACAGGCCGCGCTTGATGCGGATTTCCTGGTTCAGGCGCGAGGAGAAGCCCACGCCCAGCACAGTGTTGGCCACGACGCCCTGATAGTAGCTGGGGTCGGCGCGGGTGATGGCGGGCTTGGCCAGAACCACGGCGGCCTGGCCCGTGCCGGGCAGGTCGATGACCACATTGCGCGGCTTGTAGCCGGTGGGCGCCGCCGGCGGGACCGGCGGTGGTGTGGCGGGCTTCTTCCAGCCGCCGAACGCCTTTTCCGCCAAGGCGAAGCCGGCCTCGGGCGACAGGTTGCCGGTGACGACCAGCACCGCGTTGTCCGGCCGCCAGTAGGCGGCGTGGGTCTTGGCCAGGTCCTCGCGCTTGATCTTCGGCAGCGAGCCGGGCGTGCCGCCCGCGACATGGCCGTAGGCCGAGCCGGCGTAGAGCACGGGGCTGGTGGCGAAGCTGGCGAGGCTGCCCGGACGCTGGAAGGCGACCGAAAGGCCGTCCAGGGTCTCGGCGCGGACACGATCCAGCTCCTCGGCCTTGAAGGCGGGATTCTGGGCGACGTCGGCCATGATCGCCATGGCGGGCTCGGCGTTGTTGGCCGTGACGCTGAGGGTCAGCGACGCGGCTTCCCAGCCCGATCCAGCCGACAGATTGGCGCCGAGCGCTTCAGTCTCGCGCGCGACCTGCGTCGCCGAGCGGCTGGCGGTGCCTTCGGTCAGCAGCTCGGAGGTCAGGCTGGACGTGCCGGCCAGACCGGCGGGATCGGAACTGGCGCCGCCCTTGACGGTCAGGGTCGAGGTGATCAGTGGGAGCTCGCTGGACTTGGCGACGATGACCCGCAGGCCGTTGGCCAGGGTCTTCTCCGATGGCGTCGGCATCACCGCCGGAACCGGAGCGGCGACCGCCGGCGGCTTCTCGCGCTCGGCCTCCGGCGCCAGGGTGGTGATCGGGCCGTCGTACTTGACCGAGGCCACCTTCGGGATTGGCGGCGTGGCGTCCTTTTCGCCGGCCGGGCGATCCTTTTCGGGCAGATAGTTGATCACCGTGCGGCGATCGTCGGCCAGATACTTGCGGGCCACGCGCTGGATGTCGGCGGCGGTCACCGCCTGCAGCTTGGCCAGGCTGGTGTTGGCGGCGGCGGCGTCGCCCTCGGTCTGCAGAGCGTAGCCGATGGCGAAGCCGCGGCCGTCGATCTCCTCGCGACGACGCACGGCGTCGGCCAGCAGGCCGGCCTTGGCCTCGGCCAGTTCGGCCGGGGTCACCAGACCGTCGCGGACGCGGGCGACCTGGGCGCGCAGGGCGGCCTCGCCCTGGGCTACGGTCTTGCCGCCGGCCATGATGGCGCCGACGTAGAAGAGGCCCGGCTGGGCGTTGTTCGGGGCCGACGAGAACACCGACTGGGCGATCTTCTGGTCATAGACCAGGCTGTCATAGAGGCGCGACGACTTGCCGGCGGTCAGGATGGCGTCCAGCACCGCCAGGGCCGGGGCGTCCGCATCGGCCGCCGCCGGGGCCAGCCAAGTGATGGCCAGGGCCGGCAACGGCACGTTGGGACCATAGGTGTTCACGGTCTTGGGCCCGGTGCGGGCCGGCTCGACCGCCGTGACCTTCGGGATCGCGCCTTGGGGCGTGGTCAGCGACCCGAAGTACTTGTCGATCATCGCGTCCAGCTTGGCCTGGTCGAAATTGCCCACGATGATCAGGGCGGCGTTGTCCGGGCGATAATAGGTGCGGTGGAAGGCGCGCACGTCGTCGACGGTCGCGGCGTCCAGTTCCTCGATCGAACCGATGCCCGGACGCTGATAGGGGTGGACGGCGAACGACTGCTGCGGGATCGACAGGGCGAAGAAGCGGCCATAGGGGTCGGCCAGGACGCGCTGGCGCAGCTCTTCCTTCACGACGTCGCGCTCGGAGGCGAACACCGCCTCGTCGATCACCAGCGATTTCAGGCGATCGGCCTCGGCCCAGATCAGCCGCTCCAGGTGATTGGCCGGCACCACTTCGTAGTAGTTGGTGAAGTCGTCCCAGGTGGAGGCGTTGTTGAAACCGCCCACGTCCTCGGTGAGACGGTCCACCGTCTCGTTGGGCATGTTGCGCGTAGCCTTGAACATCAGGTGCTCGAACAGGTGCGCGAAACCCGAGCGGCCTTGCGGGTCGTCCTTGGAGCCGACGCCGTACCACACCTGCACCGAGACGTTGGGCGTGGTGGTGTCGCGCGAGGTGAACACCTTCATGCCGTTGGCCAGGACGCGCTGCTGATAGGCGATCGGCGGAACAGCGATCGAGGCGGTCGCGGCGGGCTGCGCCTGGGCCGGCGCGGCCAGAGCGAGCGGCGACAGCGCCGTGGTGGACAGAGCCGCGGCTACGAGGGCCAGCTTGGCGGTGCGGATCATTCGCGAAAGTCTCCTGAACAGTTCGAAACGACCCTAGCACCGCGTTCGGGCCGGGAAACCTTACCGAGAATTCATGTGGGCGGAACCAAGCGGCGACGTCTGAGTTAGAGTAGGTCCACTCGTCCCCATGACCCCTTGGGCTGACGGGCCACGGGGGGAAACTTGTCGGACTATCTGCTACGCGACCGCCTGAAGGTCGCGACGCTTCGGGAGCACGCCGCGCTGGACGCGGTCGTCACGCGAGCGCACCTGGAAACGCGGGCCGGCTATGGCGCCTTCTTGATCGCGTCCGCCCAAGCCGTGGCGCCCCTCGAACTGGCGCTGGAACGCGCGGGCGTTGACGAATGGCTGCCGTCGTGGCGTCTGCACGCCCGACGTCGGGCCCTGGCATGCGATCTGCGTGACCTTGGCCTGACCGGATCGAACGGCCCCGAGGCGGTGATCCCCTCCCGCGATTTTGGCGTGGGCGTCCTCTATGTGTTGGAGGGCTCGCGCCTGGGCGGCCGGGTGCTGTCGCGACAGGTGCGCGAGGCCGATGTCGGGGCGCCGGTCGCCTATCTCACGCATGGCGCCGAGCAGAACCTCTGGCGCGCCTTCCTGATGTGGCTTGAAGGTCTCTCCAAAGTCGACTTGCGGACAGACGCCGTCGAAGCCGGTGCGCGATATGGGTTTCGATGTTTCTCGGACGCGTTCGAGAGCCTCGCCCCGCCGACTGGAGGCCCGAATGCCCGAGGCTGCGCCCATGTCCGGGTTTGACGTCAATCTCACCAACTGCGACCGCGAGCCGATCCACATTCTCGGGTCGGTTCAGCCTTTCGGGTTCCTGCTGGCGGTGAATTCCGACTGGGTGGTGGCGCATGCGTCAACCTCGACGCTGCGTTATCTGGGCGTGTCGGCCGAAGACCTTCTGGGCAGGCCGCTGACCCAGGTCATGAGCGGTCACGCCATCCACAATATCCGAGGCCGGCTGCAGATCATGCGCGGCGCCGATGCGGTCGAGCGTATGTTCGGCCAGCCTCTGGTCGACGGCGGCGAGGACTTCGATCTGGCGCTGCATTATTCCGGTCGCCTCCTGGTCATCGAGGCCGAGCCCAGCCATCCGGAAATCCTGATCGAGGCGGCTTCCGCCGTGCGCTCGATGACGACGCGCATCAGCGCCCGCCCGACCTTCGAGGAATTCTGCCACGAGGCCGCCCGGCAGGTGCGGGCGCTGACCGAGTTCGACCGTGTGATGGTCTATCGCTTCGCCCATGACGGCGCGGGCGAGGTGATCGCCGAGTCGGTGCGGCCCGGCATCGGCTCGTTCCTGGGGCAGCGCTATCCGGCCTCGGACATTCCGGCGCAGGCGCGCGCGCTCTACGAACGCAACTGGCTGCGGATCATCGTCGACATCGACGCGGAGGTCTCGCCGATCCTCCCGCCCGTCAGCGCGACCGGCGAGCCGGTGGACCTGTCGATGAGCATGCTGCGCGCGGTCTCGCCGATCCATATCGAGTATCTGCGCAACATGGGGGTGGCCGCCTCGCTGTCGATCTCAATCCTGCGGGACGGCAAGCTGTGGGGCCTGTTCGCCTGTCACCACTACGCGCCCAAGCATGTCAGCTACGAACGCCGCACGGCGGCGGAGCTGTTCGGGCAGCTGTTCTCGCTGACGCTGGAGAGCCGTGAGCGTGAGGCCGAGACGCGGCGGATGGCCGAGGCGCGCGCCCTGCACGACCGCATGATGACCGCTGTCGTCGGCGCCCAACCCGGCGCCGACAGCCTGATCCCATTCCTGGATGACCTGTGCCGACTGGTGCACTGCGATGGCATGGCGCTGTGGCTGGACGGACGGCTGACCTTGCGCGACGCCACGCCCAGCGCCAGCGACGTGCACACCCTGATCCGCCTGCTCCGCGAAAAGGACACCCACGCCGTCTTCGCCACCCACGACATCAGCGCGCTCCTGCCGGCGGCGGCCGACTGGTCGGAGAAGGCGGCGGGGATGATGGCTGTGCCGTTGTCCCGGGCCCCGCGGGACTACCTGATCTTCTTCCGCAAGGAGGAGGCCAAGACCCTGGTCTGGGGTGGCAAGCCGGAAAAGCTGGCCACCGTCGGGCCGCTGGGCGATCGGTTGACGCCTCGCAAGAGCTTCGAGGCGTGGGAGGAGACCGTGCGGGGCCAGAGCCGCCCCTGGACGACGGTCGAGCGCTCGCTGGCCGAGAGCATGCGGGCCAGCCTGCTTGAAATCGTCTTCCGTCTGACCGATCTGGCCGACGCCGAACGCCAGCGCGCCAATCAGCGCCAGGAGCTCCTGATCGCTGAACTGAACCATCGGGTCCGCAATATCCTAGGGCTGATCCGCGGGCTGATCAGCCAGAGTCAAGCCGGCGTCGGCAGCGTCGAGGAGTTCGCGGAGGTCGTGGGCGGTCGCGTTCAGGCGTTGGCTCGCGCTCACGACCAGATCACGCGCCACCAGTGGGGGCCAGGGGCGCTGAGCGACCTGATCATCGCCGAGGCCGAAGCGTATTTGTCGTCGAAGGCCCAGCGCGTTCGTCTCACGGGCGCGCCGACCGCCCTGGCGCCCGAGGCGTTCTCCATCCTGTCGCTGGTCATCCACGAGCTGATGACCAATTCCGCCAAGTACGGCGCGCTGTGCGACCAGCGCGGCTCGGTCACCATCGACTGGACGCGGGATGCGAAGGGCGATCTGATCATTGACTGGCGCGAGCACGATGGCCCGCGGGTCAAGCCGCCCACGCGACGCGGCTTTGGCTCGACCATCATCGAACATTCGATCCCTCACGACCTCAGCGGCGAGGTCGCGCTCGACTACCGTCCGGAAGGCTTCCGGGCGCGGATCCGCATCCCGGGACGCTATGTGACCAGCGAGGGCATGGCGGCGGTGGTCAGCCAGCCACGCCGGTCCGACGCACCTGTCCGCGCGCCTGAGCGTATGCTGGTGCTCGAAGACAACATGATCATCGCCCTGGACCTTGAGGACATGCTGGCCCGGCTGGGCGTCAAGGACATCAACGTGGTCTCCAGCGTCGCCCAGGCGCTCGAGGCCCTGGCCGACGGTCCGCCGCCGTTCGCGATCCTGGACGTCAATCTCGGCGCGGAGACCAGTTTCCCGGTCGCTGACGCCCTGCTGGCGGCGGGGGCGCCTTTCGCGTTCGGCACGGGCTTCGGCGACAGCGCCGCGTTCCCGGACCGTTTCCGGGAGATTCCCGTCCTGCAAAAGCCCTACAGCGCCGAGAGCGTCGCGGCCCTGTTCTAGAGCATTTTTCGAGCGAAGTGGTTCCGGTTCGCGTGAAGAAAAATGCGTAAAAACAAAATATTAGAGCTCACTGCCTGACGCAGTCAGGTCGTGAAATGCTCTAGTCCAGCAGGAAGCGCCCACGGAGCTCTGGCGTCGGGATCTGGCACTGGTCGTCCTTGCCGAAGATCCGGTAGCGGTGGGCGGCGACAAAGTCATACGCCCGATCGGTCACGCCGCGCGGCAGGCGCTCGACTGAGGCGAACCAGCGCCACGGAGCGGGAAGGCGGCGCAGCAGCGCGGCCAAGGCGGCTGTCTTGCGCAGCGGTCGGCCGCGATCCAGGAACAGGAAGCTTTCCGGCGCATCGGGGTCCAGGCCATGACGTGTCGCCAGCCGCCGGCCGAAGGGCGACTGTATCGGCGTGAAGCGAATGACGCCGTGACGATCGAGCCGCATCACCGTCCTGACCACGCCGTCACACAGATGGCAGACGCCGTCGAACAGCATCAGGGCGTCAGGGGGCGCGTCAGTGTCGGTCATCCGCCCTCGCACTCCCGCCGGAGCGCCGCCAAGGATTGGGGGACCGTCCGGCGCATCAGGCCGGAGACAAGGCCCGCGGGCACGGCGAAGGGGGCCGTGGCCCACAGGTCGTAAGTGACCCGCGTGCGCGCGCCGCCATCCAGAGGCTCCAGACGCCAGAAACCGTCACAGGCGCGAATGTCGCCGTCGATGCAGGTGAAGCGGATTTCCCGGTCAGGCCGGAGCGCCAGACGCGCCCGTGACTGCATCGCCGGTAGAAAGAAGCCCCACTTGACCGTGTGTTCGCGGATCTCCGATCCGTCGGGCTCGCGGGCGATCACCTTGCAGCGCTTGACCCCGGGGCTCATCCGCGCGGCGCGATCGCAGTCCAGGATGACGCGGTACACCACCGACGGCGGCGCAGCGATCTCGATGCTGGCCCGGACCGCGCCTCGCCCCCGGTCGTCGGCGTGCGCCTCGACCTGAACGCCGTCGTTCTTGACGGCCCATTCGGAGGCCCCGCGCGCGGGCGCGGCGATCGTGAGCAGCAACAAGGCGAGCGGAGCGAAACGGCGCATGCGCCGAAGCTAACGCGCCGATGTGACTTTCGTCAGGCCCCCGCGCGGTTCTTGACCAGATCGTCGACGACCGACGGATCGGCCAGAGTCGAGGTGTCGCCGAGGCTGCCCAGCTCGTTCTCGGCGATCTTGCGCAGGATGCGGCGCATGATCTTGCCCGACCGGGTTTTGGGCAGGCCCGGGGCCCATTGCAGGACGTCGGGCGCGGCGAACGGACCGATCTCGTGCCGGACCCACAGGATCAGGTCCTTGCGCAGCGCGTCCGTGGCCTCGATCCCCGCCTTGAGCGTCACATAGGCGTAGACGCCCTGGCCCTTGATGTCGTGCGGATAGCCAACAACGGCCGCCTCGGCGACGGTCTCGTGGGCCACGAGGGCGCTCTCGATCTCGGCCGTGCCCAGGCGGTGGCCCGAGACGTTGATCACGTCGTCGACCCGGCCGGTGATCCAGTAGTAGCCGTCCGCGTCGCGGCGGCAGCCGTCGCCGGTGAAGTACTTGCCGGGATAGGTCGAGAAATAGGTCTCGAAGAATCGCTGGTGATCGCCATAGACGGTCCGCATCTGGCCCGGCCAGCTGTCGGTGATCACAAGGTTGCCTTCGGTGGCGCCGTCCAGGACCTGACCCTCGGCGTCCACCAGCTGCGGCTTGACGCCCGGCAAGGGTTTGGAGGCCGAGCCCGGCTTCAGGGCGGTGGCGCCGGGCAGCGGCGTGATCAGCATGCCGCCGGTCTCGGTCTGCCACCAGGTGTCGACGATCGGCAGTTTCCCCTTGCCGACCACGCGGTGGTACCAGAGCCAGGCCTCAGGATTGATCGGCTCGCCGACGCTGCCAAGGATACGCAGGGACGACAGGTCGTTCTTGGTGACATGGTCGTCGCCCTCGCGCATCAGGGCGCGCAGGGCCGTGGGAGCGGTGTAGAAGATCTCGACCTTGTGCTTGTCGATCACCTCCCAGAAGCGGCTGGGGGTCGGATAGTTCGGCACGCCTTCGAAGATCAGGCTGGTCCCGCCATTGGCCAGCGGGCCGTAGACGACGTAGCTGTGACCCGTGACCCAGCCCACGTCGGCCGTGCACCAGAAGACCTCGCCCGGCTTGTAGTCGAACACCGCCCAGAAGGTCCAAGAGGCCCAGGCCAGATAGCCGCCGGTGGTGTGCAGCACGCCCTTGGGCTTACCCGTCGAGCCCGAGGTGTAGAGGATGAACAGCGGGTCCTCGGCGTTCATCGGCTCAGGCGGGCAGTCGGCCGAGACGGTGTCGCGCACGTCCTGCCAGACGATGTCGCGGCCCGACTTCAGGGGCACGTCCGCGCCGGTCCAGCGGATCATCAGCACCTTGCCCACCCACGGACAGTGCTTCAGCGCCTCGTCGATATTGGCCTTCAGCGGCACGCGACGGCCGCCGCGGCGGCCCTCGTCGGCGGTGATCACGAAGTGCGAGGCGCAGTCCTGGATCCGGCCGGCGATGCTCTCGGGCGAGAAGCCGCCGAACACGACCGAGTGCACCGCGCCGATACGGGCGCAGGCCAGCATGGCGACGGCCGCCAGGGGAACCATCGGCAGATAGATGGTGACGCGGTCGCCCTTGGTGACGCCCTGCGCCTTGAGGACGTTGGCCATGCGGCAAACCTCCTCGTGCAGCTGGCCATAGGTCAGCGTGCTGGAGGTTCCAGGCTCGTCGCCCTCGAACACCAGGGCCACGTCATCTGTCTTGGCCGGCAGGTGGCGGTCGATGCAGTTGGCCGAGACGTTGAGAACGCCGTCCTCGTACCAGCGGATACGGAAGTCCTCCTTGGCGTAGGAGACGTCCTTGATCTTGGTGGGCGCCTTGATCCAGTCGAGGCGGGCGGCGAGGTCGCGCCAGTAGCCTTCCGGATCGGCCTCGACGCAGGCCAGCGCCGCCTCATAGGCGGTGGCGTCGATATGGGCGTCTTGCGCCAGCTCCTCAGGAACCGGGAAAACCTGTCCGTCGCTCACCACCGCACTCCCTTATCTTGTTGGCCGCTGGCATAGGCGATGCGCCTTCCTCGGCGCAAGAAGACCAATCGGCTTTCTGATCTGGGCAAGATGACGACCTTGTGCAGGCGGCGTAAAGCTAAGGCGTCGCCCTTGTCCGGAGTTTTTCATGCTGCTCGCCCTATCCACCTGGCCCGAGATCGAAACGCGCCTGAAGACCAGCCAGACGGTGGTGGTGCCGATCGGCTCCAACGAGCAGCACGGACCGACGGGCCTGCTGGGCACCGACTGGCTGTGTCCGGAGATCATCGCCCACGAGGCCAGCAAGCGCGCTGACGACAAGGTGCTGGTCGCCCCGACCTTCAACATCGGCATGGCCCAGCATCACCTGGCCTTTCCGGGCACCATCTTCCTGCGCCCGTCGACGTTTATCGCGGCGATCGGCGACTGGGTGCGGTCGCTGTCGGCGCATGGCTTTACGCGGATCTATTTCCTGAACGGCCACGGCGGCAATGTCGCCTCGATCGAGGCCGCCTTCTCGGAAATCTACGCCGACTACAGTTTCCGCCAGCAGCGCGCGCCGTTCGCCCTGAAGCTGAAGAACTGGTGGGACTTGGCCGGCGTCAACGCCCTGGCCAACCGGCAATTCCCGACGGGGCACGGCAGCCACGCCACCCCGTCCGAGATCGCGGTGACCCAGTGGGCCTACCCAGAGACGATCAAGACCGCGTCCTATTCGCCCCAGATCGCGCCGACCGGTCCGATCCGCGAAGCGCTGGACTTCCGCGCCCGCTACGCCGACGGTCGCATGGGCTCCGATCCCGCTCAGGCGACGCCCGAGAAGGGCGGCGAACTCGTGAGCATGGCGGCCAACGCCCTGATCGAGGACCTGGCGGCGTTCGCGGCGGAGACCGTTCCGCAATAGTCGTGGGACCGAAGCCTCGCCCTTCGACAGGCTCAGGGTGAGGCTTCTCAACGCCCCGACCGATCATTAGCCCTCATCCTGAGCTTGTCGAAGGAAGGGGGCGGTTCCTCAAGCCTCCACCGACCGCCGCGCCAGCGCCGGCTGGCCGTGGCGGGCGGCCATCACCTCGCCGATCACCGCGACGGCCACCTCGAACGGGGCCTTGCCGCCCAGGTCTAGGCCGATCGGGGCGCGCAACTTGGCCAGGTCCCGCTCGCTCAGCCCCGCCGCCTTCAGCCGCGCGAGGCGCTCGGGCAGGCGTCTCCGCGCGCCCAGCAGACCGACATAGGGCGCGGGGGAGGGCAGGGCCGTCATGAGGGCTGTGTGATCGTGCTCCGGGTCGTGGCCGCACACCGCGACCGCCGTCCAGGCGTCCAGTCCTATGGCTGTCAGCGCCTCTTCCAGCGGTTCACGGCGATAGGCGACCCCCGGCAGAGGCGGCGGCGCGGCCGGGCCCTTGGGGCGCAGCAGGAAGGTCTCATGGCCCGACTGCGCCGCGAGGCCGGCGATGGCCAGCGCGGTCGGATCGCCGCCGATTACCACCAGGCGGGGAACGGGATCGTAGGCGCGCTCGAATGCGCCAGGCCACGGGACTTGCGGCTCCTCGGCGCAGATTCGGCGCGCGCCGTCGCTGACCCAGAAGGCGGGCAGGCGCGCGGCGGCGAGGTCCAGCAGCGTTCGGGCCGCCAGGTCATCGGGAGCGATTCGCTCGACCAGGATTTCGATGCGGGCGCCGCACAGAAGACGGATGTCTGGCCAGGGACTGCCCTCGCCATAGACCAGCCGCCGCGCAACGCCGTCTTCCAGGCAGGCGCGGGCATGAAGCTCAACATCAGCCTCGATGCAGCCGCCGGACAGGAAACCCGAGATGAGTCCGTCGCCGAACACCATCTGCGCGCCCACAGGACGGGGACCGCCGCCGCCCAGGGCGACGATGGTCGCCAGGGTTGCGGGGCCTCTCGACAGCGCCTGGGCCAAGGCCGGGCGGGCGTCATCGACCAGGCCGTACATCGGCCAGGCGGGGTCTTTTACATCGAAGCTCATCGGCGCGACTTTAACCCCTCGTCAAGGTTCCAGAAACCGGATGTTCAAACCTTGGCGCGTAGCCTCCCCATCTGTTGGTGAGTTTCGCGCACGGATGGCGATGTCCATTTCGGTCTCAAAACTGGGTCTGGCGGCCGCTCAATTCGGCCTCGACGGCGGGAGTTCGTCCGCGCCGCGCGGTCGCTCGCCTGAAGCCGAAGCTCGCGACATCCTGAATATCGCCGCGCGGGCCAAGCTGTCGGTGCTGGACGCTTCGGGCCTGTTCGCGCGCGCCGAAACCGTGCTGGGCGACCTCATTCCACGCCCCGTTCCCTTCCGCGTGACGATCTCGACCGCCCGCGCCGATCGCGGCCCGGATTATGTCGAGGCCGAAGCGCGCGCCGCCCTGCGTCGAATCGGCGTCGAACGCGCCGAAGCCATCGTGGTCCACTCGCCCGCCGAGCTCTTCGGCCCGCATGGCGCGGCCCTGTGGGAACGCCTGCAGCGCCTGAAGGACCAGGGGCTGTTCGCCAAGATCGGCGTCTCGGCCCATGCGTCCGACGATCCGGTCGGCGTGGCCAAGCGCTTCAAGCCAGACATCCTGCAAGCCCCGGCGTCGCTGCTCGATCAGCGCCTGCTGGCCGATGGCTCGCTGCAGCGCATCGCCGGCATGGGCGTCGAGGTCCATCTGCGCTCGATTTTCCTGAACGGCCTGCTGTTCCTGCCGCCCGATCGTGTGCCCGCCCAGCTCAAGGGCGCGTCGGGCCGCCTGTCGCGCGTGCGCCGGATGATCGCCGAGGGTCGCTCGGACCCGTTGCAGGCCGCGCTTGGCTTTGCCTTGTCGCGTCCGGAAGGCTCGGCCGTGCTGGTCGGCGTCAACTCGGCCGCCGAGCTCTCGGCGGTGGTGGCCGCCGCTTCGAGCCCGCCGCCGGATCTCGACTGGGACGACATGGCCATCGACGATCCGGTGGCGCTCGACCCGCGACGTTGGGTCGCCTAACACCCGTCCGGAATCATCTCCGACAATAGGCCAATAGGACGGCGCGCGCCTTGTCGACGCGTTGTTCAGCACGCGTTAAGCGTGCCTGTTAATCTTGCGTAAGTTTCTGATTCATCGAGGTTTTATTCTTATCGCCTAGGGTGGTTTCAAGCCACGGAGACGCGTCATGATCCTCGCCGTCCTGCAAGCCCGCATGGGCTCGTCCCGCCTGCCCGGCAAGTCGATGGCCACGCTGCAGGGCGAGCCGATGATCGTCCGGCAACTCGAGCGTCTCCGGAGCGCGCGTTGCCTTTCGAAGATCATTGTCGCCACCAGCCAGGATACGGCCGACGACGCCTTGGCGGGTTTCCTGGTCTCGCGCGGCTACACCGTGCATCGGGGCGCCGGCGCCGACATCCTGGCCCGCATCGCGCGCTGCGCCGACGCGATCAGCGCTGTCAGCCATGTGGTTCGCCTGAAGGGCGACGCGCCGTTCATGGATCCGGGCGTGGTCGACGACGCGGTGCGCATGGCCCTGGCCAGCGGCGCGGACTACACCTCCAACCGCGTCCACCGCACCTATCCGGCAGGGCTTGAGGTCGAGGTCATCAAGGCGCGCGCCCTGCGTCAGGCCGCCGCCGAAGAACGCGATCCGACCGCGCGCATTTCACCCACCGCCGCCATTCGGTCCCAGCCGGAGCGCTGGAGCCAGGCCCACCTGCGCGCCGCGCGCGACTGCTCGCGGCTGGACTGGCGGGTCAAGACGGCCGCCGACCTCGCCTTCGCGCGCTCGGTCTACGACGCGCTTTATCCCAGCGATCCGGATTTCCGCATGGGCGACGTTCTCGACCTGGTCGAAAACCGTCAGGACATCGCCCGCTTCGCCGCCTGATTTCAGTACGCGTCAGTTCCTCTCCCAAAAACTAAAAAGGGCGCCGTGCGAGACCCGCGCGGCGCCCTTCTTCTGTCCGGTGAGCGGACGCCCTTACTTCCAGGCGCCGTAGGGATCGACCGAGGTCTTGCCGAGCGCCTCGGCCACGGCCGGATGGGTCAGTTCGCCCTTCAGCACGTTCAGGCCGCGGGCCAGGTGGACGTTGGTCTTCAGCGCGTCCAGGCCCTTGTCGGCCAAAGCCAGACCGAACGGCAGGGTCGCGTTGCCGAGGGCTTCCGACGACGTGCGCGGCGCCGCGCCCGGCATATTGGCCACGCAGTAGTGGACGACGCCGTCGACGGTGTAGGTCGGTTCGGCGTGGGTGGTCGGCTTGCTGGTTTCGAAGCAGCCGCCCTGGTCGATCGAGACGTCGACCAGCACCGAGCCCGGCTTCATCTGCTTGAGGTGCTCACGGCGCACCAGCTTGGGCGCGGCCGCGCCGGCGGTCAGCACCGCGCCGATGACCACGTCGGCCTTGAGGATCTCTTCTTCCACGGCCCCGAAGGTCGAGTAGCGGGTCAGGATACGGCCCTGATAGAGGTCGTCCAGTTCGCGCATGCGCGGGATCGAGCGCTCGAGCACCACCACCTCGGCGCCGAGCCCTGCGGCCATGCGCGCGGCGTTGCTGCCGACCACGCCGCCGCCCAACACGGCCACGCGCGCCGGTGGCACGCCGGGCACGCCGCTCAGCAGCAGGCCCATGCCGCCATTGTGCTTGAGCAGGGTTTCGGCCGCCGAGAAGACGGCGATACGGCCGGCGACTTCCGACATCGGGGCCAGCAGCGGCAGGCCGCCCTTGGCGTCGGTCACGGTTTCATAGGCGATCGCCGCGCAGCCGCTCTTGAGCAGGCCCTCGGTCTGGGCCGGATCGGGAGCCAGGTGCAGGTAGGTGAAGAGGATATGGCGCGGCTCTAGCTTTTCCCACTCGACCTTCTGCGGCTCCTTGACCTTCACGATCATGTCCGCGCCGGCGAAGACTGCAGCGGCGTCGGCGACGATGCTCGCGCCAGCCTTGACGTAGACGTCGTCGGCATAGCCGGCGCCGAGGCCCGCGCCCGACTGGACGATGACGGTATGGCCGTGGCCGACATATTCACGGACGGCCGTGGGGGTAAGTCCGACCCGGTGTTCGCCCGGTTTGATCTCGGAAGGGACGCCAACGCGCATGATGCTTCCTCCAAAAGCGCCTTGGCTGCGATCATGCGCCTCTTTCTTCGCAACTTTCTTGGTAATTTCGATCCCTGCGGACATCTTGATGCAGGAATCCTGCGTGCTATGGTCCATACATGAAGAAAGCCGCCGTAGAACTGGATGGTTTCGACCGGAAACTCCTCACCGCCCTGCAAAGGCGGGGGCGCGCCAGCTATGTCGAGCTGGGCGAGGCGGTCAGTCTGTCGGAGTCGGCCTGCCTGCGTCGCGTGCGGGCTCTCGAGGAGCAGGGCGTCATCAGCCGCTACGCGGCCGTGATCGATGAGCGCGCCGTGGGCCTGCCGCTCAGCGTGTTTGTGACGGTGACCCTGTCGTCCCAGGCCGAGAGCGCGCTCAGCGCGTTCGAGAAGGCCATCGCCAGCGTCCGCGAAGTGGCCGAGTGCTATCTGATGACCGGCGGCTCGGACTATCTGCTGCGGCTGGTCGTCCGCGACGTGGATGACCTGGAGCGCGTCCACGCTCAGGAACTGACGCGGATCCCCGGCGTGGTGCGGGTCAGCTCCAGCATCGCGATGCGGACCGTGGTCAAACGTGTCGAATTGCCGCTGTAGCGATCGGTTAACCTTGTCTTGAGCCGTCGTCGCCTATCGTCCCGCGGACTTCTAACCGCGTCGGGGGACGAGATGGTTTCGAGACGGCTGCTCCTGGGGGCGCTGGCTGGCATGGCCGCGCCGGCTCTGGCCTTCGCCGAGGGCGACGGACATGCGCCGAGCGTGCTGACCAAGAAGGGCCGGCGCACCGCCAGCGCCCTCAAGCATCAGGCCGGGGACAAGGCCGCGCTCGACAAGGCGATGGCCAGCGTCAAGCCGCTGGAGGCCGATCCGGCCCACGCGCCGGAAACCCATGCGCCGCCGCAGGAAGTTTCGCCTGACGAAGCCCTGGGCCGCCTCAAGCACGGCAACGGCATCTTCGCGCGCGGCGGGGCCAACCTGATGCTGCCCAGCCTGACGCGGATCAACGAGCTATCGAAGGGCCAGAAACCGTTCGCGATCATCGTCGGCTGCTCCGACAGCCGCGTGCCGCCCGAACTGGTCTTCAACTGCAATCTCGGCGAGCTGTTCGTGGTCCGCGTCGCCGGCTCCACCGTCAGCCGCGAAGGCCTGGGATCGATCATCTACGCCGTCGAGCATCTTGGCGCGCCGCTGATCGTGGTTCTGGGCCACACCAAGTGCGGCGCGGTCGGCGCGGCCGTCGATGTCGCCACCAAGTCGGCCCACCTGCACGGCGCGCTGCACGAGATGGTTCTGCCGATCCTGCCGGCCGTCACGGCGGCCGAGGCCAAGCATCCGGCTGATCTGCAAGACGCCGCCATCCGCCAGAACGTCCGCGACGTCGCCGGCCGGCTGAAGGTGGCCGACGGCGTGTTGGCCGAGAAGCTGGGGGAGGGGCGCTTGAAGGTGGTCTCAGCCTGCTACGATCTGGCCAGTGGCCTCGTGGCCTTCGACGCGTAACATCGTCATCCTGGCGCCGTTGACCCCCGTCGCCGCTTAGGCTCAAGTCCCCGAGGGGCTAAGCCGAAGGGGAATGACGATGTCGACGGACGAGACGCCGCCGGAAGGTGGCCGCGACTTCCGCGCGGCGCTACAGGCTCGCTGGAACGGTGCGCGCGAAGCGATCTCCCAGCGTTGGCCCGACTCCCTGAAAGGCCCTGTCGCCCTGGCCCTGGCCGGGGCGCTGGTGGTCGGCTTCGGCGGCGGCTTCGCGGTCGGCAAGGGCGGACATTTCTTCGGCGGCGGCAAGCCGGCCGGCGCGGAGTCGGTCAAGGGCGAGGCCTGGTCGCTGTTCGGCAAGCCGCGCTCGGCCAACGCGCCGCGTCGCGGCGTTCCCAAGCCCGAAGGCTTCGCCGTCTGGCAGACGCGCGTCGACAGCAGCGGTCCCGATCCGCTGGCCTGCATCCGCATGAGCCGGGATCTGGATCCGTCCAAGGCCTATGCCGACTTCGTGCTGGTGTCGCCCGACATCGGCCGCCAGCCCTCGGTCCGGGTGAAGGGCGACGAGCTGTGCCTGGGCGGGATCGGCTTCACCGACCATCGCATCACCCTGCTCAAGGGCCTGCCCGCCAAGGGCGGCGAGACCCTGGGCGCCAATGCCGACGTCGACTTCACGTTTGGTGAAAAGCCACCCTATGTCGGCTTCGCCGGCGACGGCGTGATCCTGCCGCGCGAGGAGTCCGACGGCGTCGCCATCGAGACGATCAACGTCCAGACCCTGGCGATCGAGGTCTGGCGCGTGCCGGACCGCAACCTCGTTCGCAAATCGATCAGCGCGCCGGAACCCACGGGAGAAGGCGACTGGGCCGGCGACTACGGAGAGGATTCCGTCGGCGACGACGGCCGCCAGGTCTGGAAAGGGACGGTGCAGGTCACCGGCGGCGCGACCGGCCAGAAGGCGACCACCGTCTTCCCGCTGGGCGCGGTGCTGAAGGACATGAAGGCCGGCGCCTTCGTCATCAAGGCGCGCGACGCCTCGGGCGGCCGCGATCCCGAGGACGGCGACAACAATCCGGCCCAGGCCCGGCGCTGGATCGTGTTCACCGACATGGCCATGCTGGCCTATGACGGCTCCGAGAGCCTGGACGTCGTGGTCCGCTCGCTGAAGAGCGCCAAGACGATGTCCGGCGTGCGCGTGACCCTGGTGGCCGCCGACGGCGAGTCGCTGGCCGAGGCCCAGAGCGACGCCGACGGCCGCGTGCGGTTCCTGCGCCCACTGCTGAAGGGCCAGGGCGCCGAGCGGGCCAAGATGGTCATGGCCTATGGCGCGCAAGGCGATCTGGCGGTGCTGGATCTGGACCGCTCGCCCGTGGACCTGTCCAAGCAGGGCGTGGGCGGTCGCACCGAGGGCGGGGTCGATGGTCGCAGCGTGGCCGCCGATATCGACGGCTACCTCTACGCCGACCGGGGCATCTATCGTCCGGGCGAGACGGTCCATCTAACCGCGATGATCCGTGACCGGATGGCCAAGGCCGTCAACGACCGCAAGGGCGAGATCATCGTCAAGCGGCCCTCGGGCGTCGAGTTCCGCCGCTATCCGTTCAGCCAGGCCAATGCCGGCGTGGCCCTGGCCGACATCGCCCTGCCGCGCTCGGCGCCGCGCGGGCGCTGGATGGCCGAGCTGCGTATCGAAGGGATCGAGGAGGCGACGGGCTCGCTGAGCTTCTCGGTCGAAGACTTCGCGCCGCAGCGCCTGGCCGTCACCGCGACGGGCCAGGAGTCCGTGCCGCTGGCCCTGGGCGACACGCGCAAGGTCGACGTTTCGGCTCGCTTCCTCTATGGCGCGCCAGGCGCGGGCCTGCAGACCCAGGGCGAGGCGCGCCTGCGCGCCGACACCGATCCGTTCCCGGCCTTCAAGGGCTTTGAATGGGGCGACCAGGGCAAGCCGTTCGAGGAGAAGTATCTCGACCTCGGCGCGACGGTGACCGACGGCGAAGGCCGCGCGATCCTGTCTGTGGGAACCGGGGATGTCGGCGACACCGCCCAGCCGCTGGTGGCCTCGGTCACTGCGTCCGTCTTCGAACCGGGCGGTCGCCCGGTCCGCGAGGGGCTGGACCTGAAAATCCGACCCAAGGCCGTCTATTACGGCGTCAAGGTCGAGCAGGGCGAGGCGGGCCAGGGCGATCCGCCTGTCAGCCTGGACCTGATTGCGGTCAACGCCGCCGGCCAGCGCATCGGCGCCACCGCGACCTACACCCTGGTGGCTGAGCGCTGGGACTATGACTGGTTCCAGCAGAACGGCCGCTGGCAATGGCGGCGCAGCAGCCGCGACGCCATCGTGGCCAAGGCGCAGGTCAATATCGGCGCGGGCCAGCCGGCCAAAATCACCCGCCGCCTGGGCTGGGGCGACTATCGCCTCGAGGTCGAGGGCGCCGACGGCGCGCGCAGCGTCACCCGCTTCTCGGCGGGCTGGGGCGCGCCGGCCCGCGAGGGCGAGGCGCCGGATGTCGTCCGCGTCACCGCCGGGACCAAGGCCTACGCGCAGGGCGACACGGTCGAGATCACCCTGAAGCCGCCCTATGCGGGTGAGGCCCAGATCGCGGTCGCCACCGATCGCCTGATTGACCTGAAGACCGTCAGCGTCGGGGAGAACGGGACGACCGTGCGCCTGAAGACCTCGGCCGCCTGGGGCGGCGGAGCCTATGTGATGGTCAGCGTGATCCAGCCGCGCGATCCGGTGGCTTCGCCCAAGCCGCGTCGGGCGCTGGGTCTCGTCTATGTCCCGATCGACCCCAAGGGCCGCAAGCTGACCGTGGACCTGGGGACGCCGACCAAGATCGACTCCAAGGCGCCGGTCGAGATCCCGGTGAAGGTGTCGGGCATGGGCCTAGGCCAGAAGGCGCGCATCACCATCGCGGCGGTCGACGAGGGCATCCTGCGCCTGACCCACCAGGAAAGCCCGGATCCGGTAAAGTGGTACTTCGGCAAGCGGGCCCTGACCCTCAACTACCGTGACGACTACGGGCGTCTGCTCGACCCGAACATGGGCGCGCCGGCCAATGTCAATTTCGGCGGCGACGAGATCGGCGGCGAGGGCCTGACGACCACCCCGATCAAGACCGTGGCCCTGTGGTCGGGCGTCGTGGAGACCGGCTTCGACGGCAAGGCGGTGGTCAAACTGCCGGCCGCCGACTTCAACGGCGAACTGCGCATCCAGGCCGTGGCCTGGACCGACGCCGCCGTCGGCTCGGCCTCCAAGCCGCTGACCGTGCGCCAGCCGGTGGTGGCGGACCTCAACCTGCCGCGCTTCCTGGCGCCGGGCGACCAGGCCTACGCCACGCTGGAGCTGCACAATGTCGAGGGCAGGCCGGGCGCCTACACCGCCGAGGCCTTCTCGGTGGGCGGGCTGAAGGTCGCCTTCAAGAAGGTGTTCCAGCTGGTGCTGGGTCAGCGCGTCGCCGAGAAGATCCCGTTCCTGGCGCCGGATGTCACGGGCGTGGGCAAGATCGGCTTCAAGGTCGCGGGCCCGGGCTTTGCGACCCAGAAGGACTACCCGATCCAGACCCGTCTGGGCTGGGGCGACATCGTGCGCACCACTACCGAGCCGCAGAAGCCGGGCGAGGCCTTCACGCCCTCTTACCCGCTGCTGGCGGGCCTGGCGGCGGGCGATGTGACGATGCAGGTCAGCTATTCGCCGATCCGGGGCTTTGACCCGTCGGCGATCGCCGTGGCGCTGCAGCGCTATCCTTACGGCTGCACCGAGCAGCTGGTCTCGACGGCCTACCCGCTACTTTACGCCCAGACCTTCTCCAATGACCCCAAGCTCAAGCGCACGCCGGCCGCGCTCGCGGGGGCGGTGGGCAAGCTGCTGGACCGTCAGACCCTGGACGGGGCCTTCGGTCTCTGGCGCGTGGGCGACGGCGAGGCTGATCCGTGGCTGGGCGCCTATGTCGTCGACTTCCTGCTGGAGGCGAAGGCTCAAGGCGTGGCGGTGCCGGACGCGGCCATCGACAAGGCCGTCAGCGCCATGCGCCAGGTCAGCCGCCCCGACGGCTGGGCCTCGGTCGCCTACCGCATGGAGTATCCGGGCTGGTGGGCCAGCAACGAGGACGCCTCCAAGAAGGCCACCGAACGGATGCGCCGCCGCGCCAGCGCCTACGCCCTGTATGTGATGGCCAAGGCCGGCAAGGGGGATCTGGCCCGCCTGCGCTGGTGGCACGACGTGCAGATGAAGGACGAGGACCAGCCGATCGCCAAGGCCTATGTCGCCGCGGGTCTGGCCCGCATGGGCGACAACGCCCGCGCCCGCTCGGCCATGCGCCAGGCGGTGAAGTCTCTGGGCTATCGCGACGAGCTGGACTGGTACCAGTCGACCCTGCGCGACACCGCCGTGCTGACCGCCTTGGCCGCCGAGTCCGGCATGATGGACGTGGCGCGCCAGATGCAGGGGCGCCTCGAGAACTCGGTCAAGGATCCCGACGCCCTCAACACCCAGGAGCAGGCGGCGCTGCTGCACGCGGCCAACGCCCTGATCAAGGCCTCGGGTCCGATCTCGATCCAGGCGACCGGGGCCAATCCGCTGCCGCCCGCCGGGGGGGCGCCCCGCTGGGCGGTGGGTAAGCTCACCGACGCCCGCTTCGTCAACACCGGCAAGGGCGTGCTGTGGCGGACGGTCAGCGTGCGCGGCACGCCGGTCGCCGCCCCGCCGGCCACCGCCAGCGGCCTTTCGGTAGGCAAGCGCCTACTGTCGATGGGCGGCGCGGCGATCGACCCGGCGAGCATCCGCCAGGGCGACCGGATCATCGTGCTGGTCTCGGGCCGCTCGCTGCAGGAACGCTCGGTGGCCCTGGTCGTCGACGACGCCCTGCCGGCCGGCTTCGAGATCGAGACCACCCTGGGCGCCGACGACGCCCAGAACGGTCCCTTCAAGTTCCTGGGCGAGCTGACCGCCGCCGACGTGCAGGAGAGCCGCGACGACCGCTTCATCGCGGCCCTGGACCTGGAGGGGAACAAGCCCTTCGCCCTGTCCTATGTGGCGCGGGCGGTGACGCCGGGCTCGTTCTTCCTGCCCGGCGCGGTGGCCAAGGACATGTACCGCCCGGCGGTCGTGGCCCGCTCGGACGCCGCGCGCGCGACCATCGCGCCGGGGCAATGATGCGTGACGGCCTATCGGCCTTCTTCCCCCTCTGGGGGAGGAGGGCCGCGGGCCCGGAGGGGGCGAGTCAGTGAGGGGTCTGGACGTTTCCGGCGGGGTTTCCCTGGATCGCCCCCTCCGGATGCTGCGCATCCTCCTCCCCCGGAGGGGGAAGACGAGCGATGGCGTCCCCCGGCTGACCAAGGTTCTGATCGCCGTCCTCGCCGCCGAGGTCGTGTTGTTCACGCTCAGCGCCGCCTTCCCACCCGACATGACCCGGGCCAAACAGTCCTCGGCGGTGGTGCTGGACCATCGTGGCGCCTGGCTGCGGGCCCTGCCGGTCGAGGATGGCCGCTGGCGGATCCGCGCCGATCTGGAGCGCACCGACGCGACGTTCCAGAAGCGCCTGATCAAGGTCGAGGACGCCCGCTTCTATCTCCACCTGGGCGTGGATCCGCTGTCGCTGATCCGGGCCGTGGGCTCGGCGGTGGTGCATGGCCGGGTGACCTCCGGCGCCTCGACCCTGACCATGCAGACCGCGCGCCTCTTGGAGCCGCGTCCTCGCACCCTGGGCGCCAAGCTGATCGAGATGGTCCGCGCCGTGCAGCTGGAGTCGCGCCTGTCCAAGCGCGAGATCCTGGCCCTCTACCTGACGCTCGCGCCCTATGGCGGCAATCTGGAGGGCGCGCGGGCCGCCAGCCTCAGCTATTTCGGCCATGAGCCGTCCAGCCTGACCGATGGCGAGCAGGCCCTGCTGATCGCCCTGCCGCAGTCGCCCGAAGCCCGCCGCCCGGACCGTCGGCCTGAAGCGGCCAAGGCGGCGCGGCGTGTGGTGCTGGACAAGATGGTGCGGGGCGGAACTATCAGCGAGGCCGCCGCCTACGAAGCCGAGAACGAGCCCCTGCCGCGTCGGGCCGCCTTCCCGACCCTGGCCTGGCATGCGGCCGGCGAGCTGGCGCGGGCTGCGCCCAAGGGCCAGGCCAGCGTGGTCTCGACCCTGGACGCCGACCTGCAGTCGCGCCTGGAGCCGATGGCCGCGGCCGTCGCCGCCGCCCAGGGGCCGGACGCCACCGCCGCGATCATCGTGGTCGAGATCCGTAATCGGGCGGTGCGGGCTTCGGTGGGCTCGGCGGGCAGGGACCGGGCGGGCGGCTGGGTCGACATGACCCGCGCTTTGCGGTCGCCAGGCTCGGCGCTGAAGCCGTTCATCTACGCGATGGCCATGGACGATGGCCTCGTGGCCGCCGACACCCAGCTGACCGACAGCGCCACGCGCTTCGCCGACTATCAGCCCGAGAACTTCGACCGGGTGTTCCACGACAAGGTCACGGTGCGCGAGGCGCTCACCCATTCCCTCAACGTCCCGGCCGTCGCCACCTTGGAGAAGCTGGGGCCTGAGGCCTTTGCAGGTCGGATCGAGGCGGCCGGCGCGCATCTGGCGCGGCCCAAGGCGCAGCTGAAGGAGGCGGGCCTGGCCCTGGCCTTGGGCGGCGAGGGCATAACCTGGCGTGACCTCGTCATGCTGTACGCCGCGCTGGGCGACAACGGGATCGCCAAGCCCCTGGCCTGGACGCAGGCGGACGCCAAGGCTCGCGAGAAGGCTGGTGGAACCCGGCTCGTCCGGCCCGAGGCGGCCCGGCAGGTGCTGGACATCCTGCGCGAGGCCCCGTCGCCGAAGGGCCGCGCGCCCTCGGCCCTGACCCGGGGCGGGCCGTCGATGGCGTTCAAGACCGGCACGTCTTACGGGTTCCGTGACGCGGTGGCGGCCGGGGTGGTCGGGGGCTATGCGATCCTGGTCTGGACCGGCCGCGCCGATGGCGGCGCGCGTGGCGGGCTCACCGGACGCGACGCGGCGTTGCCGCTGTTGTTCGACGTGGCCGATGCGATCGGCGCCCAGAGCTCCGCGCCCCGGCCCATCGCGCCCAAGTCCGCGCCGTTGGCGTTGCAGAAGTTGCGCGCCGCCGATGAAGGCCCGCGCCTGATCTTCCCGCCTGACGGAGCGGCGGTGCAGGTCGAGGCTCTAGGCTCCAAGGCGCGAGGCCTCGTCCTCGCCGCCGAGGGCGAGGGGCTGACCTGGTACGTGGAGGGCGCGCCGCTGGACCTGGACCCTGTCAGCGGCCGCGCGATCTGGAAGCCTGCCGCGCCGGGCTTCTACAGGCTCACCGTGGTGGACGCGGAGGGGCGCAAGGCCGCCGCCCGCGTGAGAATTCGCGGGGGATAGACCCCAGAGCCTTTAGCCTGAAATCGGAATCGATTTCAGGCGTTAAAAAGGCTCTAAATCAGATACTTAGAGCGTGAGAATAGCCGAAACCGGTTCCCACTTTCGGCCTCACGCTCTAGCCGGGCTGGCCGACGGCCCGCTGATAGTCTTCCAGCCCGGCGATCCCGACATTGAGGTCGTTTACGAGGCCGTCAGCCAGCGAATAGACCCAGCCGTGCACGGCCAGGGACTGGCCGCGCGCCCAGGCGTCCTGCACGAAGACGTCCGAGGCGACGTTGCGGACCTGGCGCGTGACGTTCAGCTCGGTCAGGCGATCGAGCCGGGCGCGCTCCTCGGGGATGGCTTCCAGTTCGTGGCGATGCTCGGCGTGGACCTCGCGGATCGGGTGCAGCCAGTGGTCGACAAGGCCCCGGCGCTTGCCGTCGATAGCCGCCGCCACGCCGCCGCAGCCGTAGTGGCCCACGACCATGATGTGCTTGACCTTCAGGACGTCGACCGCGAATTGCAGGACGCTCAGATAGTTGGCGTCCTGGGGCGGGGCGAGGTTGGCGACGTTGCGGTGCACGAACAGCTCGCCCGGATCCAGGCCGACGATCTCATTGGCCGGCACGCGGCTGTCGCTGCAGCCGATCCACAGATATTCGGGGCTCTGCTGATTGGCGAGGCGCTTGAAGAACTCGGGATCGACCGCAGTCTTGCTCTTCGACCAGGCGGCGTTGTTGGCTTTCAGGTCCTCAAGCATCTAGCGCTCCGGGTGGTGATCAGGGTGGGCGGCGGCGATGGCCGGATGCGCCCGAGCGTGGGCGGCGGCGGCTTCGATGGCCGGGAACGGTGACAGGTCGACGTTGAAGCGATTGGCGTTGAACACTTGCGGCACCAGAAGGCAGTCGACCAACCCAGGCGCGTCACCGAAGGCGTAGCCTCGGCCATGCTGGGCGATCATCGGCTCTAACGCCGCGAAGCCGTCCCGGATCCAGCGGGCCACCCAGGCGTTGCGGGCCGGTTCGTCGATCTCAAGCGCGGTCAGCTGACGGAGGATGCGGAGATTGTTCAGCGGGTGGATATCGCAGGCGATGATCTCGGCCATCGCCCGCACCGTCGCGCGGTCGAAGGCGCTCGTCGGCAGCAAGGGGTGGTCTGGAAAGGTCTCGTCCAGCCATTCGAGGATGGCGAGACTCTGGGTCAGGGGGCGGCCGTCCACCTCGAGCGTTGGCACCAGGGCTTGAGCGTTCAGGGCGCGATAGGCGTCATCCTGATGGGCGTTGGCCACCAGATCCACGGGGCGGAGTTCGAACGCCAGGCCCTTCAGGTTCAGGCCGATCCGCACCCGATAGGGCGCGCTGGCGCGCTTGGCGCTGTGCAGGACGAGCTTCATCGAAGCCTCTCTTCAAAGACGGCGGGATCGTACTGGCGGGGTCAGGCCAGGGTGAACTCCAGGCGGCCGACGCCCTCGATCTCGCCCACGATCTTGTCGCCGCGCACGATGGCGGCGACGCCTTCGGGGGTGCCGGTGAAGATCAGGTCGCCGGCGGCGAGGGTCCAGAGCTCGCTGGCCTTGGCGATCACCTCGCCGATGTTCCAGATCATATCGCCGACCAGGCCGTGCTGGCGGGCTTGGCCGTTGACTGACAGCGTCACTGCAGCCTCGGCCGCAGGAGCCTCCATCACGCGGATGGCGCTGATCGGCGCGCTCTGGTCGAAGCCCTTGGCCGCCTCCCAGGGCTGGCCCTTGGCCTTGGCCGCAGCTTGCAGGTCGCGGCGGGTCAGGTCGACGCCGACGGCGTAGCCGAAGACGCAGGCCAGGGCCTGTTCGATCGACAGGTTCGCGCCGCCGGCCTTCAGGGCCACCACCAGCTCGATTTCGTGATGCAGGTCGTTGGTCGCTGACGGATAGGCGATCTCCGCAGCCAGCGGCGCGACCGCATCGGCGGGTTTGGCGAAGAAGAACGGCGGATCGCGGTCGTCGCCGCCCATCTCGCGGCGGTGGGCGGCGTAGTTGCGGCCGACGCAGAGGATGCGACGCACCGGAAACACAGCGTCCGATCCCTCCACAGGGACCGTCGGGATGGCGTGCGGGGGAAAAGCGTAGGTCGTCATGGCGCTTCCTGTAGACCCAAAAGCAGCGTGCCAAAACCCCGGTCGCGCAACCGTGAAAGTCTGGACTCAAAATGGCCGCCGTTCCGCAAAGAGATGGTTGAACAGCCGGTCTAAACGTTCTTTCACTTGCCGCCGCGCTCGCCGTCGAGTCATCTCACCGCCGGGGACTAGGGCTTAGGCCCGTCGGGCGGGTGGCGACACCCGGGCCGACGGACGCCAAATTGGAAACTTTGGAGTCTGGCTCCGCCGCGCCGTGTTGGTCGGCGGCGGTCCGGCTTCCATCGGGGGCATTAGGAAGACCATGCTGATCATCGAGAATCTGACCCACGTCTACGGCAACGGCACCCGCGCCCTGGACGAGGTCAGCCTGACGATCCCCCGCGGCATGTACGGCCTGCTGGGGCCCAACGGCGCCGGCAAGTCGACCTTGATGCGCACCATCGCCACCCTGCAGGCGCCGACCGCGGGCCACATCCGCTTCGGCGACATCGACGTGCTCAAGCACCCCGAAGAGCTGCGCAAGACGCTGGGCTACCTGCCGCAGGATTTCGGCGTCTATCCGCGCGTGTCCGCCTACGACATGCTCGACCACATGGCCGTGCTTAAGGGGATCGCCGGCGGCAAGGAACGCAAGGAAACCGTCGAGAACCTGCTCAACCAGGTCAACCTGTGGGACGTGCGCAAGAAGGCGATCGCCGGCTTCTCGGGTGGCATGCGCCAGCGCTTCGGCATCGCCCAGGCCCTGATCGGCGATCCGCGCCTGATCATCGTCGATGAGCCGACGGCGGGCCTCGACCCCGAGGAGCGCAACCGCTTCCTCAACCTCCTGGCCGAGATCGGCGAGAACGTGGTCGTGATCCTGTCGACCCACATCGTCGAGGACGTCTCCGACCTCTGCCCGGCCATGGCGATCATCTGCAACGGTCGCATCGTGCGCGAAGGCGCCCCGGCCGACCTGGTGGCCCAGCTGAAGGGCCGCATCTGGAAGAAGATCATCGACAAGGCCGAGCTGGAGGCCGCCAAGGCGCAGTACAAGGTCATCTCCACGCGCCTGCTGGCCGGTCGCACCGTGATCCACATCGAGTCCGACACCGATCCGGGCGCGGGCTTCACCCCCGTCGAGGGCGGGCTGGAGGACGTCTACTTCTCCACCCTGTCGTCCACCCGCTCGCGCCAAGCAGCGTAAGGAGGACGAGCCGATGTTTGGCAAGATCGCGGGCTTTGAGCTCCGCTACCAGCTGAAGTCGCCCGTGTTCTGGGTGGTGGCGGTCATCTTCTTCCTGATGACGTTCGGCGCGGCGACGATCGATCAGATCCGGATCGGCGGCGGCGGCAATATCCACAAGAACGCCCCCTATGCGATCGCCCAGACGCACCTGATCCTGGCGATCTTCTACATGTTCGTGACCACGGCCTTCGTGGCCAATGTGGTCGTGCGCGACGACGAGACGGGCTTTGGGCCGATCCTGCGGTCCACGCGGATCCGCAAGTTCGACTATCTGTATGGCCGCTTCACCGGCGCGTTCCTGGCGGCGGCGATCTCGTTCCTGGTCGTGCCGCTGGCCATTTTCGTGGGCTCGTTCATGCCCTGGGTCGACCCCGAGCGGCTGGGCCCCAACGATCTGAACGCCTACCTCTTTTCCTATTTTGCGCTGGCCTTGCCGGCGATCCTTCTGACCTCGGCGATCTTCTTCGCCCTGGCCACCGTCACCCGCTCGATGATGTGGACCTATGTCGGCGTCATCGCCTTCCTGGTTCTGTATATCGTCGCCGGCATCGCGCTGGATCGACCTGAATACGAGAAGGGCGCGGCGCTGTGGGAGCCGCTGGGCACCGCCGCCTTTGGCCTGGCGACCAAGTACTGGACCGCCAGCGAGCGCAACACTCTGACGCCGCCGCTGGCCGGCGCGCTGCTGTTCAACCGCGTGTTCGTTCTGGCTCTGGCGGCCGGCTTCCTGGCGCTCGCCTACAGCCTGTTCCGCTTCCAGTCGGCGGAGCTGTCAGGTCAGCGCAAGGGAGCCAAGAAGGCCAAGGTCGCAGCGGCCGAAAGCGCGCCCGTCGCCTCCGGCCCGTTGCCGACCCCGGTGTTCGACCGCCGGACGGCCTGGGCCCAGCTGATCGTCCGCACGCGCCTCGACATGGGCCAGGTGTTCAAGAGTCCAGCCTATTTCGTGCTGCTGTTCCTGGGTCTGGCCAACGCCATGGGCTCGCTGTGGTTCGCCACCGAGGCCGGCCGTTATGGCGGGGTCGTCTATCCGGTGACTCGGATCCTGCTCTTTCCGCTGCTGGGTTCGTTCGGCCTGATCCCAATCATCATCGCCATCTACTATTCGGGCGAACTGGTCTGGCGCGAGCGGGAGCGCAAGACTCACGAGATCATCGACGCCACCCCGGTTCCCGACTGGGCGTTCGTCGTCCCAAAGACCCTGGCGATCAGCCTTGTGCTGATCTCAACCCTGCTGATCAGCGTGCTCGCCGCCGTGCTCAGCCAGGTGTTCCACAGCTATTTCAACTTCGAGCTTGAGAAGTACCTTCTCTGGTATGTGCTGCCGCAGGCGCTGGATTTCATCCTGCTCGCCGTGCTGGCCGTGTTCCTGCAGACGATCAGCCCGCACAAGTTCATCGGCTGGGCGCTGATGGTGATCTACATCGTCAGCACCATCACGTTCACGAACCTCGGTTTCGAGCACAAGCTCTACAACTACGGCGCCACCACCGACACGCCCTTCTCCGACATGAACGGCCTGGGCAAGTTCTGGATCGGCGCCTGGTGGCTGCGGGCCTATTGGACGGCCTTCGCGCTGGTGTTGCTGGTGCTGGCCTATGGCCTGTGGCGGCGTGGGACGGAAAGCCGCCTGCTGCCGCGTCTTCGCCGACTGCCGCTGCGCCTGAACGGGGGGGGCGGGGCGCTGATGGGCGTGTCGCTGGTCGCCTTCGCGGCCCTGGGCGGGTTCATCTACGTCAACACCAACGTCTGGAACGAGTACCGCACCAATATCGACGGCGAGAAGTGGCAGGCTGACTACGAAAAGACCCTGCTGCCGTTCGAAAACGTTCCTCAGCCCAAGATCATCGCCCAGACTCTGCAGGTCGACATCCAGCCTCATGCGCCGAGCCTGGAGACCAAGGGCTCGTATGTCCTCGAGAACAAGACGGGCGCGGCGCTGAAGGAAATCCACGTCCGCTTCGATCGCGACCTACAGGTCAAGGGCCTGTCGATCGAGGGCGCGCGACCCAAGAAGACCTTCGAGAAGTTCAACTACCGCATCTTCGCCTTCGACACGCCCATGGCGCCCGGCGAGCAGCGCAAGATGAGCTTCATCACCCTGCGCGCCCAGCGCGGCTTCCCCAACAGCGGCGCCGAGACGCGGGTCGTCGACAATGGGACCTTCGTCAATAACCTGGAGATCGCGCCGATCCTGGGCATGTCGCGCGACGGCCTGCTGGCCGACCGCGCCAAGCGCCGCAAGTACGGCCTGCCGCCCGAGCAGCGCATGGCCAAGCTGGGCGATGTCCCCACCCGGCAGTTCCACCAGCTGCGCAAGGACGCCGATTTCATCCGCTCCGACATCACGGTGACCACCGTCGCCGACCAGACGCCGATTGCGCCCGGCTACAAGGTGTCCGACACGGTCAAGAACGGCCGCCGCACCGCCCGCTTCGTCACCGAGGCGCCGATCATGCCGTTCGTCTCGATCCAGTCGGCGCGCTACAAGGTGGCTGAGGAGACCTACAAGGGCGTCCAGCTGGCGGTCTATTACGATCCCCAGCACGCCTGGAACATCGACCGGATGAAGACGTCGATGAAACGGTCGCTGGACTATATGGGGACCAACTTCAGCCCCTATCAGTTCCGCCAGCTGCGCTACCAGGAGTTCCCGGACTACGCCCAGTTCGCGCAGTCGTTCGCCAACACCATTCCGTGGTCGGAAGGGATGTTCTTCATCTCCGATTACCGCGACCCGACCAAGATCGACATGGTCACCTATGTCGGCGCGCACGAGATCGGCCACCAGTGGTGGGCCCACCAGGTGGTCGGCGCCGACCAGCAGGGCGCGGCCATGCTGACCGAGACCTTCGCCCAGTACTCGGCCCTGATGGTGATGAAGCACACCTATGGCGAGGACCAGATCCGCAAGTTCCTGAAGTTCGAACTGGACAGCTATCTGCGCGCGCGGGGCGGCGACGTGATCGACGAGCAGCCGCTCTACAAGGTCGAGAACCAGCCCTACGTCTATTATCGCAAGGGTTCGCTGGTCATGTACCGGCTGCAGGACCAGATCGGCGAAGAGGCGGTCAACCGCGCCCTGCGCAAGCTGATCGCCGATTTCGCCTTCAAGGGCGCGCCGTATCCGACGACGCTGGACTTCCTGGCGGCGCTGCGGGCCGAGGCGCCCGCCGACAAGCAGGCGCTGATCACCGATCTGTTCGAGAAGATCACGCTGTATGACCTGAAGACCAAGACCGCTTCGGTGAAGAAGCGGGCGGATGGCAAGTTCGACGTTACGGTCGTGGTCGACGCCCAGAAGAAGTACGCCGACGGCAAGGGCAAGGAGACGGGCGCCGCCCTGAACGAGACGATGGAGATCGGCCTCTTCACCGCCAAGCCGGGCGACAAGGGCTTCGCCGCCAAGAACGTCGTGCTCTATCAGCGCCGGCCGATCCGCTCGGGCGAGAACCGCTTCACCTTCACCGTCGACAAGGCGCCGACCTTCGCGGGGATTGACCCGTACAACACGGTCATCGACCGCAATGGCGACGACAATACGGTCAAGGTCGGCGGGTGAGCGACGGGGGCGAGATCCGGATGGATGCGGGGGCGCTGAACGCGTTCCTGCATCGCGCCTTCCCGGAGGTTGATCCGGCCCAGATGCCACAGGTTCTGGAGGTCGAGGCGGGGCGGGCTCTGCTGAAGCTGCCCTATGCGTCCCGGCAACTGCGGCCGGGCGGCGTGATCTCTGGCCCGACGATGATGAGTCTGGCGGACACCGCCGCCTACGCCATGATCCTGGCGCGGATCGGCGAGGTGGCGCTGTCTGTGACCACCTCGCTCAACATCCATTTTCTCAGGGGTTGCAAGCCGGGCGACCTCTATGCCGAGGCCACCCTGCTCAAGCTCGGCCGCCGCATCGCGACGGTCGACGTTCTGATGTGGACCGAAGGGCGCGAGCGGGCCGCCGCCAAGGCGACGGTCGCCTACGCCATTCCCTGACTATTGACGGGCCTTGGCCACGTTCTCGCCGGTTTCGAAGCCCTTCTTAAGGCCCTCGGCCATGTTCAGGTGCTCCTGAACCTTCGGCGCGGTTTCGGCGGCGAAGGTCTTCAGCGTCGGCGTGTCGCCGTCCTGGGCGTAGCGCTGCAGGAGGTTCAGGGCCGACTGATGCGCGTCGACCATGGCGTCGGCGTATTCCTTGTCGAAGTCCTTGGGATCAGCCTTCGACAGATCGTCCAGCTCGTCCTGCATGTCCTTCGACAGCATGGTCGGCAGGGTGATGGTGGCGCCCGAGGCCGAGATCGCCGACTTCAGACCATCGCTGGTCTTCTTATGGGCGGTCTCCATCATCATCGCGAACTTCTTGACCGACGGATTGGTCGAGCGCGAGGCGGCCAGCTTGGCGGCTTCGATCTCGAACATGTCGTTGTCGGCCATCTTGGTGGCGAACACGCCGGCCTTGGTTTCGTCGGCCAGCGTCGGCACCGTGGCGGCGGGGTTGGCGTCAGGCGTCGCAGCCTGTTCGGCCGGCGTCGCAGCGCCCTTGGTTTCATCGGCCTTTTGGCCGCAGGCGGCGAGACTCAGCGCGGCGACGGCGGCGCCGACGACGAGAAAATGACGGGTCATGGCTGTCTTTCCCTGGGGTTCATTATGTAGTGAGGGTCTCTTCGATGAGAGATCGGGGCCGGCGCCGCGGTTCGCCGTCGTGCCATAAAGAACATCACGGGGCCGTGATCGGTTCCTCAAGCTTGGGGGAAATTCGCATGGGCCAGGGTCCGTTGACCGGCTTGCGGGTGATCGAGATGGGGTCGCTGATCGCCGGACCCTTCTGCGGTCAGGTGTTGGGCGATTTCGGCGCCGAGGTCATCAAGCTGGAAGACCCCAAGGTTGGCGATCCGATGCGCCAATGGGGGCGCTCCAAACCGAAAGGCCTTTCGCCCTGGTGGCCGGTGATCGGTCGTAACAAAAAGTCCGTCACCGTCGATCTGCGTACGGACGAAGGGCGGGACATCGCCCGCGCCCTGATCGCCAAGGCTGATGTGGTGGTCGAGAACTTCCGGCCAGGCACTCTGGAAAAGTGGGGCATGGGCTATGAGGCCCTGGCCAAGACCAATCCGGGGCTGGTGATGGCGCGGGTGTCAGGCTTTGGCCAGACCGGTCCCTATTCCAGCCGCGCCGGCTACGCCCTGGTGGGCGAGGCGATGGGCGGTCTGCGGCATATCACCGGCGAGCCCGACCGGCCGCCCGCGCGGGCCGGCATTTCGATCGGCGACAGCCTGTCGGGCCTGAACACGGCGCTGGGGGTGATGATGGCCTTGCACGCACGCCAGCGAACGGGCCGGGGACAGGTGGTTGACACGGCCATCTATGAAAGCGTGCTGACGGTGATGGAGAACCTGGTCACCGAATATGACCTGACCGGCTATGTCCGCGAGCGGTCGGGCGCGGTGCTGCCCGGGATCGCCCCGTCCAACGTCTATCCGACCAGGAGCGGCGAGCTTGTTCTGATCGGCGCCAACCAGGACACCCTGTTCCGGCGTCTTTGCGAGCTGATGGGGCGGCCGGACCTCGCCGATGATCCGCGCTACCGCGACCACGCCGCGCGCGGCGCCCATCAGGCCGAGCTCGACGCCCGCATCGCCGCCTGGACCGCGGATCAGGAGATCGACGATCTGCTGCCGAAGCTCGAGGCCGCGGGCCTGGCCACCGGCCGCATCTACCGCGCGCCCGACATGCTGACGGACCCTCAATACGTGGCGCGAGAGTCGATCGTGACGGTGCCGCATCCCGTGTTCGGCGAGATCAAGATGCAGAACGCCTTCCCGAAGTTGACCGAAACGCCCGGTGGGGTGCGCTGGCCGGGACCGGCCCTGGGGGAACATACCGACGCGGTGCTGGCCGATGTCGCCGGCCTGAGCGCCGAAGCGGTTGAGGCCTTACGCAAGAAGGGCGTGCTGGGGTGATGGCCTTCCTAGGTCGGGGGACACGTGGCTACGCCCGTCCGGTGACCCCCGCCACGGCCCGGGCGATCTGGTGCACGTTATAAGGTTTGCGCACGATCGGCGCGTCGAAGCCCATCGGCGCGGCCTTGTCCGCATAGCCGGTGGCGAAGACGAACGGACGGCCCATCGAGCGCAGGATCTCAGCCACCGGGGCGACGGACTGACCATTCAGATCGGCGTCCAGCACCGCCACGTCAAAGTCCTGTTCGACCATCGCCAGCGCTTCGCCCAGCTCGGCCGCGCACCCGATCACCTCGACGCCGGCGTCCTCCAGCCCCGCCTCGAGCTCCAGGGCCAGAAGCAGTGAGTCTTCGACGATCAGCACCTTGAGGCCCGCGATCGCGCCGGGGCGAACGGTCTCGTCGGCGGCGACGACGGTCTCCACGATGCGCTCAGGCGCGACGCTGACCGGCTCGATCGGCGGCGCGTCGGCCAAAGCTTCGGCGGCGCCCTGGATCATCGCGGTGACGCCGCCCGGGCGATAGTTGATCTTCGCCGAGCCGCCCAGTTCGCGGCCGGCGACGTCCTCGATCAGGGTGGCGCCGAAGCCCTTAGTGGCGGGGGCGTTGGCGGGCGGACCGCCGGTCTCCAGCCATTCCAGAGCAAAGCCGCCGTCGGGCGCGCGTCGCCAGACCACCTCGACCTTGCCGCTCTCGGTCGACAGCGAGCCGTAGCGCACCGCGTTCACCGCCAGTTCGTGCAACGCCAGCGACAGGGCGGCCGCAGCGCGCGGCGTCAGGAACAGCTCCGGCCCATCCCACCGTGTCTGGGTGGGCGCCAGCCCCCCCAGTTCGGCGGCGGCGATCCGCGCCAGGGTCGCCCCCCGCCACCGCGCAGCGCTGAGCAGGTCATGCGCGGAGCTCATGGATTTGAGACGCGCCGCGAAGGTCTTCAGGAACACGTCCAGCGAGGCGGACTTGCGGGCCGACTGGGCGGCCACCGACTGGACCACGGCCAGCAGGTTCTTGATGCGGTGATCCAGCTCCGCGACCAGGCTCTCCCGCTGCTCTTCCTGCAGTTTGCGAGGGGTGATGTCCTGGACGACGCCGATCAATCGCGTGGGCTGTCCGTCGGGGCCCATCAGCATGACGCCGGCGGCGCTGTTCCAGGTCTCGCCCGCGCCTTCGTGCGGCGCGCGGCGGTACTCAACGGTGAAGCGGCCGCTCTCGGCCAGTTGCCGATCGACGCTGGCGCGCGCCGCCTGGCGATCCTCGGGATGGATGTACTGGTAGAGGGCGTCGCCGTCCTGGCTGGCCAGCTCGCCTGCGGGAATGCCCGACAGCTTGGCCAGGCGGGAGCTGATCCTGAAGGTGTTGGTGGGGATACACCACTCGAACTCGCCCAGGCTGGCGGCGGCGATGGCCAGGTCCAGGCGTTCGCTCTCCAGCGTCGGCTTGGCGCAGGGGCCGCAGAGGGCTTCGGTCGCAAGGGCGGCGAGGTCGCTCAGGGCCTGCAGATCATCTTCTGAAGCGGGGCCGCCCATGCCCGGACCTTCCACGACCAGGGCGCCGAGCGGCCGCCCGTCTGGATCGCGGATAGGGACCCCCAGGTCGACAGGGGCGTTGGCGGTGACCACCTTGTGGGCCAGGTCGTTCTGGCGGGGACCTTCGGGTCCGGCGTAGCCGACATAGGCCGCGCGCCAGATGCGCGCCTTGTCCACAAGCACGATCGCGGCCTTGGGGGCGTCGAACAGCCGCGCCGCGAGCCGGACCAAGCGCGATAGCTTCGGACCGTTGACCGCGCCGTCCATGACGCCCAGACCCCGCACAGCCTCAAGGCGCTCGGCTTCCAGGCGATCGTCGCTGGGTGTCGGGGCGTCGTCCATGATTCGACCTTAGCCTCGCTTCGCGTTTAGCGCGAGCGCCTTTGAGATTCCTCAGTGGTGAAGCTTGGGGCGTTGCGCTAACTTGGAACCCTAGCGCCAAGCTCGGCGTTGACGGGGCGCGTCATCAGCGCCCGGTCGGTCGCGTCGCGAACAGGAGAGAAGACCCATGCCCGCCAGTTCCCCCGCCGCCAAGGAAGCCGCCAAGGCCAAGACCGCGACTCTTGAGGCGGTCGAGCACGCCGAGCGCAGCTTCACGCACGCCGCCGACGCGGCCCGCGTCTCGCTGACCGAGGCGGCCAAGCGGGTCGAGAAGTCCGTGTCGGAAGGGTTTGAAACCCTGCGCGCCCAGAGCCGCGCCTACACCGACACCGCCGGCCAGACCCTGGAAGAGGCGCAAGCCTACGCCGCCGAGCGCATCCGTGAGCGTCCGATCACCGCCACCCTGGCGGGTCTGGGCGTGGGCGTTCTGATCGGCCTGCTGATCGCCGGCGGCAGCCGTCACAACCGCTGATGTTCGAAAAAACCCTGATGACGCTGGCGGCGGCTGCGGCGATCGCCGCCGCCGCCGCAGTCAGCGTCGTCTCCGCGGCCTTCGCGTTGTATGCGTTGCTGGTTCCGCTGGTGACCCCGGCGGGCGCTGCGGCCATCGTCGCCGCCGTCGCAGCGCTGATCGTCGCCATCGCGGGCATGATCGCCGCGCGCAAGGTCGAGAGCCATCGCGCGGCCAGCCACCAGGCCCCGCCGCCCGCCGGCTTCGACATGACCGGCAGGATCGTCGAGATCGTCCGCGAGCGGCCGATCATGTCGATCGGCCTAGGCTTGGCTGCGGGGATCTTCGCCCTGAAGAACCCCGGCCTGACGGCGACCGTGGCCAAGGCCTTCCTCGATCCGAAGCCGCCGCAACGCTGAGCTGAGACACCGTCAAACGCCGCGCCCCGGGCTTGCCCGGCGGTGCGGTGCTGACCCTCCAGGCCACCGAAACCCCAGGCTTCAAAGGGTATTTCTCAACTAAAGTTGAGCGTTCGGGACAGCGGAGCCGCTTACGCTACGCGCCTGCGCGCACTAGATGCCTTCCCGCGCGTTCCCGCTCCTCCCTTCATGGGAACGCCTTCCCATGGAGTGAAAATGCCGTACACGCTTCCCGACCTGCCCTACGCCTATGACGCGTTGGAGCCGACCATTTCGGCCAACACGCTGCGCTTCCATCACGACAAGCACCACGCCGCCTATGTCACCGCCCTGAACGGCCTGCTCAACGGCGACGACAAGGGCTCGCTGGAGGCGGTGATCAAGAGCGCCGGCCCCGGCAAGGTGTTCAACAACGCCGCCCAGGCCTGGAACCACGCCTTCTTCTGGGACGGCCTGTCGCCGACCAAGACCGCGCCGGGCGCCGAGCTCGCCGCCGCCATCGACGCCACCTTTGGCGGCCTGGACGCGCTGAAGGAAAAGTTCGTCGCCGAGGGCATCGGCCACTTTGGCTCGGGCTGGGTATGGCTGGTCGCGGACGCCTCGGGCGCCCTGAAGGTGATCTCGACTCACGACGCCGAGAGCCCGGTCACGGAAGGTCTGACGGCCCTGGTCGTCGCCGACGTCTGGGAGCACGCCTACTATCTGGACTACCAGAACCTGCGGAAGGGCTTCCTGGAAGCGGTCTTCGACAACCTGATCAACTGGACCCTGGCCGACAGCCAGTACGCGGCCGCCAAGGCGGGCGCCCAGGGTTGGGCCTATCCGGCGCCGACCTGATCGGATGATGGCGGCGCGAGCGTGTTCGCGCCGCCGCAGCCTTCACGCGCGTCGATCGATCGCCCAAGTCCGCCAAGCCTCGAAATCGCCGCCCGCATAGGCCATGGCGGTCACACGCACGCAGCCAGGCTCAACTTCGATCACGTTGAATCCCGGCGCCGCGCCGCGCTCGCGATGGGACAGAGTGCCTGAGCCAATCGCGTGGGTTCGCCCATCCCCGAACGGCAGCGCTGTGACGAACGGCAGGTGGATGTGTCCCGAGAGGATCACATCCGCACCAGCGCCGACGAACCGGTTGGCCGCATCCACACCGCCGCGCACGCGGGCCGTCATGGGTCCGCCCAGAACCTCCATCAGCGGATGGTGGCAGACCACAACGCGCAGATCGCCGGCCGGGGCGGCTTGGAGCTCACGCACCACCCGTCGGATCTGATGGTTTGCCACGGCGCCCTTTGACCAGTTCCAGCGCAGCTGGGCGGCGCGGGCGGTGTTCAGCGTCGACAGGGTCACCCCGGCGCCGCGCCAGCGCGCCCCGTCCTCCGGGCCGAAGCGGTCGGAGAAGCGTCGCCAGGGATGGGTGAACCTTTCCCAGAGCTCGCCGGGGCCAACGAACGGCGTATCGTGATTGCCCGGCGTCAGGATCATCGGCCGAGGCAAGGCGCCCAGCCACGCGGCCGCAGCATCGAACTCGCTCGCCTTGCCGTCCAGGGTGATATCGCCCGCCACCACGACGAGATCCGGAGCGGCCGCACGAATCCAAGAGCCGGCGGCGGTCACCGCCTCGCCGTTCTCGCCGCCAAAATGGATATCCGAAAGCTGGATCAGCTTCATTGGCTGGCCGGAACCAGAGCGCGAAAGGCTTCGGGCCGGAAGCGGATCGAGGTCTCCGGATCAAGGCGCGCAGGCTCGCCGTCCAGAATGGCCGGGATTCGCCCGTTGGCCCAGATGCGGCCCGACCGACAACGACCGACCGACACCGAAGGATCTTCGCGCCACTGGCCCAGCGCGGCGTTCATACCCAGGCGGAACACCTCAACCGCACCCTTGGGGTCCAGGGCGGCGGCCTCCAGCGCCTGCTCCTCGGCGTCGAGCGCGCTGGACACCAGCGGGCACAGAAAGGTCAGGGCCTCGGCCTTGCCCTTGGGACGACCGTCGAGCGCATAGCGCAGGCGACCGGAAAAGGCGCGTCGAAAGGCGCGCCGGGCGCGGGCGAGGGCGAGGTCGATTCGCCCCTCGCGAGCGGCTTCACGCGCCGTCGCCCAAAGGGCGGGGCTGCCGAGGATGGCCGCCACGAAGAACAGGCGTCCGCCCACCTCGCCGCCGGAGATCGCTCGCGCCTGACCCTCGCCCAGGCAATCGCGCATCACGTCCTGCCAGGGACGCTCGCCATAGAGCGCGTGCGGCAGCATGTTCATGGTCCCGCCGGGCAAGGGCGCGATCAGGGGGCCGTTGGCCCCCGCCATCTCCGCAGCGGCGCGTGCGGTTCCGTCGCCCGCCAGCACCAGAACCGCATCCGGCGCGGCGTCGATCACGGCGCGGAGGCAGTCGACCAGATCAGCGGGTTCAGGGGCGTGAACGGCGCCGTTGACGCCGTGCTCGGCCAACAGGCGTTCGGCGATCTCCGGCGCCGCTGGCCCGACCGAGCCCGAGGCGATGTTGGCGACGACGTCGATGCGCTTCATGCGCACACCCCCTCATGAAAACTTCCGCGACGCAACGGCCCGATCCGCCCATGGTTCCGCTTGCGGGGTGGAACCCTCATCCGGCGGGGCCGTTAGCTGGCCTGGGACAGCTCGAAACGGAGAGCCAAGATGAAGACGACCATGATCGCCCTGATGGGCGTGGGTGTGCTCGCCGCAGCGTGCACCTCGACCGGTAACGTGGAACGGAACGCCGCTGGTGGCGCGGCGCTGGGCGCGATCGCCGGCGCGGTGATCGGCAACAATGTGGGTAGCGGCAGCGCCAGCACCGGCGCGGCGGTTGGCGCGGCGATCGGCGGTACTGCGGGCGCCGTGAAGGGCTGCCGCGAGGATGGCGGCTGCGGCGCGACCAACGTCAATCGTCGACAGTACTACGATGAGCGCGCGGGCCGTTACTACTACTACGACGCCGGTAGCGGCCGGTACTACTGGGAGAACGGCGCGCCCCGCTCCTGAGCGTGACGCGAAAGTTCTGCGCGAAGGCGATCGGCCCGGCCGGTCGCCTTTCTCATACTGGGATCGCCAAGGGGATTTGGCATGAAGACCCTAAGAACCATGATCTTCAGCGGCATGCTCCTGGCGTTGGCGGGATGCGCGCAGTCGGATGGACCGTTCCGTGTGCTCCGAAAGCCGGTGATGGCGGCCCCGCCGGTTTGCATGAGTTTCCAGTCGTCGATCTATTTCGACCGTGACAGCGCCGTCCTCACCCGCGAGGCGCGCATGGTTCTGAGGAACGCCAGGACGCAGGCGCAAGGCTGCGTCGTGCGTTCGGTCCGCGTCGTGGGCCTCGCTGACGCCTTGGGCGCGCCGGCCGCCAACCTTGCGCTGTCTCGTCGCCGGGCTGAAGCCGTGTCCCAGGCCCTGGCCCGCGTTGGCTTCCAGGATGTGCAGGTCGATATGGGCGCGGTCGGCGATGCAGGCTCGGTTTCCGCGTCTGGAGCCGCCGCGCCCCTGCGTCGACGCGCTGACGTGCTGTTCGAGCTCGCGCCCGGCTGACGGGCGCGGGCGGCAGCGCCAGAGAGTGAACGCATCGCTACGCAGAACGCGACGAAGAAAGGCGGCCCGACAAGCCGGTCCGCCTTGAGTTCGCATCAACAAAGGGGGGTGCGAAGGCGGCCGATCAGCTTTCGCTGATCTCAAGTCGGGGGGGCGTCGCCGCCTTCGCAATCATAAAACGATTCCGCGTGGGGGTGGTTCCCAGGTGCGATTAAATTTTTTGGCCGGCGCGTTCGCAGCCGTTTCGACGGAACGGGCTCAGACGCAAGACGTTGAAATTGCAGGGCCGGACATTGGGTCCGCCGGGCAGGGGAGCAACGTCGTGATCCGCAATTATGTGGCCGAGCATGGCGGTACAGTTTTCGTTTCGACGCTAAGCCAGCGTCAAAAAAGAACCCGTTCGCGGATCATGGCCGTTGCTGTGATCGTCGTGATGGGAGCCTCCGCTGGGACGGTGCAGGCCTTCCACGACCACCAACGCGCGGACGCCATGCAAATGTGGACACCCTAGGAGGTCGCAGTCATGCCAGCCGATATTCACCATCACACCGCGCCTCGTGAGCCGGTGCCGCGCCTGAACGCTACCCGCGCGCGCCAGGGCCGTTGGGGCAAGCATGTCTTCTGGGTCCTGATCGTCTCTACCGTTCTGGCGGCGCTGGCCTTGTTCGGCGCCTGGAGCTACCGCGCTGACGATCTGGCGTCGGTGGAGGTCAACAACGGCGTTCAGACGCCGGCCGAAGCGCAGCGCTATGACACCCAGCCCTCGCCCGCGCGGCAGACCCCGTAAACGCAAGACGGTGCGTAACAACGAAAGGGCGGTCTCCTCACGGAGGCCGCCCTTCTTTTTGGTCGGAACGCCAGCGGACTATTTCTTGATCCAGCCGCCGTCGAGAGGCTTCCAGTACTGGCCGGGCGCGAGGCGAGCATAGAGCTGCTTGGCGGTGGCCTGGCCGGCGGCCTCGGGGGTCACGCCGGTCTTGGCGGCGATGTCCTTGTAGGCGGCGGCGCGGCCGGTGTTGATTTCGGCCACGGCGGCGCGCAGAGCCCCGTCGCCCCCGGACACGATGCCCAGATAGCCGTCGGCCTGTTCGCCGACCGTGCCCGCCGTCTTGGCGGCGTCGACCGTCGCCTTGGCGGCGGCCGATTGGGCCATGGCCAGGCCAGCGCCAGCGGCGGTCATCGCCAGGCCCAGAGCCAGAACCGTCATCGTCTTGCGGATCATGTCGGTCCTCCTTGCTTAGAACAGGTTGGGGTTTTGCTGGATCAGCGACTGGACTTCCTTGTCCAGTCGCACGCGCACGTCGGCGTCCAGCTTGGCGTAGATGTTGATCGGGTCGACCTTCACGCGGACGGTCGGTGTGCACGCGGCCGCGCCGAGCGCTCCCGTCGCGATCAGGGCCATCAAGAGGGCGCGCTTTCTCATGCGTCTGGTCTCCAGTTCGGATGCAGGGTGACGGGTCACGGTTGAACCGGACCTGAACGGGGCGGGTCGGGATCCTCGCCGGCGAACGAACGCCGCCAAGCGTCCAGAAGCTCGTCGAAGTTCAGCGACGTGTCGAGGGTCAGGTCCACGGGCGTCTTGGCCGGCAGGGCGATGCGCTTGTCGAACGCGCGGCCGCGCAGAAGGTCGAGAATCCCGACCTTGGCCTTTTCGGCCACCTTCGGCGCGTGCTGGCCCTTCACATGGAAGAGGATGCCCAGACGGCCGTTGTCGGTGCTGTTGACCCCGGCCTCCAGCTGGTCGAACGCCAGGTTCTCCATGGCCTGATAGGCGAAGTCCTGGATGGCGTTGATCTGGCCGGAGGCCTGGGTCGGCGGCGCGCCCGGCGCGTCGGCCGGACTGGCGGCGACGTTCGAGAGCGCCGTCCGGGCGATCTCCAGCCTTCCGGGTTGGATGGCGCGGACCTTTCCGTCCTGGAACCGAAGACCTTCCGGCCCGAAGGTGAAGGGCAGGCGGCCGTCGACCACGGCGTCGATCTTGATGCGATCGGCCAGGGACGAGGCGGCGATCAGTTCGCCAAGGTCCAGATGTTCGATCACCACGGCGCCTTTGATCGTCTTGTCCGCGGCCAAAGGCACATCGATAGGCTCGATCGACACGCGGCCCTTGGCGGCCTCGAACGTCGCCTTGGAGATGTGCAGCATCTCCGCGCCCAGCTGGAACACCGACTCGACGCCGGTGAGCGGCACCAGCGAATCGATCTTCACGACCTGCATCGTCTGGCGCGGGGCGCTGGCCAGCGGCGCCAGGCTGGTGAAGTCGATCGCGCCGTCCAGGGTGGCGACGAAGCCGATCGGGCTGGTGAAGTCGATCTTGTCGGCGACCAGGCGTCCCCGGCTGGTCGCGCCGTCCGGATTCCAGGCGAAGACGCCGGTGAAGCTCGCGGCGCCCTTGGCCTCGCGCGCGAAGGCGGCCATCGGCGACAGCTCCGACGGCTGAAGTCCGCCGGGCGCAAAAGCCAGCCGAGAGGCGTCGATGTCGGCCTGTCCCTTGCCGGTGGCCACGACGTGACGCAGGCGGATTTCGCCGAGCGGCGCGCCGACGGGCGTCGTGGCCTGGAAGCCGCCCGTCCACAGGCCGTTCGACAGGCCCAGGCGTCCCTTGGCGAGGATGGGATTGAAGCGGCGCTCTGGCGCGGCGTCGGCGGCGGCGGCGCTGTCGACCTGCACCTGGGCGCGCTCGAAGCCGCCCGAGCCGCCCAGCGTCGCCTCGCCCTGGATCGTCTGCAGGCGCGCCTGGGCGCTGGCCAGCTCGCCCTCGCCGTCCTGGAAGCGCAGCGCCGCGCTCCAGCCGTCCGGTCCGGCGGCCAGCAGCGGCGCGGCGGTTGGGCAAATAAGGGCCTTAAGGTCGGTCACCGGGCTTTCACCCAGAGCGTAGCCCTTGGCCGTGATCGGCGCGCACTGACGCGTGGCCAGGGTGAAGCGCCCGCCCGCGATCCGCGCCCGGCCGTCGATCTGACCGGTCACGCCCTGGATCGGGGGCAGGTCGAAGCCCTCCGTGGCGATGGACAGCGGGGACGTCACGACGCCGCCGGTCGCACGCCAGTCGCTCGCCGCCAACCGCACCGTCGGCAGGTCGCCGCCAGAGAGGGTCGCCCGCAGGCCGCCGCGCGCGCCGTTTGGCCCGGCGTCCAAGAGCAGCCCCCCGGGCGCGGCGGCGGTCAGGGCGACGCCATTCGGGGCGCTCAGGCGTGCCTCGCGCGACAGGGCGACGCGCGTACGTCCGTCGGCGATCTCCAGGCCAAGGCCAGGCGCGGCCAGCTCGAACGTGCGAAGCGCCCGGCTCAGCGGCGCGCTGTAGGCGGGATTGGGGATCAGGGCCGCGAACCGGTCCGCGTCGGGCCCGGCGATCCCGCTCGCGCCAGAGGCTCCGCCCGCAAGACTGAGCGTCAGGCCTTGAGCGTTGTGGCCGATCCGACCCCTGGCGGCGAGACGCGCTGACGCGAGGGCCAGGGCGCCCATGGCCAGCCGATCGGCGTTGGTCTCGATCTTCAGGGGTCCGTCGAGACGCGTCCCTTCCGCGTCCGTCACCAGGGCCAGGCTTTCCGACGCGCCTTGGCCACGCAGGTTCCGCACCGCAACGCCGCCCGCGATCGCCTGTCCGGCGCGGAGGTCGGCGGTGGTCGCGCCGGACAGGTTGAACCGGCCATCACGACGCCCGCCCACGACGCGAGCGAGGTCCAGCGCCAGGGAGATGTCCCGCGCCTGTAGCGACGGGGCTGAAAGCCGCTCGCCACGCAGAGCCGCGCGGCCCTTGCCCATGAAGGCGAAGTCCTGCGGCCCGCCGTCCAGGCGTCCGCTCCAGGAGAGGTCGGCGTCAAGCCCTTCGGCCTGGCTGTCGTTCAGCCGGGCGCCGTCGGCGCGCAGAGCCAGTTGGGCCGCCAGCGGGCCCCGCGCGGTCGTGCGGGCGAGATTCGGATAGGGCAGGTCCGCGCTGAGCCGGGCGGTGGTTCCGGCCAAATCGGCCGCCTCGGCCTCCAGGCTGTTCAGCGCCAGGGTGATGTCGATCGTCAGCCGGTCGCCGCGCTTGCGGGCGCTGACCGTCGCACCCTTGGCGTCGATCGCCAGGTCCTTGACCGCATAGCGCAGCGGCGCAAGGCGCGCGTCCAGGCGCCGCAATTGGCCGTCGTCCAGGCTGGCGTCGCCGGTGATCCGCGCGCGACCGCCGGGCGTGGTCAGGTCCAGCCGCGCGCCTTCGATCAGCACCGCAGGTCCCGGAACCTCGGGCCGGCGCGGGGCCTTCAGCGCCTCGTCGATCAGCGGCTGCAAGGCGCCCAGCCGCAGGCCCTTGTCGTCCAGGGTGGCGGCGATCCGCGGCCGCACCAGGCGCACGGCCTTGGTCTGGATCCCGAACGCCCCCCCGCTCCAGGGCGTCGACAGGTCGTAGGCGACCTCCAGGCGCTCGGCGGCGAAGATCGGCGCGCTGCGCGGACCCAGGCGCACCTTGCCGACGAACCCGGTGGCGTCGACGTCCTCCAGCTGGACGGCCGCCTCGATTCCACGCTCGCTCAGCCAGGACTCGGCCAGCTCGCGACTGATCTCGCGCCGGCCCGACCAGACGAAGAGTCCGGAGGCGATGCACGCCATCATCGACAGCGATACCGCCTCCAGGCCCAGATCAACCAGGCGCGCGCGCGTGCTGGCCGTGGGTCTGGCCGCGTTGTCTGGAGTCGGATCGGTCGAGGGTCGTGCCATCACGTCCTGGCGTCTGGTGTCCTAACAAAGCCCCCCGGCCAAGCTTTGGATCCCTATTTCCTGAAGCCCAGCACGTCCTGCATGTCGTAGAGGCCCGGCGGCTGGCCCTTGACCCAGACGGCCGCGGCGATGGCCCCGCGCGCAAAAAGGCCTCGGTCGATGGCCGAGTGGGACAGGGTCAGGCTCTCGCTCTCGCCGGCGAAGATCACGCTGTGCTCGCCGATGATCCCGCCGCCGCGCACGACCGAAAAGCCGATGTCGCCTTCCTTGCGCGGGCCGGTGACGCCGTCGCGGCCCCGGTCGGCGACCTCGGAGAGGGCCACGCCCCGCCCGTCGGCGGCGGCCTCGCCCAGCATCAGCGCCGTGCCCGAGGGCGCGTCAATCTTGCGCTTGTGATGGGCCTCGAAGACCTCGATGTCCCAGTCCTGCGCCGGCAGGGCGGCGGCGGCCTGGCGCACCAGGCCCATCAGCATGTTGACGCCCAGCGAATAGTTGCCTGAGCGGACGATGACGATCTGACGCGCGGCCGCGTCGATGCGGGCCAGTTGCTCGTCCGAGAACCCGGTCGAGCCGATCACCAGCGCCGGTCCGCCCTTGGCCGCAGCCTCCTCGGCCAGGGCGACCGAGGCCTCGGGCAGGGTGAAGTCGATCACCGCCTCGGCGGCGGCCAGGGCGGCCTCGCGCGCGACCAAGCCGTCGCCCTCGACACCGGGACGCTCGAAGCGCGCGGCCACCACGGCGTCGGCCCGGCCCTCTAGGGCCTGGGCCACCGCCCGGCCCATACGGCCGTTGGCGCCGGCGATCGCGATCTTCACGGGCTGGGACAAGGCGGACTCCAGGAGAAAACAGACCGTCGGCAAATCACCCGTTCCGCCCCTTCAGGTCAACCTCGCGCGGCCTTCCGCAGCGGCGCCGGGCTTGACGCAACGCCAAGTCCAACAAGCGTTTGCTGGGATTTTCGCACGCTCACCCGGTTGTGAGGTCCGTCCCCCCTCGTTACGGTGAGGACATATAAGGGCGTGTCCGCATTGATCGGCGCGCCCCTTCATCGACTTGCGCAGCAGGAATGGGGAACGCCGGATGAGCGACGCGGAACGCAAGACCTTCACGGACGCGGAGGCGCTGGCCTTCCATCGTCACCCGACGCCCGGCAAGATCGCCATCGTGCCGACCAAGCCGATGGCCACCCAGCGTGACCTGAGCCTGGCCTATTCGCCCGGCGTCGCCGTGCCCGTCCATGCGATCGCCGCCGATCCGGACATGGCCTACGAGTACACCTCCAAGGGCAACCTGGTGGCGGTGATCTCGAACGGCACCGCGATCCTGGGCCTGGGGGACCTGGGGGCCCTGGCCTCCAAGCCGGTGATGGAAGGCAAGAGCGTTCTCTTCAAGCGCTTCGGCGACGTCGACTCGATCGACATCGAGGTGACCACCAAGGACCCCGACGAGATCATCACGGTGGTCAAGAACATCGGCGTCACCTTCGGCGGCATCAATCTGGAGGACATCAAGAGCCCCGAGTGCTTCCGCATCGAGACCGAGCTGCAGGAACTGCTCGACATCCCGGTGTTCCATGACGACCAGCACGGCACAGCGATCATCTGCGCCGCCGGCCTGATCAACGCCTGCCACATCACCGGCAAGAAGATCGAGGACGTGAAGGTCGTGCTGAACGGCCCCGGCGCGGCCGGCATCGCCTCGCTGGAGCTGATCAAGGCCATGGGTGTGCGGGCCGAGAACTGCATCGCCGTCGACTCCAAGGGCGTGCTCTATCGCGGCCGCACCGAGGGCATGAACCAGTGGAAGAGCGCCCACGCGGTCGAGACCGACAAGCGCACGCTGGCCGAGGCCGTGGTCGGCGCCGACGTGCTCTTGGGCCTGTCGGCCAAGGGCGCCTTCACGCCCGAGATGATCGCCTCGATGGCCCCCAACCCGGTCATCTTCGCCATGGCCAATCCTGATCCGGAGATCACGCCTGAAGAGGTCAAGCGGGTCCGCAAGGACGCGATCATGGGCACGGGCCGCAGCGACTATCCCAACCAGGTCAACAACGTCCTGGGCTTCCCCTACATCTTCCGCGGCGCGCTGGACGTGCGGGCCCGCCGTGTGAACCACGAGATGAAGATCGCCTGCGCCCAGGCCCTGGCCATGCTGGCGCGCGAGGACGTGCCGGACGAGGTCGCCGCCGCCTATCACGGTCGCCAGCTGAAGTTCGGGCCGGACTATATCATTCCCTCGGCCTTCGACCCGCGCCTGATCTGGTACGTGCCGCCGTTCGTCGCCCAGGCGGCGATGGACACGGGCGTGGCCCGCAAGCCGATCGCCGACATGGACGCCTATCGCGCGAGCCTCGCCCAGCGCCTGGATCCCACCGCCGGCTTCCTGCAGAAGATCTCCGGCTCGGTGCTGGCCAATCCCAAGCGGATCGTCTTCGCCGAGGGCGAGGACCCCAGCGTCATCCGCGCCGCCTACGCCTATCAGAGCGGCGGCTTCGGCAAGGCCATCCTCTGCGGCCGCGAAAACCTGGTGCACGAGAACATGCGCCTGGTGGGCCTGGACCCTGACACCGCAGGCCTTGAGATCATCAACGCGCGTCTTTCCGAACGTAATCCAGATTACGTCGACGCCCTGTACGCCCGCCTGCAGCGCCAGGGCTATCTGAAGCGCGACGTCCAGCGCCTGATCAACCAGGACCGCAACAGCTTCGCCGCCTCGATGGTCACCCTGGGCGAGGCCGACGGCATGGTCACCGGCGTCACCCGCAGCTTCGACCAGGCGCTGGAAGAGGTGCTGCGCGTCGTCGACCCGGCGCCGGGCGGCCGGATCATGGGCATGTCGGTGGTGCTGGCCAAGGGGCACACCCTGTTTGTGGCCGACACCAACGTCACCGAACTGCCCGAGGCCGAGGAGCTGGTCGAGATCGCCTGCGAGGCCGCGCGCGCCGTCAAGCGTCTGGGCTTCAAGCCGCGCGTGGCGTTCATGAGCTACTCGACCTTCGGCAATCCGATGGGGCTGCGCTCGGAGAAGGTGCGCGAGGCCGTCGCCATGCTGGACGAGATGGAGGTCGACTTCGAATACGAAGGCGAGATGCCGCCCGAGCTGGCCCTGGATCCGGAAAAGCGCGCCAACTATCCGTTCATGCGCCTGACCGACAGCGCCAATATCCTGATCATGCCGGCCATCCACGCCGCCTCGATCTCGACCAAGCTGGTGCAGTCGCTGGGCGGCGCCACGGTGATCGGTCCGGTGCTGCTGGGCCTTTCAAAGTCGGTGCAGATCGCGCCGCTGTCGGCCTCGGTGTCCAAGATCCTGAACATGGCCATGATGGCCGCCTACGATCAGCCGGTGGACGACGGCGAGGGGTGAGGGATTGAGTCCTGTCCCTGCAGGGAAGGAAACACCACGCGCCCCCTCTCCCATGGGGAGAGGGCCGGGGAGAGGGGGTAAGGCCTCGGCCGGAGCGCCGGCAGGGCGGCGGCTTTGAAACCCCTCTCCCGACCGCTTCGCGGCCACCCTCTCCCTCTGGGAGAGGGGATTGGGCGCCGTGAACGCTCGGAATTGGCGAAGCTGATCCCAATGAAATCAATGCCTTCTCACTTTTGCGTCCAAACTTATCCCCGGCCAAAAATGTCAGCCCATAATCATAGCCATCCCCGTCGCGGGGGAGGGCGTATGGATCCGGCCCAATACGGCGGCGGGGCTAGGTTGAGCGGGGCCGCGTGGGCGCGCGCTCGGTTCGGGTGGTGGTCTGTTCGTGGATAGATCCGGGACCACACGAAGGCCGGGGCGTTAGCCGAGCGCGGAGCGACAGGGCGGTGATCGTACAAGCCGCCTATCGTGGATCGTCGGGCTGGACACGGATGTAGCCGCTCCAGTTGGTCCGCGCCCGTCCGGGGGCTCCTGGGGTCCCGAGCTGAAAGACGCTCACGCCCCCCATCCTCACGGGCAAGAACAACCTGGCGGAGCGGACTGTCGAGCCGAAACGCAAAACACACTCACGGTCTCCGGGTTCGCCCGGCCGCTCCGTCGCCTCCCCAGCACCTTCAGCGGTCACGCCGCGTGAAGCGGCGGACGCATGTTCCCAAAATCCTCCCCCCAGCGGGGGAGGTGTCGGCTCGAAGAGACGACGGAGGGGGAAGAGGCCGGTTCAGCAGCACTTCCCCCCCTCCGTCCGCTGCGCGGACACCTCCCCCGCTGGGGGGAGGATTTTTCACCCCCGCCCTTCCCCATCAAGGGGAAGGGAGATTTTCAGGGAGCAGCGCTCGCCCAGTTCGCGCCCGCCGCCGCGACAACGCGCCTCTTGAGCGACTCGCCAAGTCGGCCAAATCTTCTTGCGTCGGAACGTTTGTCGGAGGCTCTTGGATGGCGAGTAAGGCGTTCGAGCTGCAGATGATGGGCTATGGCCTGACCACGGCCGAAATTCACTACCACCTGCCCGATCACCCCGCCCTGCTGCAGCTCTATGTCTGGCAGGAGTATGATCTGGCGCCGAAATTCCCGACCCTGAAAGGGTTCCTGGACTTCTGGGCCAAGGAGCTGGACGGGGTGCTGCATTCGGTGCGGATCGCGCATAACCGTCTGATCAGCCCTCGCGAATGGCGGGCGGTGAACGGGGTCTTCACGCTGCAATGAGCACTGCTGGGGTTGCGCGGCGGCTTCCCCGCCCGTAACTCCCCGGCGATGAGCATTTCCGCCCATGGGGCCAAGATCTGCGGACTGTCGACGCCCGAGACGGTGAAGGCCGCCCTCGACGGCGGCACCCTGTTCTTAGGGTTCGTCTTCTTCGACAAGAGCCCGCGCAACATCGCGCCCGAGGCCGCCGCGCGGCTGGTCGAGCCGGTTCGCGGCCGGGGCGTGCGCACCGTGGCCGTCACGGTCGATCCGGACGATGCGCTGATCGACCGCCTGATGGCCACGATGCGGCCGGACCTCATCCAGGTCCACGGCAAGGAGACGCCCTCGCGGGTTCGCGAGATCGCCGCCCGGGCCGGCGTTGGGGTGATCAAGGCGTTCTCGGTGTCGTCGCAGGCGGATGTCGACCAGGCGGCCGCTTTCGATGGTGTGACCGAGCACCTGATGTTCGACGCCAAGCCGGTGGAAGGCTCGGCCCTGCCCGGCGGCACGGGCGCCCGCTTCGATTGGGGCCTGCTGGCCGGACGGCGCTTTTCGCGGCCGCATTTCCTGGCCGGCGGCCTCGATCCCTGGAACGTCGGCGAGGCCATCAAGACCTCCGGAACGCCGCTCGTGGACGTTTCTTCTGGCGTGGAGCGTGGTCCCGGCCTAAAGGACCCGGCTCTGATCACGGCGTTTCTCGACGCCGTCAAACGCGCCAAAGACTGAAAAGCCCAGCTTGGAAGCCCTCGTGAACGCTCCTGCGAAACCCAATGACTACTCGGCCTATCCCGATGCGGAGGGCCGCTTTGGCGGGTTCGGCGGCCGCTATGTCGCCGAGACCCTGATGCCGCTGGTCCTGGACCTGGGCAAGGCCTATGCCGACGCCAAGGCCGACCCGGAATTCCAGGCGCAGCTGAAGAGCTACAACACCCACTACGCCGGCCGGCCGAGCCCGCTCTATTTCGCCGAGCGCCTGACCGAGCACTTCGGCGGGGCCAAGATCTATTTCAAGCGCGACGAGCTGAACCACACCGGCTCGCACAAGATCAACAACGCCCTGGGCCAGATCCTCCTGGCCATGCGCATGGGCAAGACCCGGATCATCGCCGAGACGGGCGCCGGCCAGCACGGGGTGGCCACCGCCACCGTCTGCGCCCGCTTTGGCCTGCCCTGCGTCGTCTATATGGGCGCCACCGACGTCGAGCGTCAGAAGCCGAACGTCTTCCGCATGAACCTCTTGGGCGCGGAAGTCCGCCCGGTGAGCTCCGGGACGGGCACCCTGAAGGACGCCATGAACGAGGCGATGCGCGACTGGGTGACCAACGTGCATGACACCTACTACCTGATCGGCACCGCCGCCGGCCCGCACCCCTATCCGGTGATGGTCCGCGACTTCCAGAGCGTGATCGGCGCCGAAGCCCGCGAACAGATCCTGGAGATGGAAGGCCGCCTGCCCGACGCGGTGGTCGCCTGCATCGGCGGCGGCTCCAACGCCATCGGCCTGTTCCACCCGTTCCTGGGCGACGAGGGCGTGCGCCTGATCGGCGTCGAGGCGGCCGGCCATGGCGTGTCGACCGACAAGCACGCCGCCTCGCTGACCGGCGGGCGTCCGGGCGTGCTGCACGGCAACCGCACCTATCTCTTGCAGGACGACGACGGCCAGATCATCGACGCCCACTCGATCTCGGCGGGTCTCGACTATCCGGGCATCGGCCCAGAGCACTCGTTCCTGCACGAGATCGGCCGCGCCGAATATGTCTCGACCACGGATGAGGAGGCCCTGGCGGCCTTCCAGCTGTGCTCGACCCTCGAAGGCATCATCCCGGCGCTGGAGCCGGCCCACGCCCTGGCCCGGGTCGGCGAGATCGCCCAGGAGCTGGGCAAGGGCAAGATCGTGGTGATGAATCTCTGCGGTCGCGGCGACAAGGACATCTTCACGGTGGCCGAAGCCCTCGGGCGCAAGATCTAGGACCGACCTCGCGTGACCAAAGACCGTATCGACCGCCGCTTTGCGGCGCTGAAGGCCGAAGGCCGCGCCGGCTTCGTGACTTATGTCATGGCCGGAGATCCCGACGCCGCCACCACCCTTGAGGTGCTCAAGGGCCTGCCGGCCGCCGGCGCCGACCTGATCGAGCTGGGCTTTCCCTTCTCGGACCCCATGGCTGAAGGGCCGACCATCCAGCGCGCCGCCCAGCGGGGCCTGAAGTCGGGCATGACCCTGCAGGGGACGCTGGATCTCGTGGCCGCCTTCCGCGAAGGCGATCAGGACACGCCGGTCATCCTGATGGGCTATCTGAACCCGGTGCTGAACAAGGGCTTCGAGACCTTCGCTGGCCTGGCCGCCAAGGCCGGGGTCGACGGCCTGATCATCGTCGACTGCCCGCCCGAAGAGGCCGACCCGCTGTCGGACGCCCTGGAAGCCGAAGGGATCGCCCTGATCCGCCTGGCGGCCCCGACCACCGACGACGCGCGCCTGCCGATGGTGGTGCGCCGGACCTCGGGCTTCGTCTATTACGTCTCGGTCGCCGGCGTGACCGGCGTGAAGTCGGCGGACGCCGCCGATGTGGCTCCCGCCGTCGAGCGCCTGCGCAAGGCCTCGGGCCTGCCGGTCGCCGTGGGCTTTGGCATCCGTACCCCGGACCAGGCCGCCGCCGTCGCCAAGGTGGCCGACGCGGCCGTCGTGGGCTCCGCGCTTGTGGATGAAATCGAGTCCGCAGCGCAGTTGAACGAAAACGTGACCGAGAAGGTTCTTCTAAAAGCGTCGGAGCTGGCTAAGGCTGTGCGTTCGGCGCGAGTCGGGACGAAGTGAGGCTTTAAGGCTATGGCTATGGCTGAACCCCAGGACCCGAAGAAGGGCGACAAGAAACAAGCGGGCGACCGCCGAGGCGGCGGTTGGCTGTCGCGGATCGCCCCCGGCGTGCGCGGCGCGTTCGCCAAGCGTGAGACGCCCGAGAACCTCTGGGTCAAGTGCCCCGATACGGGCGAGATGATCTTCCGCTCCGACCTGGAGGCGGCCCTGTGGGTCACGCCGGCCGGTCGCCACATGCGGATCGGGCCGGAAGCCCGCTTCAAGTTCACCTTCGACGAAGGCCAGTACGAGGCCCTGCCGACCCCGCCGGTCGTCGAGGACCCGCTGAAGTTCTCGGACGGCAAACCCTACAAGGACCGTCTGGCCGCCGCCCGCAAGGCGACCGGCGAGCCGGACGCCATGGCCATTGGCTTTGGCAAGATCGCCGGCGTCGACGCCGTGGTGCTGGTGCAGGACTTCGCCTTCATGGGCGGCTCGCTGGGCATGGCCGCAGGTGAGGGCTTCATCGCCGCCGCCAAGGCCGCGCTGGAACGTCAGGTCCCGCTGATCGCGTTCACGGCGGCCGGCGGCGCCCGCATGCAGGAAGGCGCGCTGTCGCTGATGCAGATGGCCCGCACGACGCTGGCCATCAACGAGCTGAAGGACGCGGCCCTGCCGTACGTCGTGGTCCTCACCGACCCCACCACCGGCGGTGTCACCGCCTCCTACGCCATGCTGGGCGACATCCACCTGGCTGAGCCGGGCGCCCTGATCGGCTTCGCCGGCCCGCGCGTCATCGAGCAGACCATCCGCGAGACCCTGCCGCCGGGCTTCCAGCGCTCGGAGTACCTCGTCGAAAAGGGCATGGTCGACCGCGTCACGCACCGCAAGGAGCTGCCGGAGGTCCTGGGCTCGCTGCTGGGCACCCTGATGATGGGCCGCAAGCGCAGGGCGGCGTAAGCTTCGGCGTGACCGATCACCTCCGCGCTCACGACGCCGCCCTCGCGCGGCTTCAGGCGCTGCATCCCAAGCTGATCGACCTGTCGCTGGACCGGATGCGGCGTCTCTGCGCCGCGCTGGGCGACCCGCAGGATCGCCTGCCGCCGGTGATCCACGTGGCCGGCACCAACGGCAAGGGCTCGACGGTCGCCTTCCTGCGGGCCATGGCCGAGGCCGCGGGGCTGAAGGTCCACGTCTTCACCTCGCCGCATCTGGTGCGCTTTTCCGAACGCATCCGCCTGGCGGGGAAACTGATCACCGACGACCATCTGGCCGAGGTGCTGGACCGCGTCGAGCAGGCCAACGCCGGCCTGCCGATCACCTTCTTCGAGATCACCACAGCCGCCGCCCTGTTCGCCTTCGCCGAGGTCCCGGCTGATCTCTGCATCGTCGAGGTGGGCCTTGGCGGGATCCTTGACGCCACCAATGTCGTGACGCCCAAGGTCAGCGTGATCGCCCCGGTCGATCTGGATCACCGCGAATTCCTCGGTGACACGATCGGCCAGATCGCCGGCGAAAAAGCGGGAATCATCAAGCCGGGCGCGCCCGCCGTCTCGGCCCGCCAGCACGAGGAGGCCGAGCCCGTCATCGAGACCGCCGCTGATCGCGCCGGGGTGTCACTCACCCTGATGGGCCGCGACTTCGACGCCTGGCGTGAGCGTAGCCGCCTGCTTGTCCAGATGGAGGACCGTCTGCTGGACCTGCCTGCGCCTTCGCTGCCGGGGGAACATCAGTTCGCCAACGCCGGTCTCGCCGTCGCCGCCCTGCTGGCCCTGGACGACCCGCGAATCGACGAGGCGTCCATGGCTCGGGGCCTGGAATCGACCGTCTGGCCTGCCCGTTTTCAGCGCCTGACCGCCGGCCCTTTGGCCGAGCGCGCCAAGGCGGCGGGGGCGGATCTCTGGCTGGACGGCGGCCATAATCCGCACGCCGGCCTGGCCGTCGCCCGCGCCGTCGCCGACCTGGCGGCCCGGGACGGTCGACCCGTGGCGCTGATCTCGGGCCTCCTGGCCAACAAGGACGCCGCCGGCTTCTTCGGCGCTTTCCGGGGCGTGGCGAGCAAGGCCTTCACCGTGACCTTCGAGGGCCACGCCGCCGCCAGCGCCGCCGACACGGCCGCCGCCGCCGAGCTGGCCGGCCTGCGGGCTTGCGCCTGCGATTCGGTGGAAGAGGCGCTTGATCGCGCGCTCCAGCTTGAGCCGGTTCCGCACGTGCTGATCTGCGGATCGCTCTACCTGGCCGGCGAGGTGCTGGCGATGAGTCCCGAAACGTGGCCGACCTAAGGGCGTAAGAGGGTCCCACGCCGATAGGGCGGCACGGCCCGGCGGACATTCTCGGTGGGCGCGCCCGTCCTGGCAGGAACCACCGATGGCCAAGGGTCAGAAAAAGTCGAACAAGGAAATCCGCAAACCGAAGGCCGAGAAGAAGCCGCCGCCGGCGCCCGTCTCGCCGTTCATCGCGACGGGGAAAAAGTAGGTCCCTTCTTCATCCGAATTCCCCGGAGAACGCCGGGGTCCCGATTCGTCCTGAGCCTTGAGCGGGTTCGCGCCGACCGTCCGTACCGCAGGTGACGTGTCACGGGGTTCGATCCGGGCCCCGGCATTCGCCGCGAAGGTCGGGATCTCACAACGCAAAACGCCCGCCCCGGCGAACCGGAGCGGGCGTTTTCAATTCAGCGCGGCAGGGCCGATCAGGCCGGTTGCTGGACGCCGGCTTCGTTCAGCCATTCCAGGATCTTCTGCTTGGGCATGGCACCGACCTTCATCGAGGTCATCTGGCCATCGCGGAACAGCATCATGGTCGGGATGCCGCGAACGCCGTAGCGCGACGGCGTCGTCGGGCTGTCCTCGATATTGACCTTGGCGATGGTCACCACGTCGGCCAGTTCCTCGGAGAGCTGCTCCAGCGCCGGGGCGATCTGCTTGCACGGACCGCACCATTCGGCCCAGAAATCGACGAGGACGGGCTTGCTCGACTTCAGGACGTCGGCTTCGAAGGTGGCGTCGGTCACCGCAACGGTGCTCATGGTCTGCTCCAGTCTGGCGTCGCGCCGCCGTTTTCCGGCGCGGCGGACGCGATAAGGGTCAAATCCGGAATCGTTCCGGAGACTTGCATCAAGATGTAGGAGCACGCGAGACCCCCGGCAACGGGCTAGGTCAGCCGCGCCAGCGCCTTGCCCATCACCTTTTCTGGAACGGGCATCAGTTTGGGGCCGTCCGTCCACACCAGCGCCGCCTCGACCGCGCGGCCTGGGAACACCTCGCGCAGCACGGCCGCATAGACCGCCATCTGGGCCAGATAGGCCGTATCGGCGTCCTCGATCCGGTCGGGCGAGGGGCGGTTGGTCTTGTAGTCGACCACTAGCACGCGCTCGTCGTCCACCACCAGCCGGTCGACCCGTCCGGAGACGGCCAGGCCCTGGGGCAGATAGACGCTGGTGCCGGCCAGGGCGACTTCGGCGCGCGAATTGGGCCCGAACACCGCCGCGAACTTCGCGTCGTCGAGCACCCCGAACGCCGCGCTGGCCATCTCTTCCCGCTGAGCGTCGGTCAGGTCGCGCTCGGCCGCCAGGATGCGCCGTGCCGCGTCGGGGCGCTGAGCGGGCGGCAGGTCGGGCAGCAACTGGAGAAGCTTATGGATGAGCTCGCCGCGCCGATAGCGGCCAAGGCCAGCGATCCGAGCCAAGGGCGAGGGGGCGGGAACCCGGGCGGAGTCTTCCAGCCGCGACGGCGCGGCGTAGCGGGCGGCGGCAGGCTCGGGCGTCGCCTGGGCCGTGATCCAGCTCGGCGTATCGGCGACGGCGGCGGCGGCGAGGTCAAGCCTCGGCGCGCTCAGCGGATCGGGGCCGTAACGCAGGAACGCCGTGTCGCCGTCGCCGATGGTCCGGACGCCCGGCGCGATATCGGGATGGGCGAAGGCGGCGCGCGCCGCCGCGTACCAGCCGCCGACCTTGTCATCCTTGGTCCGGGCGTCGATACGGCCGCACAGAATAAGCCGTTCGCGGGCCCGGGTCAGGGCCACATACAGCAGGCGCAGGGCCTCTTGCGCCTCCTTGTCCTCGCGCAGCTTGCGGGCCTTGGCCGAGGCGGCGCAGTCGCCCTTGCCGGACGCGCACCACAGCAGGGCCCCGTCCTCGGTGACCAGCAGCGGCGAGCCGCCGGCGCCGCGTCTGACCGTCGTCTCGGGCAGGAAGACGATCGGCGCCTCCAGGCCCTTCGAGCCGTGGGCGGTCATCACCCGCACCTCACGGCGCGCGCCTTCCATCTCGCGCTTGACCACGATGTCCAGCGCCGCGAAGTCGGCGACCAGGGCCTCCAGGTCGCGAACGCCGCGTTGCTCGGCCTCCATCACCTGGGCCAGGAACTCGTCCAGCGCCTCTTCGGCTTCCGCGCCCAGCCGGGTCAGGACCTTGGCGCGGTGCGAACGGCCGTCGGCGTCCGTCAGGCCCAGCCAGCCGGCGTAGAACTCGAACGGCTGGCGGCGGCGTCCTTCGGTCAGCGCCCAGTCGAGCACCGTGCGGGCGGCGGTCCATTCGGGACGCTCCTCCGACCGTCGAACAAGTTCGGCCCAAAGCGTCGCCCGGCGACCCTTGGCCAGCGCATAGACGTCATCGTCGGCAAGCCCGCAGAACGGGGTCTTCAGCAGGGCCGCCAGGGTCAGGTCGTCCTCGGGGAACAGGATGAACCGGCCCAAGGCCAGAAGGTCTTCGAAGGCGATATGGCTCGAGAGCGCCAGGCGGTCAGCCCCCGCCACCGGCACGCCGCGCCGCTTCAGGGCGCGGATGATCTCCTCGAACAAGACCTTGCGGCGGCGGACGAGCACCAGAATGTCGCCGGCGTGGGCGGCGCGATGCCGGCCCAGATCCTTGTCGAACACCGCATCGCCGCGTTCCAGGATCGCCTTTGTCTCGGCGGCGATCGTTTCGGCCAGACGGCGATTGGCGCTGCGTTCGCCCTCCTCGTCGAGCGGCTTCTCCCAGGCCTCGCGCTCCTCGCCGGGCAGTTCGCGGGTCAGCGGCCAGAGGTCGACACAGCCGGGGTGGCCGTGGCGGAAGAGTTCGTGCCGGACCAGGTCCTGGCCGACGGGGGGCGGCACCCCTTCGCGGGTGTCCGGATCGGAGAACAGGGCGTCGACGAAGCTCAGGACCTGGTGGGTCGAGCGATACGAGACCGTCAGCGGCACGCCCTTGCCGACCGCGCCGACCGCCTCGATCCGCGAAATATAGCCCTGGGTCTCTTCCAGCAGACGCGTCGGGTCGGCGCCCTGGAACGAGTAGATCGACTGCTTCTCATCGCCGACCACGAACAGGGTCCGTTCGGCGCGGCGGCCGCTCCAGCCCTCGGACGTCTCGCCGACGAAGAAGTCGGCGGTCAGGGCGCGTAGGATTTCCCACTGCTCGGGGGCGGTGTCCTGGGCCTCGTCCAGCAGGATGTGGTCGATGCCGCCGTCCAGCTTGTAGAGCACCCAGGCGGCCTCGACCTTCTCGGTCAGCAGCAGTCGCGTCTTGTCGATCAGGTCGGTGAAGTCGAGCGCGCCGCGCGCCTCCTTCTCGGCCATGTGGCGCTCGATATAGAGGCCGGCCAGCAGCAGGGCGTTCTGCGTGTCCTCCGCCACCCTGGCGGCGCGGACCTGCTCGCGGGCGGCCTCCAGCTTGGCCTGCTCCAGCAGCAGGGCCTCGCGCAGGTCCTCGCGGCTCTTGAGACCCGAGGTCTTGGCCGGCCAGGTCGCGGGCGTGCCCTCGCCGCCTTCGGTGAAGAGGGCGCGCAGGGCCAGGTCCAGGGTGGCGTCGGGATCGCGGGCGACGGCGGCCAGGGCCTCGGCGGACTTGGCGTCCTGCTTGCCGCCGCCGTCGAACAGCACCGTCGCAGCGGCGCGCCAGGCCGGCAGGTCGAGGCGGGCCATGGCCCTGACGGCGAGGTCCTCGGCCGAGGTCGGGGCGTCAAAGCCGCAACGCGCCCAGGCGTCGGCGATCGCTCCGGCCAGGCCGCCGCAGCGCTGGACATAGGCCATGATCTGGCCGCGCCGGGTCTCGAAACCGGCGAACATCGCCTCGAAGTTCTGGAAATCGAGGGCCACCGAAAAACGGGCGTAGGCCTCGGAGAACGCGTCGTCGTGGCCGTCGACCCAGGCGGCGACGGCGCGGCGGGCGGCGCGGGCGATGGCGGCGCCAGCCTGATCGTCCATCACCGTGAAGCCTGGCGAGACCCCGGCCTCCAGCGGGAAGCGCCGCAACAGCTTCTCGCAGAACGCGTGAATGGTCTGGATCTTCAGGCCGCCCGGCGTCTCAAGCGCCTTGGCGAACAGGGCGCGGGCGTCGGACAGGCTCTTGGCGTCGTAGTGCGCGTCGGCCTCGCCGACCAGCTTGACCAGTTCGGCGCGCAGATCAGCGTCGCTGGTCACCGACCACTTGCCCAGCCGGTCGAACAGGCGCCGCTGCATCTCGGCGGCGGCGGCCTTGGTGTAGGTCACGCACAGGATCGCCTGCGGCTCGACCCCGGCCAGCAAAAGGCGCGCGACGCGGTCGATCAGGGTCTTGGTCTTGCCCGAACCGGCATTGGCGGTGACGAAGGCCGAGATCGTGGGGTCGGCGGCGATACGCTGGGGGTCGTGCATCACAATCCTCCCCCCGTGGGGGAGGCGGTCCGAAGGACCGGAGGGGGGAATGACCCCGCCGATCGCACTTCCCCCTCCGGCCGCTGCGCGACCACCTCCCCCGCTGGGGGGAGGATTTGGACGAGCGGCCTCATTCGCCCTCTCCGTCGTCGCCGCTGGTCGACCATTCGAACACCCGGGCCAGATGGGCGTAGTCGCCGGGGTGCTCCTTGACGAACTGTGGCGCGACCCGCGAGCGGTAGGGCTCGTCGGGGTCATCGTAGCGCGCGATCAGGTCCGACAGACCCTCCAGCGCCTTGGTCGCCGCAGCGCTGGCCTCGTCACCGGCGAGGGCGCGGACCTGCTCCTCGCCGGCGGGGCGTCGGCCCGTGACGCGGACATAGGTCAGGTCGCCGGGCGCGGGACTGCCGAGGTCCGGGAAGCCGCCGTTCATCAGGATCGCCGCCGTCAGGGTCAACTGCGGCGAGAAGCCGGTGTCGACCTGCTTCTGGGACGGCGCCGCGCCGGTCTTGTAGTCGAGAATATGAGCCGTTCCGTCCGGCGTCGGCTCAATACGGTCGGCCTTGGCGGTCAGGGTGAACGGACGACCGTTGATGACGAGGTCCAGCTTGCCCTCGGCCTCGACGATTATGCGTCGGACATTGGTGCGGCGCTGGCGTTCCCAATCGGCGACCCATGCGGCGGCCTCGCGGGCCAGGGCCCTTTCGCGCGCCAGGGCCGTGGGCGGCATGCCGGCGCTGACCAGAGCGTCGATATAGAGTCTCTCGAAAGCCGAGGCCGCTTCAGCGGGGACGGCGTCGGGATAGAGCTCGGCGAACTTTTCGAAGGCGGCATGGATGGCCGTGCCGCGCGCCCGGGCCTCCACCGGCTCGTCGGGACGCTCCAGCGGGTAAAGTTTCAGAATGTCACGCGCCCAGACGGCATAGGGATCGCGGGTCAGGGCTTCGACGCGTGTCACCGCCATCTTGCGCGGACGGTCCTCGACGGGCGGCTTGGGCGCGGGGCGGCCTATGGGCGCGTAGGGGCCCGGCGCGTCCAGGGCGCGAACCCAGTCGGTCACATCATCGCGACGCGGCAGCGTCAGGCCCGCGCCGGCGGCCAGGGTCTTCAGGCGCCAGAGCCAGCGCGACTCGACGGCGGGCGCGCCGCCACGCCGCTCGCAATGGACCAGAACCACGTCCGGCGCGCTGGCGGCCTGGGCGAAGTCGTGGGCGGTCAGGCCGATCCGGCGCTCGGGCGGCGGCAGGCCCAGGCGCTGGCGCATCGGCCGCGACAGGAACGGATCGATCGGCGCGCCCTGCGGCCAGACGCCTTCCTCCAGCCCCGCCAGCACCAGGCGGTCGGCGCGCACCAAGCGCGCCTCGATGGCGCCGAGGATGCGCAGGCGCGGATGGGTCGCGCCGCCGACCCGGACGGTCTCCTCGTTGACGAGGCGGTCGAGAATATCGGCGAAGGCCTGGGGCGAGGCGTCGGGCAAGGGCTCGCCGTCCTGGATCAGGGAGGCCATCAGCGTCCCCAGGCACTCCCCGGCGTTCCCGGCCCAAAGGCGATGGGGCGCGATCAGCGACTCCAGCGCCTCGACCAGGGCCTGGGCTGCGCGGGCCGGGGTGGCGAGGGCGCCGCCGCCATAGGGCGAGGCGGCGTGGCGCACGGCGGCCAGCACGCGGTCGGCCAAGGCCAGGGCCTCCGGCGCGTCGCGGAGGCGGGCGCGAAGGACCTCGGCCGAGCTGGGCGCGGCGCCGCGCAGGCCCTTGCGCTCAAGCAGAACGGCGGCCAGGGCTTCGTCCTCGCCCAGCACCAGCGGGTGCTTGGCGAAGGCCAGCAGGCGGACGGGGTTGAGTGGCTCCTCGACGAGTCGGGCCAAGTGCAGGGCCAGAATCGCCGATCCGGCGGCGGCCAGAGGCGCGCCGGCCGAGCTGTCGGGAATGACGCCCCACCGCTGCAGGCGAGTCATGACCCGGCGCGCCAGGGTCTGGTCCGGCGTCACCAGGGCGGCGGTCCGGGCGGGATCCTCAAGCGCTTCGCGCAGCAGAAGGGCGCAGGCGCCGGCGGCTTCTTCCTCGGCCCGGGCGGCGATGACCGAGAACCCCTTCAGTCCTTCGGCGACGGGATCAAGCTCCGGCGCCTCGGCGCGCAGGGCGGCGATCTGGCTCAGCCAGTCGGCGGTGGCCTCGGCGGGGCGCAGCGCTTCGTTGACGATGCGGCGACGCCAGCGGCCCCGGCTGTCGACCTCGGGAACCCAGGCGCGGACCTCGGCGCGAGAGACCCCGGCGCGGTCCAGCAGGCGCTTCATCGCCCCCTGCGGATGCTGCTCGCCCTGCGAGCGCTCGATCTTGGCCCAGGCGGTGTCCGCGAGATCCTCATCCAGACCTGGCAACACCACGGCTCCCTTGGGAGCGGCGGCGACCACGCGCAGCAAGTCAGCGGTCGCGGGCGCGGTGCCGGTCGAACCAGCGGCGACCAGCACCTCGGTCGGCGGGTTGTCGCGCCACTGCGCCTCAAGAGCGCGCAGCAGCCGGACCCGGCGTTCGGAGACATCGATCAGGCCAAGATCATTCAGGCGTGCGGACCAGGCCCGCAGCACCGACCGCAGGAACCGGGCCGAGACCTGCCAGTGCTGCGCCAGATCGCCTTCGGCCAGCCCGTCCAGCCTGTCGTCGAAGTTCACTTCCTCGATCTGGCAGCTGTCGAGAAACTCGCTGAGCGCCTTGGCCAGCTCCAGCGCCTGGACGGGTCCGGGCTTGAACGACAGCTTGTCGCCGTGATCGGTCACCAGCCTCGCCAGTTCGAACCGTCGGCGCCGTGACGAGATCGCGGGCGGCAGAATCAGCGACAGCTCCCCGGGCTCAAACGGCGGCTCGCCCTCGTCCAGATCGCCCAGCGGCCGGATCTGCGGCAGCAGCAGCGCCCGACCGCCGCCGACCGATAGGAAGGCGTCCGCCAGAGCCCGCGCGCCCCGGCGAGTCGGGGTCAGTACGGTGGCGCGCGGCAGGGCCTCGGGGCCCAGGGGCTCCAGCGTGTTCAGAAGGCCCCGCGCCAGGTCGTCGACGAACGGGCGGTGCGCCGGGATCGAATACCAGCGCGGCCCTTCTCGCTCGAAGAACGGCGCGGACCCGCTCATGCCTCGGCGAGCCGGGCTTCGGCGGCCAGCTTGGCTTGCGGATCGCCGACATGCATCCAGAGGCCCTCGGGCGCGACGCCGTGGACCCGGCCGTCGGCCGCCAGGCGTTTCCACAGCGGCAGCAGCGAGAACGGCCCTTCGGGACCATCGGCGGTGATCGCCGGCTTGCAGATGTGCACGCCCACATAGACGAGCGGCGCGGTCTCGCCGGCGTCCTTGAAGCGCACGACGCCGTCGGCGCCGAGGAACACGTCGCCCGTATCGTGAAAGCCGAGCGAACCCGTCGTCGAGGCCAGCATCAGGCACACGTCCATCCGGTCTGGATCCCAGGCGGCGGCCACGGCGTCGACGGCGGCGCCGGCGTGTTCGATCCAGAGCGAGTCGATGTTGGCGACAAACACCGGCCCTTCGCCCAGCAACGACAGGGCGTGCTTGATCCCGCCGCCGGTCTCCAGCGCCTGGGCGCGCTCGTCGGAGATGACGATCCGGGGGGCGAGACCCTTGGCTTCACGGACCCGCAGGTGGGCCTCCACGAGGTCGGCGAAGTAATGGACGTTGACCACGGCGGTCTCGACGCCCGCCGCGACCAGGCGATCCAGCATATGATCGATCAGCGCCTTGCCGGCGACCTCGACCAGAGCCTTGGGCCGGTCGTTGGTCAGGGGGCGCATGCGGGTGCCGAGCCCTGCGGCCAACACCATGGCGACTTTCGGACCGCTCATCGGCGAGTCTCCACCGGCACGTAGCGATCAAACCACGCCTTCAGCTCCGTCAGGGCGGGGTCGGCGAAGCAGACGTCCAGATAGACCCAAAGGCGCGGAATGAAATCGGCGTAGCGGGGCTTGCCGTCGCGGGTCACCAGGCGGGCGAAAATGCCCAGGATCCGGATGATGTTGAGCGCCCCCAGCGCATGATAGTCAGCCAGGAAGGCGGTACGGTCCAGGTCGGGGCGGGCCGCCAGATAGCGGTCCAGGCACGCGGCTTCGCGCTCGGGCGAGACGGTGCGGCGGGCGTCGTGCAGCAGCATCGACAGGTCCCAGGCCGGATGGGCCAGGACCGCGTCCTGGAAGTCCAGCATGCCGACCCGCGCTGCGCCGTCGCGCTGCGGCAGCCAGATCAGGTTCTCGGCGTGATAGTCGCGGTGGCAGAAGACCGTCGCGCCGGCCTCGCCCTTGGCGCGGATCGGCGCCCAGATCGCTTCCCACTCGGCCAGGGCCGCTTCGTCGAAGGCGATGTCGCGAAACTTGGGCTGCCACTCGACGAAGATGTCGTGGGCGGTCTTCAGGGCCAGATCATCATAGGTCAGCAGCGGCCAGGTCGAACCGTCATAGCTGAGCGTCTCGGACGTCGGCGCCGCATGGATCGCGAGCAGGCCGTCGATGGCGGCCTCGTAGAGCGGCGCCTCGTCGGTACCGCCTTCAATCAGGCGCGCGTAGAGGTCGTCGCCCAAGTCTTCCAGCACGGCCAGGCCCGCCCCCGGATCGGCCGCGAGCACCTTGGGGGCCGACAGGCCCTGGGCGTTCAGCCATCCCGCGCAGGCGACGAAGGCGTCGACGCGGCCCGCCGCCAAGCGCGCCAGGGCGTTGTAGCCCAGCGCCGCGCGCTCGGACGGCGAGGCGTCGGGCGGACAGGGCGCGGTCTCGACCGAGGGCGGCTGGTCCATGAAGATGAAGCTCTGCTCGCCCCGATGCAGCCGCTCATAGGCGCGCGTCGAGGCGTCGCCGCCCAGCGACTGGCGACGCACATCGCCGAAGCCGTGGGTCGACAGGAACGCGGCCTTGGCCGCCTCGCGTTCAGAGCTCAAGATCACGTCCTTCGAAATCGCCGTGCGCTACGATGACGGCGCGCCGCGCGTCGCCGTCGAGGGCGATGTCTATATCGAGCCGAGTCCTCGGCAAACGGCCTTCCAACCGCTGGGGCCATTCGATCAGGGCGACGCCGCCATCGAGCGCCTCGTCCAATCCGATCTCATAGGCCTCATCGGGGTCCGAGAGCCGGTAGAGATCGAAATGCGCCAGTGGAAACTTGGCCGCCTCATAGAACTGAACCAGCGTGAAGGTCGGGCTGGGCACCTCCTCGTCCGGCGTCGTCAGGGCGCGGATCAGGGCGCGGGCCAGGGTCGACTTGCCGGCGCCCAGCGGGCCGGTCAGACAGAGGGCGTCTCCCGCGCGAAGGGCGAGGGCCAGCGTCCGACCCAGCGCCTGGGTCGCGGCCTCGTCGGCAAGGAAAAGGGTCTTCACGTCAGGGCGCTCGTCAGCTTGTTCGGCAATTGGCGCTCCACATAGCGTTTCAGCACCTCGGTGGCTTCCTCGGCGTCGCGCGGCAAGCACTCCGGATCAACGGGCGGGCCGACGGTCAGCGAAAAGCGACGTCCCGTCTTGTTCAGCAGTTCGTGGAACAGGGTGATGTCCCGCAGTTCACGCGACAGGCGGCCAAACAGGTGGAAAAGGGTCGACCAGGGTCCCTCAAGATGGATCGGCGTGATCGGCGCGCCATACTTGCGGGCGATCGAGACCGCCGAGGCCATCCATGGTGGGTCGCTCAGCCGGCCTTCCGCGTCCACCACCGCCAGGCGCCCGGCGGGGAAGATCATCAGCGCCCTTTCGGCCTCCATCGCCTCGCGGGTCATGGACAAGGTCAGGCGCATGCGCTCGCGGCTACGCTTCTCTTCGACCCACTCCACGGGGATCAGGACATCGTCGAAGCGGGGACAAACGCGGTGCGCGTCCGCATTGGCGTAGAAGACGATATCCGGACGATGGGCTTTCAGCGCGTCGTAGACGGCGACGCCGTCGCCTATGCCGGTCGGATGGTTGGCGACGATCACGACGCGACCCTTCGCCGGCATATGGTCAAGGCCGCGAACGGCGACCTTCAGCGAGAGAAGCGCCGAAACATGATCCAGCGCCGCCTGGCCGCCCATCGTCTCGATCGTTTCGGCCATGGTCCGCGCCTTGCGATAGTCGAGCAGGCGATAGAGGGCGGGCTTCAGCAGCGGCCAGGCCGGCGAGCCCGTCAGGCGTGGGGCGCGTTCGGCGATCAGCGTGTCGATAATGTGGGGATCGGCGGCTTGGCCCGCTTGGACCGCCCCGGCGGCCGGAACATGAACCATGCGCTGAGCTTAGGCGTGGTGATCGGTTCTGTCAGCGCCCTCTTGCTCCAGGCGCGGCGAACGCGCTAACCGCAATCCTTGATGCCGACATCCCTTCGCACCGCCTATCGCGAGCGCCTGGCCCAGGGCGAGATCAGGCCCGACGTCGCACAGGCCGCCGCGGTCGAGGCCCTGTCGCGCCTGGAAGCCGATCTCGACGCCGCCGGCGAGCCGGGGTTCTCGCTCTTTGGCCGCAAGCCCAAGAGCCAGCGCGGCGTCTATCTCTGGGGCCCTGTCGGTCGCGGCAAGTCCATGGTCATGGACCTGTTCTTCGACAGCGCGCCGGTGGCCAGGAAGCGGCGGATCCACTTCCACGCCTTCATGGCCGAGGTTCACGCCGACATCGACGCCTGGCGCAAGGGCGACACCGCCGCCCGCAAGGCGCGCTTTGGCCAGTCCAAGGGCGATGATCCCGTCGCCCCCACAGCCGAGCGGATCGCCGGCGAAGCGCGCCTGTTGTGCTTCGACGAACTGCAAGTCACCGACATCGCAGACGCCATGATTCTGGGGCGTTTGTTTGAGGCCCTGTTCGCGCGGGGCGTCACCCTGGTGGCGACCTCCAACCGGCCGCCGGAGGATCTCTACAAGGACGGTCTGAACCGCCAGCTCTTCCTGCCATTCATCGACATGCTGAAGTCGGCGATGGATATCGTGGCGGTTCGCGGGCCCGTCGACTTCCGTCTGGATCGCCTGCGCGCGGCCCGCACCTGGCTCGCGCCAAACGACAAGGCCAGTCAGGCCGAGTTCGACCGCCTCTGGGGCGACATGTTGGATGGCGCGCCGGAGACAGGCGTGACGCTAGAGGTGCTCGGGCGGAAGATGCGTTTGCCGCGTGCGGCCGGCGGTCTGGTGCGGTCTTCGTTCGCGAGCCTCTGCCAGCAAGCCCTGGGGCCGCAGGATTACCTGGCCCTTGCGGAGCGCTTTCACACGGTCTTCCTGGAAGACGTGCCCTGCCTGACCCCCGCGCGTCGCGACGCCGCCCGGCGGTTCAACACCCTGGTCGACGCGCTCTACGAAGTCGACGTCAAGCTGGTGGCCCTGGCCGATGCTGAGCCAGAGCAGCTCTATCCGGAGGGGGACGGCGCGTTCGAGTTCGAGCGGACCGTCTCGCGCCTGCAGGAAATGCGATCCGCCGACTACGTCGGCCGGGTCCGGGACTAGGAGACGCTGATGTCGGTGAAGGATCGCATTCGAGTCCGCGAAACCATGCTCCTCTCCGATAACTGGTACGTTCTGCGCACGACCACTTTCGACTGGAAACGCCGGGACGGGACGTGGCAGACCCAGTCGCGCGAGCACTACGATCGCGGCAATGGTGCGGTCCTGCTGCCCTACAATCTCGCCAACCGCACCGTGCTGCTGGTCAAGCAGTTCCGCTACCCGGCGTTCGTCAACGGTCATGACGACCTGCTGATCGAAGCCGCCGCCGGCCTGCTGGACGACGCCGAGCCTGAGGTCCGTATCCGCGCCGAGGTTGAGGAAGAGCTCGGCTATCGCCTGGGCGCGGTCCGCAAGGTCTTTGAAGCCTTCATGAGCCCAGGCTCGGTCACCGAGATTCTGCACTTCTTCATCGCGGAGTATGACGCGACGATGCGTATCGGCGCAGGCGGCGGCCATCCCGACGAGGGCGAGGATATTGAGGTGCTTGAACTGCCGATCGACCAGGCTTTGGCCATGATCGCCGACGGTCGGATCAAGGACGCCAAGACCATCATGCTCTTGCAGCATCTGGCTCTGTGCGTGCTGCGGGACTAGGGCGTTTCCGATTTCTTCGGCGAAGCGCTTAGACCGGGTCGCGTATCAGCGGGGTCTCGAACCGCATGATCAGGCCGTCCGGCGCGTAGTCGGCCTCGACCCGGCCTCTCAGTTCGCCGGTGATGCTGCGTTCAATAAGCCGCGATCCAAACCCGCGCCGCTCTGGAGCGACGACGGGCGGGCCGCCGGTTTCGCGCCATTCGAACCGCAGCGCGTCGTTCTGGACAGACCATGTCAGGACGAGCTTCCCCGCCTGCGCCAGCGCTCCATACTTGGCTGCATTGGTGGCCAGCTCATGAAAGACCATCCCGAGCGATAGGGCCACGCGCGCTGGCAGATGCACGTCTGGGCCGTTAATCACGACCCGTTCGGCTCCATAGGGGCCGAGCTCCTGCAACAGGATCTGGCGTAATCCCGCGCCCGCCCAGTGGCTATCGGTCAGGGCGTTGTGCGTTTGAGACAACGCCAGAAGCCGTGATTCGAAGGCGGCCGCGAAGGTCTCTGGATCGCTCGCGCCGCGCAGGGTCTGCTGGGCGATGGCCTGGACCGTCGCCAGGGTGTTTTTTACGCGGTGGTTCAACTCGTCGAGCAACAGGCGCTGGCGTTCATCGGCCTGCACTTGCTCGGTGATGTCGACGCCTTCGACGAAGACGCCGGAAGCGGTTCCCTCCGGATCGACAATTGGCTGATAGATGAAGTCGAGATAGCGCTCTTCGAGCGGCGCGCCGACCTCACGCTGCAGGGCGACCTTGACGCGCCGCCCGACGAACGCCTCGCGCGTCTCCAGGACGCGATCGAGGAGTTCGATGAAGCCTTGATCAACGACCTCCGGCAGAGCGGCTCCGAGCGGCAGGCCGATCACCTCGCGGTGCCCGATCAACTGGGCATAGGCGTTGTTGGCGAGATCGAAGACGTGGTGGGGGCCGCGCAGCACGGCCATGAAGCTCGGGGCCTGCATGAAGAGATTCCGGAGCTGCCGGACCTGGGCCTGAACGGTCTCGGCGCGCCGCAACACGTCCTCGCCAAGCCGCGCCGCGGACGACCGTTGGCCCAGGGCGGCGTCCTTCAACCTCTGGATCGCGGTGACGTCCTGCGTGTGCTGGAGAATGAACCGGGTGGCGCCGGTCTCGTCGGGGATCGGCGTGTGGGTCGCGCTCCAGATGCGATCCTCGAACCCGCCGCCCAGATGCGCCGGGCGCTCAATCGCATAGTGGATCAGGGGGAGTTCATCGACCTCGCCACTGTCGCGGGCGCGTACGATGGACGCTTCCAGGTCGCGACGGCTGGCCCCTTCGGCCGGGAAGGCGTCGAAGAGGTTACGCCCCTCAAGATCCGCCCAACTACGCGCGGTCGTCCGAAGATAGGCGGCGTTGGCGGCGACATAACGAAGGTCGCGGTCCAGCAACATGTAGGGCGAGGGGATGCGATCGAAAATCGCGTGGAAGTCGATCGCGTTGGTCATGCTGTTCCCCCGAAGCAACCCAGCCTAACGCCAGGGCGATGAAAGGGGTTCCATTTTCTGCGGACAATGTCGTTGCGAACGTTTCTCAATAGGGGGGCGTTTAATTGACACCCCCGTCCTCGCGCTTAAAAGCATCCCGCAACGCACAAAGGCTACTGGGGTTGGACCTCTCATGACCGACACGAGCCGGGGGCTGCCTGAGCGCCCGATGTCGCCGCACCTGCAGGTGTGGCGTTGGCATATCACGATGGCCTGCTCGATCCTCCACCGCGGCTGTGTCATCGGCCTTTGGGTCGGCGCCGTGATCCTGGCGGGCTGGGCCGCCGCGCTGGCCGCCGGGCCTGACGCCTACGCTGGCTACGTCGGCCTGCTCGGTTCGCCGATTGGCAAGCTGGTGCTGCTGGGCGAGACCTTCGCGGTGTTCTTCAACGTCGCCTACACGCTTCGCCAGACCTTCTGGGACGCCGGCAAGGGCTTCGCCCCGCGCACAGCTGACATGACTGGCGCCATGGCGATTGCTTTCGCGGTGGTGGCGACGATCGTCACCTGGGTCATCGCCGGCGGCATCGGAGCGTTCTGATCATGAGCAAGAAAGATCTCTTCCAGCCGCAGCAGTTCCGCACGCCGCTGTCGCGCGCACGCGGCATGGGCGCCTCGCGCCACGGCGTCAGCCACTTCATCACCGAGCGGGTCTCGGGTCTGGCGCTCGCGCCGCTGACGATCTGGGGCGTCTATTCAGCGCTCAAGCAGGTGCGCGCGCCGCATGACGTCGTCGTGCAATGGATGGCCCAGCCCTTGAACGCGGTCCTTCTGAGCCTGCTGCTGATCGCCGCTCTCGTGCATCTGCAGAGCGCGGTGCAGGTGGTGATCGAAGACTATATCGAGCGCTTCACGACCAAGACCGCCCTGGTGATCGGCAACCTGTTCGTCTGCGTGCTGGCCGGCGCCCTGGGGGTCTTCTCGATCCTCAAGGTCGCCCTGACCGTGACCGGAGCCTATTGATGTCGGCCTACAAGTTCATCGATCACAAGTTCGACGTCGTCGTCGTCGGCGCCGGCGGCTCTGGCCTCCGCGCTGCGCTGGGCGCCGCCCAGGCCGGCCTCAAGACCGCCTGCATCACCAAGGTGTTCCCGACCCGCAGCCACACCGTTGCGGCGCAGGGCGGCATCTCGGCCTCGCTGGGCAACATGGGCCAGGACGACTGGCGCTGGCACATGTTCGACACCGTCAAGGGTTCGGACTGGCTGGGCGATCAGGACGCCATCGAGTACCTCACCCGCAACGCGCCTGCTGCGGTCTATGAACTCGAGCACTGGGGCGTGCCCTTCTCGCGCACGCCTGACGGCAAGATCTATCAGCGCGCCTTCGGCGGCATGACCAAGAACTTCGGCGAAGGCCCGATCCAGCGTACCTGCGCGGCGGCCGACCGGACCGGTCACGCCATGCTGCACACGATGTATGGCCAGTCGCTGGCCCACGACACCGAGTTCTTCATCGAGTACTTCGCCCTCGACCTGATCATGGATGACGGCGTCTGCCGCGGCGTGACCGCGTGGAAGCTCGACGACGGCACGCTGCACCGCTTCCAGGCGCAGATGGTGGTCCTGGCCACCGGCGGCTACGGCCGCGCCTACTTCTCGGCGACCTCGGCGCATACCTGCACGGGCGATGGCAACGCCATGGCCCTGCGCGCCGGCCTGCCGCTGCAGGACATGGAGTTCGTGCAGTTCCACCCCACGGGGATCTACGGCGCGGGCTGCCTGATCACCGAGGGCGCCCGCGGCGAAGGCGGCTACCTGACCAACTCGGAAGGCGAGCGCTTCATGGAGCGCTATGCGCCGACCGTGAAGGACCTGGCGCCGCGTGACATGGTCAGCCGCGCGATGACCATCGAGATCCGCGAAGGTCGCGGCGTGGGTCCCAACAAGGACCACATCTTCCTGCACCTCGACCACCTCGATCCGAAGATCCTGGCCGAGCGTCTGCCCGGCATCTCGGAAACCGCCAAGGTCTTCGCCGGCGTCGACGTCACCAAGGCGCCGATCCCGGTGCTGCCGACCGTCCACTACAACATGGGCGGCATCCCGACGAACTATCACGGCGAAGTCGTCACCAAGTCGGGCGACAACCCCGACCAGGTGATCCCCGGTCTGATGGCCGTGGGCGAGGCCGCCTGCGTGTCGGTGCACGGCGCCAACCGCCTGGGCTCCAACTCGCTGATCGACCTTGTCGTGTTCGGGCGCGCCGCGGCCCTGCGTTGCGCCGAGATCCTCAAGCCGGGCGCTAAGCAGCCCGAGCTGAAGGACGCCCAGACCGACGCGCACCTGGCGCGTTTCGACCGATTCCGCAACGCCTCGGGCTCGACCGGCACCGCCGAACTGCGTCTTGAGATGCAGAAGGCGATGCAGGAAGACGCCGCCGTGTTCCGTACGGGCGAGAGCCTGGACAGCGGCGTGAAGCGCCTGCAGGCCGTCTGGGACAAGAAGGCCGATCTCAAGGTCAGCGATCGGGGTCTGGTGTGGAACACCGACCTGATGGAGACCCTGGAGTTCGACAACCTGATCGGTCAGGCCGTGGTGACGGTGAACGGCGCGGCCAACCGCACCGAGAGCCGCGGCGCCCACGCGCGCGAAGACTTCTCGGATCGCAACGACACCGAATGGATGAAGCACACCCTGGCGTGGCTCGACCTCGACACTGGCAAGGTGAAGATCGATTACCGCCCGGTCCACAGCTACACCATGTCGGACGACATCGCTTACATCCCGCCGAAGCAACGGGTCTACTGAGGGTACGATGGTCGAACTCGCACTCCCCAAGAACTCGCAGGTCAAGTCGGGCAAGCACTGGCCGGCTCCTGCGGGCGCCAAGAAGGTCAAGACCTTCAAGATCTACCGCTACGATCCGGAGTCGGGCGGCAACCCGCGCTGGGACACCTACGACGTCGATGTCGACGCCGTCGGCCCGATGGTCCTGGACGCCCTGCTGTACATCAAGAACAACATCGACCCGACCCTGGCCTTCCGCCGGTCGTGCCGGGAAGGCGTCTGCGGCTCGTGCTCGATGAACATCGGCGGCCGCAACACCCTGGCCTGCACCCATGGCTGGGCCGAGGTTCCCGGAAAGGCCGTGCAGATCAGTCCGCTGCCGCACATGCCGGTGGTCAAGGACCTGATTCCGGACCTGACGCTGTTCTACGCGCAGTACGCCTCGATCGAGCCCTGGCTGCATACTGACACGCCCGAACCGCAGACCGAGTGGAAGCAAAGCCCCGAGGACCGCGAGAAGCTCGACGGCCTCTATGAGTGCATCCTCTGCGCCTGCTGTTCGACCTCGTGCCCCAGCTACTGGTGGAACGGCGACAAGTATCTGGGCCCGGCGGCCCTGCTGCACGCCTATCGCTGGCTGATCGACAGCCGCGACGAGGCCACCGGCGACCGCCTCGACGCGCTTGAGGATCCCTTCAAGCTCTATCGCTGCCACACGATCATGAACTGCGCCCAGGTCTGCCCCAAGGGGCTGAACCCGGCCAAGGCGATCGCCGAAATCAAGAAGATGATGGTCGAGCGGGTCGTCTAACGCATCTTCCAGAACGACAAAAATGGGGCGGCTTCGGAGACGAGCCGCCCCATTCCGTATCCGCCTCTGTCGAAGGCGCTTGCCAATAGGTGACGCCGGCGTCATTTTTGACGAAAGGGAGGGCGTCATTGAGCGCTAACGTCAATCAGAACGCATGCGTCGTCATCGTCGGCGCGGGTCATGCGGGTGGCTCTGTCGCCGCGTTCCTGCGTCAGTATGGTCACGAGGGTCGGATTGTCCTGATCGGGGACGAGCCGCTGCTGCCCTATCAGCGCCCGCCGCTGTCGAAGGCTTGGCTGAAAGGTGAGGCTGACGCCGACTCACTCTCTCTGAAGCCCGCCGACTGGTACGCGGACAACAACGTGATGCTGCGGCTTGGCGGCGTGGCGGAGCGGATCAACCGGTCCGACAAGACCCTGACCTTGGCCTCCGGCGAGGTGATCCCCTACGATTTCCTGGTTTTGGCCACGGGCGCCCGCGCCCGCGAGCTGCCGATCCCGGGGGCGGATCTCGCGGGTGTCCTGGCGCTGCGCACGGCGGCGGATGCTGAGCTGCTGAAGAACGCCTTGGGCCCGGACAAGCGCCTCGCCGTCGTTGGCGGTGGTTATGTCGGCCTCGAGGCCGCCGCTTCAGCCCGCGCCCTAGGCAGCCACGCCATGGTCATCGAGCGCGAGAGCCGCGTCCTGGCCCGCGTCGCCTGTGAGACGCTGTCGCATTTCTTCCAGGACTATCACGGCAAGCATGGCGTCGCGTTCGAGCTCAACGCGGGCGTCGCCGCCTTTGAAGGCCAGGACGGGCACGTGACGGGCGTGCGCTTCGCCGATGGCAGGGTCGTGGCGTGTGACGTCGTTCTTGTCGGCGTGGGGGCGGTCCCGAACGACGAGCTGGCCAAGGACGCCGGCCTGTCTACCGTCAATGGCGTGGTGGTCGACCTCGAGGCGCGCACCGAGGATCCGTCCATTTTCGCCATTGGTGATGTCACCCACCGTCCGCTGCCGCTCTATGACCGCCAGTTCCGTCTTGAGAGCGTGCCGAACGCCCTTGAACAGGCCAAGCAGGCGGCTTCGGCGATTCTGGGCCGTCCGGCGCCGCCCGCTGAGACGCCGTGGTTCTGGTCGGACCAGTATGATCTCAAGCTGCAGATCGCCGGGTTGCCGTTCGACGCCGACCGGCAGGTCGTGCGCGGCGACGTGGCGGCGGCGAAGTTCGCCGTCTTCCATCTGAAGGGCGACCTGGTCCAAGCTGTAGAGGCGGTGAACGCGCCGCCGGAATTCATGGCGGGCAAGCAACTGATCGCCAAGCGCACGCCCGTCGACGCCAACAAGCTCGCCGATCCGTCGGTGTCCATGAAAGAGGTGGCGGCCTAAGGTCGCCCCATAGAGAGAGCCTTCCAGGGGTAACGGGAAACAAATGGCCAAGATCACCTACATCCAGCACGACGGCGCCGAGCAAGTCATCGACGTGAAGCCAGGCCTGACCGTCATGGAAGGCGCCGTGAAGAACAACGTGCCGGGCATCGACGCCGACTGCGGCGGCGCTTGCGCCTGCGCGACGTGCCACGTCTATGTCGACGAGGCCTGGCTCGATAAGACCGGCGACAAGTCGGCCATGGAGGAGTCGATGCTCGACTTCGCCGAGAACGTCGAGCCCAACAGCCGCCTGTCCTGCCAGATCAAGGTGAGCGACGCGCTGGACGGCTTGATCGTGCGTCTCCCGGAGAGCCAGCACTAAGGCGTAAGGCTGGAGCCCGCCCGGTCGGGCTCCGAAAGCCTCTGTTAACGACGCCGTCAAAAGAGCGTCGTTATATTGTCGCGAGGGGGTTGCCAGCCGCCGGCTGGCCGACTAGATCACCGCCTCGCTCGGAACGGCATCGCGACCGGACGACGCGGCCCCCGAAAGGGAGTTGCATCGGTTCAGACGCTTCGCTAGAAACCGCGCTCCAATCGACTCAGTGATGGATCCGCAAGGGCGGCTTCGGCAGCCCCGGGATCCTCTTTTTGTCTCTTCGATACCGGGTCTTCCGGGTTGTCGAAAAAGCCGAAAAGAGTTGGTTGACTTCGGAATGTCGCCTCTTTAGAAGCGCCGCTCCGAACATCGCCGCCAAGACTTCGCAAGAATTCAGCGGCGCGATGTAAGGTCTAGTTACTCGATACTTTGAAGTTTCTTCAAAATAATCGGTTGACTGGATTGGTTAGCTTCTCTAGAAGCTGGCCGCTGTGGCGGATCCGGATTTTCTGGTTTCGCCGCCCAGTTCGAAAAGTTTTGAAAAAAACGATTTGACAGGGAAAACGAGGTTGGATAGATAGCCGCCTCCGCCGACATCGGGCGCTAAACGATGGGGCCGCCGGGAG